>JAUYRJ010000065.1 GCA_030696845.1 Polynucleobacter sp.
CGCTATTGTCCTGCTGGGGTCTATGAGTTTGTTGAAAGCAATGGCGAGTCGCGCCTGCAAATTAACGCGCAGAACTGCGTACACTGCAAAACATGTGACATTAAAGACCCCACGCAAAATATTATTTGGATTACGCCCGAAGGTGGCGGAGGACCCAATTACAGTTCAATGTAATTTGCAAAAAAATAATGGCGTTATCCGCGCGGACGTAATTTCTGAATGGCCATGCCCGCCAAGCCGCAGGCTAAAGCCGACATGACAAATACATCCCGAGGCTGCAAACTCTCCCAAACCCATCCCGCAGTAAGGCCGCCCAAAGTCCCACCCAATCCATAAGAAATCGTTGTGAATAAGGCTTGGCCGCGGGCTTGCAGCGGTCCAGAGAACCAGCGCTGAATGAGTTTCACACTAGCGCTGTGATGCGCAGCAAACGTGCCGGCATGCAATACCTGGGCCAAAATCAAAATGCCTGTAGTGGGATAGAGCGCAATCAGCATAAAACGGACCACCCCCATGCCAAAGCTCGCTTGCAAAACCACCTCGGGATCGACCTTACTGAGTACCTGACTCTGAAAGTAAAAAAAGAGCACCTCCGCAAACACGCCCAACGCCCAAAAGAGTCCAATCTCCCATTTGTCGTAACCCAAATTAGCGAGATACAAAGAGAAAAAAACATACAAAGCGGCGTGAGCAAAGATCATGAAAAAACCCGAGAGTAAAAACCAACGCACGTCAGGGTTCAATAAGACGCCCAGCAGCTCACCCCTAATCATCGGACGTCGCTCCAATTGAGGTTCGCGCATGCACCAGGTATCGAGCGCCAGTAAGAACAGCACCCCCGCCCCAATCCATGGAAACCACTCAATTCCCTTGCGATCAAAAAATTCACCCGCAATCAGCACCATGCAAATGAAACCAATCGATCCCCATAAACGCAGTCGACCGTAGCGTTTGTCAAACGAATTGTCTTTAAAAAGCGCATGCACTGTAGCGGCCTCTCCTAGCGGTGTGAGGCTACTTAAAATCGTGTGAAGGATGAACATCCAAATGAAAAAAGCGAGGTAGCTTTCTAAAAAGAAGATGCATAAAAAAACCAGGCTAGCCAGCGCCGCGCAAAATCGAATAATGCCGATCCGATTTGATAAATAATCGGATAACCAGCCCCAAGAAAATGGTCCTAGGATGCGGGTAATTTGCAGCATCGACATCAGCGCAGCAATCTCAATTGCGCTAAACCCCTTATCGACAAAATACAAACTGGCGAAAGGGGAAATTAATCCGACATACGCAAAATACAAAAAGAAAAAGGACCCGAAGGCCCAGCGTACCGATGGCGTCATGAACTTACGCGCGCTTTAGAAGGACTGGGCGCCAGGACGGGATCCTGGGATGGGCGGCGTAGCCACATGGACGTCGGCGCACTGAGCGCGATGGCGCAAGGCATGATCCATCAACACCAATGCCAGCATAGCTTCAGCAATCGGAGTGGCGCGAATGCCAACGCACGGATCGTGGCGACCCTTGGTTTGAACGGTAATCGGTTTGCCGGTCAAGTCAACCGACTCTTTGGGGCTCATGATGCTGGAAGTCGGCTTAATCGCAATCGCGACACGCAGGTCCTGACCGGTACTAATGCCACCCAAGGTTCCACCCGAATGATTGCTTGCAAAACCGTCGGGATAGAGCTCGTCACCATGCACGCTGCCTTTTTGGGCCACGGATGCAAAACCGGCACCGATCTCAACACCCTTAACCGCATTGATACCCATCATCGCATGCGCGATATCGGCATCGAGCTTATCGAAGAGTGGCTCGCCTAAACCAATAGGCACACTACTCGCGCGCACTTCGATCTTGGCGCCACACGAATCCCCTGCTTTGCGAAGGCCGTCCATATAGCGTTCTAGCTCTGGAATAATGCTGCTATTTGCTGCAAAAAATGGGTTGCACTCTATCTGGCTTGAATCTTCAAATGGGATAGCAATCTCGCCCAATTGACTCATATAGCCAGTAATTGTGGTGCCATATTGTGCGTGCAGCCATTTCTTGGCAATGGCTGCAGCAGCCACAACCGGAGCAGTCAAGCGAGCAGAAGACCGTCCGCCACCGCGCGGATCTCGAAAGCCGTATTTGTAGTGATAGGCGTAGTCAGCATGACCCGGTCTAAAAGTTTGCAATATATCGCCATAATCTTGGCTTCGCTGATCGGTATTGCGAATCAGCAAAGCGATGGGGGCGCCCGTGGTTTTTCCCTCGAATACGCCAGACAGAATCTCGACCCGGTCTTCTTCTTTGCGCTGGGTGACATGACGTGAAGTACCTGGCTTGCGACGGTCCAGATCGCCCTGCAAATCCATCTCCGAAAGGGGCATCCCCGGCGGGCAGCCATCAACGACAGCGCCTATCGCGGGACCATGAGACTCACCAAAGGTGGTGACCGTAAAAAGAAGGCCTAAGGTATTTCCTGACATACCGACATTATGGCATTGCCAAGAATGGAGGTTTAGTTTGCCGCTTTTTCTAGATCATCCGTCGGCCAATCGCGGATATAGGCCTTGAGCATGGTGTTCTCAAAATCCTGAGCCTCAACCACGGCCTTGGCCACATCATAAAAGGAAATCACCCCCATCAATACCTGCTGATCCATTACTGGCAGGTAGCGTGCGTGCTGCGCCAGCATAATTCTACGCACCTCATCAAGCTCCGTTTCCATGGCGCACGTTAAGGGCTTAGTGCTCATGACGGAGCGAACCGTCAAGCCTTCTAGGTTGCCATGGTGCTTTGCTAAGGTTTGAATCAACTCCCGAAAGGTCAACATGCCAATTAACTTGTCATAGTCCATTACCACTAAGGAGCCAATATCATGCTCGCTCATGACCAAAATCGCGGTCTGCAAGGCGGTATCAGGCGCTACGGTGTAAAGGACGCTGCCCTTGACTTGTAAAATATTGCTGACTTTCATATGAGCTCCTTATATTGGCAGGTCAACGCCTTGCGGCTACGATTTCAATATATTCCCAAGCCCCCATCGAATCAAGTCCATTTATTTGAAAATAAGATGGCATTAACCCTAGTAGACAGAACGAAAGTGCGGTTTTGGAAGGCGCTTAATTGGGACGCTTGATTTTAAGGAGCCCCGACCGAATCATCGGCATATTGGCAGCCAATAAAGCGCCCGCCAAGGTGACCCACCATGTCACATAAATCCAAATCAGTACCAAAGGCAGGATGGCAAAGGTGCCGTATACCGTTTTATAAAAAGGCGCTTTGGTCATAAAAAAACCAAAACCGTATTTCATGAGCTCAAAAACGACCGATGCCAATAGTGCGCCGAGCAGAGCATCACGCCAAGACACCAAGGTGTAAGGCAGGACCTTATAAACCATCGTGAATAAACCGATTGTCAGCAAAAGGGGGATGGTGAGCGCGAATAATTCAAACCCAATTGTGACCGACTCGGTTAAGCCCTCCGCGGCGCTTAGCAAGCGGCCGCTCAGGTAAATGCCAATCCCCAGTACCAAGGGACCCAACAGCGTTGCCGAGCAATAAATTGCGACGCGCTTCACAAAGGGGCGTTTAGTTCTAATTTGCCAAATGTGGTTAAACGCCTTTTCAATTACCGCCATCATCATGACAGTGGTGACCAATAGACCCAATAAACCAAAATACGTGAGTCCCTTGGCTTTTTTAGAAAACTGGTCAATGTAGCTTAAAACCGGCTGGTTAATGCCTCCTGGAAGGTAGGTATGCAAAATCCAATCTTGCAGGGCATATTTCATTTCAATTACCTGCGGCATATACCCAATTAAAATCGACCCCACAGTAAACATGGGCACTAAAGCCAAGGTGGTGGTAAACGCAAGACTACCCGCCACTTGGTTCAAATTAAGGTGGCGATTACGCTGTGCAAGCTCGCGAGCAAAGGCGAGCCATAATTGAGGATTGCGGATAAACTGCATCGCCGTATCATAAGAGATTGTTTGAACTTAGCCAAAATAGCATCATTTTTTCGATTAAACAGGTCAACCCAATGCCCTCCCCCGAAATACTCGTTTTGTATTACTCCCGATATGGCGCAACACGAGACCTTGCCCGCATGATTGCGGAAGGCATCGAAAGCGTTTCCGGCGTTGGCGCTCGGCTCCGCACAGTGCCGCCTATCTCCACTGTATGCGAAGCAACCGAATCAGCGGTCCCAAGTGAGGGCGCTCCGTATGCCGAATACCGCGATCTCGAGGAATGCATTGGGCTGGCGATGGGATCCCCCACCCGTTTTGGCAATATGGCCGCGCCCATGAAATACTTCTTAGACGGGAGTTCATCACAATGGTTAAGTGGCGCCCTGTGCGGTAAACCCGCCTGCGTCTTTACTAGCACTGGGAGCTTGCATGGCGGACAAGAGACCACGTTGCTAAGCATGATGATTCCCTTGATGCATCACGGCATGATTCTGATGGGCTTACCCTATAGCGAAGCCGATTTAATGAGCACTTCGAGTGGTGGTAGTCCATACGGCGTCACGCATTTAGCCCATGCCGATGGTCGCGCGCCAATTAGCCCTGAAGAAAAGCGGCTTGCGATTGCCCAAGGTAAGCGACTGGCCCACATTGCACTTCAACTGCGCCCTGCCTAATGCCTTTTCCTAAGCCCCCCTCTTTCTTGCGGTCGATCCAAGAAAAAAATGTGTACGTTCTCATCGCGACTGCCGCATTTGTCGATCTGTTCATCTTATGTGTGTTTTGGGAGTGGTTTATTGCGCCGCTCAGACCAGGAGGCTCCTGGATGGTGCTTAAGGGCTTACCGCTGCTATTCGCCATTCCTGGCATCTGGAGGGGAAATAACTATACGATGCAATGGGCTTCGATGCTGATTTTGATTTACATGACCGAAGGATTGGTGCGCCTGTTTGAAACTGGAGCCAATTTCTGGATGGCCTTGTTAGAAACCATACTCACGCTGATTGGTTTTATTGCTCTGTTAATGTATTTAAAGCCCTTAAAAGAAGAACATAAGCGATTAAAAAAAGAAAAAGAGTCGCTATCCGACCTGTAATGGATTTTAGTGAGCCCATGCATGACTACTGAATTATTGATTGACGAACTGAAGCACATCATCGGATCTGAGTTTGTACTGACTGCGGAAGAAGATAAATCCCCTTTCTTAACGGATTGGCGTAAGCGTTTTACCGGCAAAGCGCGCGCAGTTGTTTTGCCATCAAATGCCGATCAGGTGGCGGCAATAGTCAAAGCGTGCGCTAAATCAAATGTACCCATTGTTCCCCAAGGCGGCAATACCGGATTTTGTGGTGGCGCCACCCCACACGGCAGCGGCACTGAAATTGTATTAAGCTTAAAACGCCTAAGTCGCGTTCGCGACATCGATACCGCAAACCAAACAATGACAGTGGAAGCGGGTTGCATTTTGCAATCCATTCAGGAGAAAGCAGCCGAGCATGGCTACTTGTTTCCCCTTAGCCTGGGGGCGGAGGGCAGCTGCATGATTGGCGGCAACCTCGCAACCAATGCGGGCGGCACCAATGTCCTGCGTTATGGCAACACCCGCGATCTGTGTTTAGGCTTAGAGGTGGTTACAGCCCAAGGAGAAATCTGGCACGGCCTAAAAGGGCTTCGCAAAGACAATACTGGTTACGACTTACGTGATTTATTTATAGGCTCTGAAGGCACGCTTGGCATTATTACCGCTGCCGTTCTCAAGCTGTATCCACTACCGGTTGCGCAGTGGACCACCCTGGTTGCAACGCCTGATATCCCTTCTACTATTGCACTCCTCAATTTATTTCAGCAGCGGGCCGCATCACTCTTGACTGGCTTTGAAATGATGACGCAAGAATCGCTGGATTTATGCGCTAAACATTTTCCGCAAATGGCAAATCCACTACAAGGCAAGCCGCCCTTTACAGTATTAATTGAGTTATCCGATCATGAGAGCGAAGACCATGTACGCCAATTGCTCGAGCGCATTTTAGAGACTGCCCTGGAAGAAGGCCTTGTAAGCGATGCCATTATTGCGAGTAACTTAACGCAAGCGAACGCTTTCTGGCAAATGCGGGAGCACATTACGCTTGCTCAGGCACAGGAAGGCGCCAACCTCAAGCACGATATTACTATTCCTTTATCGGGCCTAGATAGCTTTATGCAAAAAACCGACGCATTGATGCGTCAGCGCTATCCCGGTATTCGGATCATTAATTTTGGCCATCTTGGCGATGGGAACTTGCACTACAACATTGCACCACCGGAAGGAGTTGATCCGCTCGCCTTTAATCAGGCAGAAGAGGTGCCGATTCATGAACTAGTTTATGAGCAAGTTGAACTGCATGGTGGCTCAATCTCCGCTGAACACGGCGTTGGCCAACTCAAACTATCCGGACTGCGAGCGCACCGTGGCGCCGTAGCCCACGATCTCATGAAATCCCTAAAGCGCGCGCTTGACCCGAACAATATCCTCAACCCCAATAAAGTAGTATTGATCTAAGCCACGAAAATCAACTCGACTTTGCGCAAGGGAAGCGGTTCGTAAAAAACCGCAGAATGGTTTTTGCGGCAAATTCCGAGTTGTACTGTGGACGTGCCTGAGTCCAAGTTAAAAACTCCAATAAAACAGCATCGCGCGTCAATCCTTTTGGTATGCATACCGTCGGTTTGGCGTTAGGACCCCGCGCAATCACATGGGATTGATATACCCCCTCACCAAAACCAAAACAAAAGTTTTGCGCATCGACGTCACCCTGATTCTTGCATAGGGCGATAAATGCGCTTGTAGAGGCATCGCTATTGGGTAATGGCGTTTGTGCCACAACCAGGCTTGGTGCCAACGCAAACGCACTCAGCATAGCGAATGTGCATGGTATTTGACTTATGAATTGCTGAATGTGCATATATAAACTCATCATGAAAATGGATTAACGCCGAAAGCCCCCAAAGTGGCCTCCGCCAAAACCGCCCCTACCGCCACCAAAACTGCCGCGATCACCGCTAAAGCGATCTTGGTTAGCATCATATCGAGCCTGATTGCGCAAGGCATTCTCTTGAAGACTTTCACGATCTAAACTGGGGCTAGCCCGATCAGACGCCATATCGCTTCTCGCAGCTTGATCAAGTTGGCTTGCCTGTTGACGCTCTTGGGAGCTCGCATTCTTCTGAAAATCACTATCGGCTCTCTGCCCCAATTGCCGCGCATCTTGTTTTTGCTGGGCGCTTGCATTGTTGCGCCAATCATTCGCCAAGCGCTGCTGGTTTTGAATGCTGCTAGGTCCAATTACACCGCGATTGGGGCGGACGGTAGCGGAAGTATTATTTACATTGATCGTGCCATTACTCCAGCTTGGCGTTGACCAAAAGTCTGCGCCAATCGCCATACCAACGCCAAATGACATCATCCCCCAAGCAGGGTTATAGGCGGGATATGGCGGGTAATCAGCATACGGCCAGGGGCCATAAACATCGTTGGGGTTATAAGTCGGCACATATACAATCTGAGTGCTGGCCGGCAGAATTAATGTATTGCCATTCGGATCCATTGCAACCGTAATTTGAGCATTGGTCTTTAGTGTTCCTGCCTGCTCCGCCCGCTTACGCAGCATCTGAACTGCTTTCATGGTGTCGGCGGGTTGCAACTTATAAGCATTGCCTAAATTTTGAGTCCACTCGAGATTGCCGCCCATCATGTTGAAAGCCTGAGGAAAGGAAATCAACGACTTCACACTATCGTTCCAAGTTTGCGCGTTCAGGGCATTTTGTAATGCCGGACCACTCAGCTTGGGATTGGTCTGGCGCCAGTTATATGCTTCAGCGATTTCAAGCGGATACGTCGATCCGAGCAGCATGAGGGACAGAAGCGAATCCGGATAAAGCGCTATCGAGGAAACAAGCGACTGCAACTGCTGCTGTGAAAATGGCTGCGATTGACTTTGATCGTACGCGCTTTGTGTATAGGATTGCCCATCTAGCGGAGGTGGATTACCCATCGAGCAAGCGGCAAGTAAAGCAGCTAAGCCAATTGACGATAAGACTGCTCTTACTAGGCGAATCGGGTGCGGCATAAATACTCCTGATGTCATTCAGGAGCTTATTTTGTCATGAAAAGCCTTCAACATACCAACTCATCTTCACTCAGAGCGCTGATTTACCCGCTTCATCAAGGTCTCGGCGCTCTCCTTGCGTTCACTGTAACGGTCAACTAGGTAAGCCGAGTGCTGGCGCGTTAACAGGGTAAATTTATATAACTCCTCTAAAACATCCACCACCCGATCAAAATACCCTGAGGGTTTCATGCGGTCATTTTCATCAAACTCCAAAAAAGCCTTAGGAACCGAAGACTGATTTGGAATGGTGATCATCCGCATCCAACGACCGAGTACCCGCATTTGATTGACCGCATTAAAGGATTGCGATCCACCACAAACTTGCATTAAGGCCAAGGTTTTGCCTTGTGTAGGCCGAACAGCTCCAACACTCAGCGGAATCCAATCGATTTGCGTTTTGAGAATACCCGTCATAGCACCATGGCGCTCCGGCGAGCACCAGACCATGCCTTCGGCCCACTCTGCTAATGTGCGTAATTCCACTACTTTAGGGTGCGTTTCCGGTGCATCATCGGGCAAGGGCAAACCACTAGGATTAAATACCCGAACCTCGCCACCCATGACTGTCAAAATACGCGCCGCCTCTTCCGTGAGTAAACGACTAAATGATCGCTGTCGCAATGAGCCGTAGAGCAACAAAAAGCGTGGCGGATGATTCGGCATGACGGCATTGAATTGCGCCATACTGGGTATCACGAAGCTCGCTGAGTCAATTTGGGGTAAAGCCATATCGGGCAAGATTTTGGGTTTAGTCATCGTTAGATTCACCGACCTGCCCTATAGGTCGCCACCGATTAACCATTGCAACTAAAGACAGCATCACTGGCACTTCAACCAAAACGCCCACCACAGTAGCTAATGCCGCGCCTGAGTTAAGGCCAAACAAGGAAATGGCAACCGCGACAGCGAGCTCGAAGAAATTGGAAGTGCCGATCAAGCAGGCTGGACCAGCAATGGCATGCTCTAGCTTTAGTTTCTTAGCGGCCCACCAACTGATAAAAAAGATACCGTAGGTTTGAAGAATCAAGGGAATTGCGATCAGGATAATCACACCCGGTTGATTAATAATAGTATTCGCCTGAAATCCAAAGAGCAGCACCACTGTTGCAATCAAGCCCACTATCGACCATGGTTTTAGATGCGCTACAAAGCGCCCTACTGCATCTCCGGATTGCCGAGTCAATATATGCCGTGTGGCAATCCCCGCTACCAAAGGCAATACTACATAGAGTATGGTGGAGATGAGTAAGGTTTCCCATGGCACGCTTACATCCGTTACACCCAGCAAGAATGCTGCGATTGGGGCGAACGCAAGCACCATGATGAGATCGTTCACAGAAACCTGAACTAAGGTGTAATTGGCGTCCCCTTTGACCAGCTGACTCCAAACAAATACCATTGCCGTACATGGGGCAACGCCTAATAAAATCATACCGGCAATGTATTCTTGGGCCGACTGGGGGTCTACCCACGGGGCAAAAATGTAACGAAAGAAAAGGATTCCGAGGGCGGCCATAGTGAACGGCTTAATCAACCAGTTCACCACTAAAGTCAGCATGAGTCCCTGGGGTTTTTTGCGGATGTCTTTGACAGCGCCCCAATCAATTTGAATCATCATGGGATAGATCATGATCCAGATCAAAATCGCAACAACCAAATTAACGTGAGCGTATTCGATCGAAGCAATCGACTGAAATAAGCCAGGAATCATCATGCCCAAAAGCACACCAAGAGCAATACCAAGACCAACCCAAACCGTTAAAAATCGCTCAAACAAGCCCATTGTTACCCCTGAGCTAATTTCTGAAGTTCACTTTGAATGCTTAAAGCATCCAATTTCTCCAAAGGCAAAGAACCTAGCATATCGATGCGTTTTTTTAGACCGGTCATGACATCCCGAAATGCCCTACGCTTGTCTTCATCGCTCCCTGCCACCTGTGAGGGATCAGGAAAGCCCCAATGCGCTGTTGCCGGATTTCCCGGCCAAATCGGACACACTTCACCTGCGGCATTGTCGCAAACGGTAATAATAAAATCCATCTTTGGCGCCGCAGGCAATGCAAATTCATCCC
>JAUYRJ010000017.1 GCA_030696845.1 Polynucleobacter sp.
AGGGATGTACCGCTATCGACATCACTGACAGTCAATCCAGTGATCGCTAAGGATGCGTCTTCGGCGACCGTAAAACTGGTGGTTGTGATGGAGTTGAGGGGGGCGTCGTTGGTGCCGGTGATCGTGACGGTAATTACTTGCGTGGTGCCATCGGCGGTCGCGACGGTGATGCTGTCGGTGTAGTTGGTGCCGGCCGCAAAGGCGTTATTCGCGCTGCTGGTGGTGTAAGTCCAGGCGCCATTGGCATCGATGCTAAAGCTGCCGTAATTGTTATTGCCGGCGACGTTGGTTTGCTCCACAAAGGTAGCAGCGCTATCGACGTCGCTGACCGTCAGCGTACCGCTAGCGGTAAGGACCGCATTGCTTTCGGTTAAGGCGGCGGTGCTGGTGCCGCTGATCACGGCCGCGTCGTTGACAGCCACTACTGTAATCTCAAGAACAGAACTGCTACCCGTATTAGTGGTGTATGCAATCGTCGGTACACTACCGTTCCAGTTGGCATCTGGCGTAAAGGTATAGGCACCATTGGTATTGAGTACCAAGCTACCTACGCCATCGATATTCTGGAGTGATGTGCTTGCAGCATAGGTGCTGCCATTGACGGTAAAACTAGTCACGCTGAGCGCACTATCAACATCACTGTCGTTCGTTAGAACATTGCCCGTGATTACTGTATCTTCAGCAGTCACAACAGTATCAGCCGCAAGAAGGCTAGGCACATCTATCGTAACGGGCGCTATAGGCGTTGCCGAACCTGGAGTAATTAGCGCCTGCGGAGTGATCAGCGATTGCGTTTGGGTCGTGACGGTTGAAGTTATTGTGGGCGCAGCGCTAATCGGTGCCGCCTCGGATGAAGCTGTTGGCTCAGCGCTTGGCGCAGTACTCGGCTGCGTTGCAGAAGGTGTACTAGACACACGTCCCGCAGGAACGGATGTAGGAGAATCAACTCCATTGCTGTTTGTTGTGGTAATAGTACGTGAGGCCGCTTCACCGACATTGCCGCTGGTAGATCCCTCGCTATTGCCTTGCACGGTGAAGTTTTGATTTAAGTTATTGCTATTGATCGGGGCAAGATTTTCAATACCCCTACTTTCGCGCTCATTGGCTTCAGAAATAGCGCGGTTTTCTTCCGCCTCTTCTAGTGCCTCCGGCGTCTCAACCTGCACCACTTTGTTGTTGGGATTTTTTGGCTCATTAAATAAACTTGGACTATCCGGCGATTGCGTTGGGGGGCTGCTTACTGGCGCATCCCCACGCGCATCATTGGATTGCGTTAACGGGGACTGCTCCGCAGAGCTAGGCTGCTGGAGCGAGGTCATATTATCTAGATGCTGAGCATCTTGGGCTTGTTGACCCGAGGGAGGTGTCTTGCTGTCAGCCATGAATTTAGTCCAATGCAACACAAAGGCAAAAAGCCTTATATGAATTAACTGTATTGATTAATGCAGCTGCGACCAAGCCTAATATTAGTTCTATAACTATAGTTATATACTTAATATAACCATTAACACTAATTCACAAAGGGATTTTGCAGGGTTTCCCGGTAACAACGAATGAATTCAGAGTGCTGCTTTTCAAAGCCTGAGCAACGCGAGGCTACTCGCATGGTGCGCTTTTTAAGCTCTTCATGGTCAGCCGGAAAGGGGTTGCCACGCTGTTGATATACCGCGACTCGCCGATCTAGGTAGTGGCTATCAAAACCCGACAGGCCCATTTTGCTGATTTCAGAAGCGCTAAGACGAAAGACTCCTTTAAGCTGATGCGACTGCATTAGCGGGAATAATTCAGGAGACATGCCCATAGCCTCAAAAAATAACGGCGCCTCACGCTCGAAATGCTGCAGCGCCGCTTTAGCTGCGGGGTTAGCACGCACATCCACTTCTTTAATAATCTTAGCATTCGCGTCGCTCATCGTAATGCGGCCACGATGAATGCCAACCGAATAGGAAGGCGCAACGCGCACAACCCCGCCAGCCAGTACAAAAATACACGCACTGGAGCACTCGCCTGTTACAACAACATGGGCATTCGCTTGACGCAGCAATTGACCTAGTTGCATAGCGGCCATGCCGTCACCACCCGGAGAATCTAGCAACACAATCAAGCCAGCCGGTATAGGATCTTCGCGCTCCTGCAAAATCGATTGGCTAAGCTTCTTTACGGTATTTTTAGAAATCTGGCCTTTGATTCCAATCACAAGGGAATGCGGAGCATCGGGTGGATGTGGCCGAAGTTCCGGGTTCGCAGCATTAGCTCGAATACTGGCCGCGTCCTCGCTAACCCAACCCCCTCCAGCAACCTGAGCAAAACTGATCTCAGCAACCAGGCTCAAGCAAGTAGCAATCCAGATCACTGTGCATTTCGGATACTTACCCATTTGATTCTTATTCAGACTCAGGCACGAGGCAGGCTCAGCCTCTGAATTGCTTCTGCGGTTGCAAGGTCGCGAAACTCAAACCCACCACCCTGCTTTGCCACAATCACCCCGATTGATGTCAATTCATGCAATGCGCCCTGACTTTGATGATGGGGAAGATGCAAGGCCGCAATGGCTTGCTCAATCGATTGGCTAGGATCTTTTGCCGCAAACAGCACAATTGATTGTGACGGCGGCGAGAGATCGTCCAAAATGGCCTGTAAATCGACTCGAATACCTTCTGGCAACGATTCGCGGACGGGAGCCTGCATCGTGTAAACGCGCGAAAACGGCATCTCAACTGGTCGTGGGCCCAACAGCCGAACGGACGTCTGCGATGCGTGTATTTCGCTTAAGTTTGCAGCAATAACGATAATTGGTCGAGCCGCCATTCGATCGATCCCACGCTCACCTAAAACAAGCTTAAATTCTTCAAACGCCTTCAATCCGTATGCCTGAATGATCAGGGGTTTACGCATCGCTTGCTGAGCGAAAAGGTTGCCTAAGCGCTCACCCTCACCAGCGCTCGCTGGCAAATCAAATTCGTGAGCGGTAGAGTCTAATAAGGAATATTCAGCCTGCGCAAGAAAACTCTGCAGTAACTTATCGCGCCGATGAAAACTCGGCGTACGAATCTGGATTGCCTGAAAACCATTTAATTGAGCCGCATTTCCCATGGCATCAATCAGGGAGTTGGTATTAATTGGCGGCCATGATTCCACCGCAATCCATTGCGCCACACCTGATTTAACTGAATCAACAACACCTTGGAAAAAAGGTAATCCACCCCATAAAAAACTCAAATCAGTTGGTGGCAAATCACGTCCGCCAATCGCGGAAACATCGCCAACTTGAGTTAATTCAGGCGCCTTGGCTTTAACTGTTAGCCAAGAAACGCTATTCGGCGCCAGCTTTTTAGTCAAGGAATCAGCCAACGGATGTTTTAAGCTACGCGCATTGCGCGCCAGAATGGCGGCCAACCGAAATGAGTCCGACGCAAACAACTCATTTTTACGATCCGAACTCATTTCCGGCTTAGATGCGACTCCCACCCCGATTAAATGTGGGGCACGTCTATCAAGCGGCAATGCTGAATCCTGCAAGGCATACTGATCCGACCAATACTGTGTAAATTGCGCCAGTTTCACGGCGCGATCAGCGTCATCTAAATGCGTATTGGGATAGCCGAACCAGGCCAACATACCGCCATAAGGCAATATCAAAAACTGACCATCGAGCGCATCGACATAGGCTTGTAATGCGTCTCGTAAATCCATTAAATAGTGATTACGCCAAGACAGCTCCTCAGGCGTAGCGAGATTTGCATCTGGAGCAGAAATCACAATTGCAGATACCAGTCGCCATGAATGACTATTCGATTCCACTAGCGCGAGTTTAGATTGCCTTGAGGCGCGTTTGGCCTTCGTTCCAAAATGATTAGGACGCTCTTTCATCAGATGGGTTGCGGTAATCACTGCTTTAGTCCGATTGGTGACGCCCAGCTTGCGAAACAACACAAACAGGTGTTGTTTTACTGTGCCGTATCCAATCTTGAGTAAGTCCGCGATTTCTTTATTGCTTTTACCTTCTGCTAGCAACGCGATGATTTCTTGTTGACGCTCAGATAAAGTAATCTGGGCCTGCGTTGGCATCGGTGAGCGCGTGCTGATTGAAGGCGATTTACGATTATCTGATACTGACTTAGTTGGGTTCATTTGCAATTACCTTCAGTCTATCGTTCACGCATACCTTGAGAAAATGCGGCATAAATTGGTCGGAATAGGTATTTCAAAACCGACTGGCGATCGGTAATGATGTCGGCCTGCACTGTCATACCCGGTTCAATCGTTTTATCTTGATCACCGACAAAATTTTGCGGAATGCTCACAATGACCTTGAAGTAGGGATTCAACTTCTCATCCAAGGTGCTGTATGACGAAACCATTGTGACCGTACCGGTAATGGTGCCGTACCGCATGAAGTCATAAGTACCCAATTTGAGACGAGCTTCTTCTCCTTTTTTTACAAATCCAATATCAGTTGGCTGGACCCGCACTTCAGCGTGCATCTTGCCGTCAATCGGCACAATATTCATCAGCATTGCCCCTGGCGGAATAACGCCGCCAACCGTTCGAAACTTCAAATCCTGAACCACTCCATCCACCGGCGAAACAATATCGACTCGCTCTAGTCGATCACGCAATTTTGTCAGTTGTTCCTCTACCTGAGCAAGCTCGCCAGAGGAGGTGTTGAGATCATCCATATTGGCGCGGCGATAACGCAATAGTTCGGCTTGCGCCTGACTAAGGTTGCGAAGCGCATCAAGCGCCTGCACACGGGTTGCTAACTTCTCTTTGGCAAGATCGCCTCGAATTGCGCTAACCTCACTCAAAATCTTAATCTCCGCTTCCAGTTGCTTGATTTGATCACGCGATGTTTTCAGAGTAAATTCTTGCTCGGTAACCAATAGATTGTATTGCTCTGGAATAGCGGAGAAGTCTGCATTTCGATCCCCCAGAAGAGCGCGCAAACGCTCAACTCGAGCAAACAAGCCCCAGTATTTGGCGGATAGGGTTTGGTAT
>JAUYRJ010000022.1 GCA_030696845.1 Polynucleobacter sp.
CGGTTACCGAAAAGCCACGCTCAACCACCTGCCTAACTGCCTCTAACTTGAACTCTTCTGCAAAATGCTCCTTCCCCATTACCGCCTCCGTTTGGTTTAATTAAACTATAACGGTGTCTATTGGAATGTGGGTAGTCCATATTTAGTCTATTAGGAGGTGTTATGAACAAAGGCAATCGATTTACAGAAGAGTTCAGATTGGAAGCGGTTAAACAGGTGGTTGAACGGGGTTTTGGGGTGGCTGATGTATCCAAACGCTTGGGTGTTTCCACTCATAGTTTGTATGCCTGGATACGCAAATACGGCATTCCACCAGAACAGCGATTAGCGCAAGACGATCAAACAGCCAAGCTCAAAAGATTGGAGGCTGAGCTCAGGCGGGTCACTGAGGAGCGCGATATCCTAAAAAAGGCCGCCGCGTACTTTGCCAAGGAGTCCGGTTAAAGTACGCCTTCATCAAAAAGCACCAACATGAGCATGCCATCCGTACGATGTGTAAAGTACTGCGGGTTCACCACAGCGGCTATTACGCTTGGCTTAAAGAGCCCAGCTCCGGCAGAAGTCGCGAGAACCAAATGATCGTTGGCCAAATTAAACAAGCCTGGCTAGCCAGTGGCGCTGTTTATGGCTATCGCAAGATCCATGATGACTTGCAAGACCTGAGGATTGCGTGCGGTGAGCAGCGCGTGTATCGCTTGATGAAGGCAGAAGGGCTCAAGTCCCAAACAGGCTACCGGAACCCACGCCACCATGGGGGTAAGCCCCACGTTGTCGCCCCCAATCACTTGGCGCAGCAGTTTGATGTTTTAGAACCCAACGAGACTTGGGTAACCGACATTACGCATATCCGTACGCACGAAGGTTGGCTGTATTTAGCGGTGGTTTTAGATCTCTTCTCAAGGCAAATTGTGGGCTGGTCAATGCAAAGTCAGATGGATAAAGAACTTGTGATTAGCGCCTTGCTAATGGCGATCTGGCGGCGCAAACCCCAGCAAACTGTGATGATCCACTCCGATCAAGGCAGTCAGTTCTCAAGCTATGAGTGGCAAGCCTTTTTAAAGGAACACAACTTAAAGCAAAGCATGAGTCGTCGAGGCAACTGCCATGACAACGCAGTGGTGGAAAGCTTTTTCCAGCTACTCAAACGGGAACGAATCAAGCGTAAAACCTATGCCACTAGAAGTAAAGCACGGGAAGATATCTTTGATTACATCGAAATGTTTTACGAACGAAGGAAGTCCCCGCGGGACAACCCAGTTAGGCACCATGGTTACAACAATGGGCTTTCTCCGGTAAGATTTGAAAAGCAGTACCAAGCGAGGTTGGCAAGTGTCTAGTAAAGTGGTAGCGATTCAGCACCTGAATTTCCCATAAGCTCACCCTGTGACCTACCCCAACATTAGGATGAAGGTGTTAGTAAATCGACCTTTTCACTTCATTGATACGGAGTCACCATGAAATACCTCATCGCAGCTGTCCTCATTACCCAAGTCGCCCTATTTACAGGCAAAGCACTTGCTCAAACCAGCTGGCAAAACAGTCCGCTCAACTACCAAAATAGCGAACTGAACTACAACAACAGCCCCCTCAATTACAACAATAGCCCACTGAACTATAAAAACAGTGAGCTCAATTACAACTCCAATAATGGGGTGTATGACAATAAGGGCAACCGCATTGGCTATGAAGTCACTGCCCCATCGGGCGTTACCAATGTATTTGATAACAATGGCAATCGGATTGGGTATACGCCCTCCAGAAGGTAGGCATATGAACCGTGTTATTTTGTCATCAGTACGGAGTGATTACCATTGCTTTAATTTACCACTAATTTCAAGTGCGGTATCGTGAAACGCGCGCATGGCACTCGTTACAAACCTGCCTTTTCGCCAGCATAAGGCTGCCCTCCTTTTTAAGAACTCACCCCTTATGGGTCTTGAAATCAATCCCACATCCCTTCTGCATGCAATAGGGCTTACTATTACCGTAAGACCTTTCGCTTTTGCGACTTCCAAAAGATCCTCCATGGTGGATAGCTCTAGCCGAACATTCAATTGAATATTTCTCTTCTAGCTTCCATTTCAATTTGCCGGCGCATTAGGAACTGGCGATTAAGCAATGCATGCTCTACGTTTTTGAATGACTTAATGGATAATTTCTTAGGCAAATGATTCATTCCCCGCTCCGCTCCCACACAGCGTATTGCTCTGTTAATAAAGGTTGTTGATAAAACTCAACCAATTGTTAGTCTTCCGGCAAAACAGCCACATCAATATCACCCTGCATCAGATCAGCAATTAATTCTGGAGTTTGGGTCGCTTCAGCTCAATTGAGACTGGGGTTTGCGGCCGTTTAATGGCGCAATCGCTCAGCCATTTCATCCAGTACCACATGACGAATCGCCCTTAATACCTGACGCTCGCTAGCTAGGGTTATTACTACCGATTGCTCTTGGGGGTATTGCAATTCAAATATTCTGTTTGTCTTTGTCAGTCTTGATAATGAATTTATGCCAGCAAATTAACCACGAGTACATAAACGCCGCAATCTTCGATACAAATTTTTGAAAAAGATCCCTATATCAACTGGCTACGCGGGCGATAAGAGCGATACGGACCCGACCTTGAACGCTTTGCCAACATAATTTGCCACAACTGACCTTGTTTTGCTCTGAAATACGCAGCGCTCCCTAGTAGATAAAACTTCCACATTCGATAAAAGCGATTGCTGTACTTACCGGACAGCTTAGACCAATTCTGCTCCAAATTAACAAACCAAGCCATCAGTGTTTTGTCATAGTCAGAACCAAAGTTATGCCAGTCCTCAATCAGAAAGCATCCTTCTACGGCATCGGTGATTTCGCTAGCACATGGTATTTTCCCATTTGGAAAAATATAACGATCGATCCATGGATCGGTTCGGTCCACCCTAACATCGCTTCCGATGGTATGCAATAAAAATAAGCCATCATTTACCAGTAGGCGATTTGCGGCTTCAAAATAATCGCGATAATTCTTTTCGCCGACATGCTCGAACATCCCAACTGAAACCAGCTTATCAAACTGACCTACTAGCTGACGATAATCCATTAACTCAATCCGAACCGGCAGACCTTCACATCGACCCTGAGCTATTTTTTGCTGTTCTTTAGAGACGGTAATGCCAACCACTTCTACGCCATAATGCTTAGCTGCATACGCAGCAAGACCGCCCCAACCACAGCCAATATCGAGTAAACGTTCACCCTGCTTTAACTCTAGCTTTCGACAAATCATCTCGAGTTTATGGGCCTGCGCTTGATCAAGGTGTTTTGCATGCTCCCAATAAGCACAGGAGTAAATCATTTGCGCATCCAAGATCTTCTCAAAAAAGTCATTACCGGTATCGTAATGGCGCTCGCCAACCTCAAATGCGCGTCCAGGCGATTGCAGGTTAATGAATTTAGCTCGTGCCACCTCAATAGCAAGGCGTATTCTGGCCTTGCCTTTAATGCTCATATTGAGATCGGCCTGAAGAATTTTAGTGAGCATCGTATCTAGCTCATTGCAGTCCCAAAAACCATCCACATACGACTCACCCAACCCTAAAGACCATTTGGATAGAATTGCATTGAACGCCCGCGGATCATGCACTTGCATGTCCCAAGGGTGAGGTCCATTGATATGAACACCAGCAGATGCAAAGAGCGCCTCTAGTACTTTAGGTGGTGTCAATTGAAATTGCTCAGACCGGAGTCCAGCAGCATCACCGCGATTCATCATTTTTATTAAGTGAAAAATGAATAGATTAGAACAATCTAATACCATTTTTTTTCAATGTCAAATGGGAATCGCTTGGCTGTAAATTGAGCCAAGTGAGATTCTGCAATGGGTACTATGCTTACCCAACGGATCGGCAATGGCGTATCCGTTAGCCGCCCCCGTTACACTAGGCTAAGCTGCGTAGTGCGCTAATGCGCTCATCCAATGGCGGATGACTCATGAATAGACGCTTGAGCCCGCTACCCATTCCTCCCGAGATGCCAAAGGCCTCGAGCTGCTCTGGCAGATGCGGCTGATTGACGGATTTTTGCAATCGCTCTAAAGCGCCAATCATCTTATGCTTACCTTCAAGATAGGCAGCGCCCGCATCAGCCCGGTATTCGCGCTGACGACTAAACCACATCACGATTGCACTGGCTAAGATGCCGAGCACCAATTGCGCAATGATGGTGGTAATCCAGTAGGCAGGCCCGTGACCACGTTCAGTCTTAAAGACCGTCCGATCAATAATGTGCCCAATCACTCTGGATAAGAAAAACACAAAGGTGTTAATCACCCCCTGAATGAGCGCCAAAGTCACCATATCACCATTGGCCACATGGCTGACCTCATGGGCGAGCACCGCCTCCGCTTCATCTCGGGTCATGCCGCGCAGCAGCCCCGTGCTGACCGCAACCAGAGCATCATTCCGAAACATACCCGTGGCAAAGGCATTAATGTCTGGCGCATCGTAAATAGCCACTTCTGGCATACCGATTCCGGCCGCATTGGCTTGACGCTCTACGGTACTGAGCAGCCACTGCTCTTGTTCATTACGAGGCTGCTCAATCACATAAGCCCCAGTGGAGTGTTTCGCCATGGTTTTCGACATGGCTAAGGAAATAAACGATCCCGTCATGCCCACAACGGCAGACAACATGAGTAGCTGGCCGAGCTCAATGTGAACGCCCTGCGCATCCAGAATTTGCCCCAAACCAAAAATATTGATGATGACGGTAATCACCAACATGATGGCGATATTGGTCACTAAAAATAGAAAAATACGTTTCATACCAAAGACTCCTATAGGCTTTTACTGCCCAGTTTCATTAGCATTACGCTATCAGGAAATCCCTATTTCTGCTGGGCTTATATTTATCGGCTTTTTATAGGGTATTACGCTCCAGCTTAACATTGTTGGCATAAGCCTACTGATGAAAACGCAAGCAAGGAGCATGTCCTTGAATAAATGAGCGGCGGCATTCCTTCCACATGAACTGCCTCTAATCGCATATTGTACAAACGGGCCAGATCGGGAATGGCGTTCATGTCGGCCGCTAAGTCCCCCACCATGTTTCCTTTTTTTACCAAAATGAGTCGCTCAAAATGCTGCATCGCTTGATTGATGTCATGCAAGACGGCCACAATGGCGTGATTCCGCTTACTGGCGTAGAGCCGCATGCCTTCGAGTAACTCTATTTGAAGACCAGGATCCAAAGAAGCCAGCGGCTCATCCACTAGGATCAGGCCATTTTGCGCATCCCATAATTGCGCAAACACCCTAGCGAGATGCACGCGGGCCTTTTCACCGCCCGATAAAGTATTAAAACTCCGATCAAGCAGATGTTCACAGCGAGCCATGCCTGCCGCATGCACAATAATATCGGCAAGCTGAGTATCGTCCGCAATCGATATCCTGCCCAAGCCAATGATTAGTTTGACCGGCAGCCCAAAGGCAAGTTCACTGGACTGGGGTAGTACTGCCCTCACTCTGCTGAGTGCGTATAAAGACCATGCATTGATTGCTATGCCATTGAATAAATACACCCCCAAATGAAAGCGCATGTCGCCAGCAATTAATTTCAATAGGGTTGTTTTCCCTGCACCACTGGGTCCCAATATGGCAATTCTCTCGCCTGGATCAATTTGAAATGAAAATGGTCCGAATGCATTTTCCCCGAGAATCAAATGCAGATTTTGAAGATGGCAAATTCCGTGCGTCATGCTATGTGGCGCCGCGAAGAGCGCAATAAAGCGATAAAAAATGGAGCGCCCAATAGCGCCGTGAAAATCCCAACGGGCACTTCTGCCGGAATCGCCAGCGTACGCGCACAGGTATCAGCCAACACCAATAAGATAGCGCCCAACACCATCGATGCTGGGATGACCTTTTTCTGATCAGCCCCCAGCCAAGCACGCGCAAAATTGGGTGCTACTAAGCCAATAAATCCAATCATTCCACACCAAGCAACGGCAAAGCCAGAGAGTAAAGCCACCCAAATAATAATTTCCATTCGGATACGCCCAACCTCTACACCCACATGAGCCGCCACCGATTCGCCTAGGGCCAATACATTCATTACGGCCAGTAGCCTGCGTAAACGCCACCACGCTAAAGCAAAGAGCATAGTGATCGCTATCACCACCATCCAATTTGCTCCTGATAGGGACCCCATGGTCCAGAAGGTGAGATTACGCAACTGCTCATCGCTAGCTAAATAGGTGCACAGTCCAATGATGGAAGCAGCAAGGGCATTTAAGGCGATGCCGGTCAGCAATAAACCCGCTATAGAACCAGGCGTAATCCAGCGGGCAATGCGATCCAGGGCAAAACAAACCGAAATGGCACCCAAAAATGCCAGTACAGGAATCAGCCAAAATCGCCATTCGGGGGAAAGCGAGGCATTCCAATCAGAGAAAATAACGATTCCCATGGCAACGGCGCAGGCAGCTCCAGCGGAGACCCCCAGCAAACCGGGATCGGCTAGCGGATTACGAAACAATCCCTGAGTCAATGCACCAGAGAGCCCCAAAGCCGCGCCAATTCCAATAGAAAAAATAATCCGCGGAAGGCGCAATTGCCACAACACATAGCTGCCAGGAGGCTGCACATCCCCATTGGGCTGGATGATCCAGATCCAATCATTGAAGCCAATCTGGACTGCGCCCAATTGAGAAACAAGTAGAACGATAGCGATCAAAACAAAAAAACTAAGTAAGCCGGCAACCGATTTATTTATCCAGATGGCAGTGACAATGGAGCGCATTAAGTAAGGCATTGCATTAGGACATTGTCTGCTGTAAGCGAGCATGTAAATCCGCAACTGAATGAGGCATACGCGGCCCAAAGCCCAATAGATACATCGCCTCTAAAGCAATAATCTTCCTTTGCTTGCCCGCTCGGGTTTGATCTATTCCCGGAAAGCGTAGCACTCCCCCAATACCCCCAACGGCTTTCATGCCTTGGTCGGTCATTAAAATAACATCGGGGTTGGCGGCAATCACCGCTTCCGGCGTGAGGGGCTTAAAGCCACTGAAACCCGAAATGGCATTGCGCGCACCGGCATAGGCAATAACGGCATCTGCACTGGTTTTCTCACCACCAACCATCACTTGACTTGGGTTTTGCGACAAGATGAACAGCACGCGATGGTTTTTGACCCTACTGCTGGCAACCTGATCTTGAGTTTGATGCCACTGCATATTCAGTTGATGAATCAGTCCTTTTGCGGCATCCGGCTTACGAATCAACTCCCCTATTTTTTTCACCCGCTCAATCACACCCTCAAACCGATATTGGGATGGCAGGATGGTCATGGGAATACCGGTATCGGCAATCTGCTTTAAAACCATGGGTGGCCCCGCTTCCTCCGTGCCGATCAATTGGGTAGGGCGAAGGGCCAGGATGCCTTCGGAAGATAAGCTGCGGGCGTACCCGACGCTGGGCAACTGGGTAGCTGATAGCGGATAAATGGATGTGGTGTCTACTCCAACCAATTCGGCATCAGCATGGAGCGCATAAATTATTTCCGTCAGGGCACCGCCAATACTCACTAAGCGCATCGCACCTCGGGGTGCTGCAGACTTACTTTGACCGAGCGCATCCAGACCAAGAACCATCAAGCCCCCTGCTGCTAGGGAGCGCTTCACTATATGGCGGCGTGATAAGTTCATCTTAAACCCCCGCAACGGAAGACGTGATGATTAATTCCTGAATCAATTCACGCCACGCGTCACGCTCAGGTCGGCCCGGCTTACGCTCGCCAAAGAACATCGCAATC
>JAUYRJ010000057.1 GCA_030696845.1 Polynucleobacter sp.
GGCTGCGATTACCCCCCGTTTTAGGGCGGCAGGGCTCAGTTGCGCCATTTTGTTATAGGCGCCGCGCAATTTGAAGGAAAAAACCGGCTGGTTATCCTCCCTTTTGAGCAAAACCTGGTTACCTAGGCGCTGGGTTAATACGGGCGCTAGCTCTAATTCGGTCTCACGCGCGACATCATAGACACGTGCTGTTAATATTTTCTTTAAATAGTTCATTGCCATTCGATGAGCGTACCACGGATGAGCTCTAAGCCCTTAGTTTTGCAAGGTTTTATGGATCCTGTCAGCCGATTTAGGGAATTCCTGTCAGTATCGGATTACTCCATTAAAATGCCTATTTAACGATTCCCACTACATGAACGCCCCCTTAGGATTAAACCAATTCATCAGTGCTGAGGCTGGGGAACCCCGTTTACGCGAGATTCCATACAACTACACCTCATTTTCTGATCGCGAGATCGTGATTCGCCTCTTGGGCGAAGAATCATGGCGCGTGTTGGATTCCTTGCGCGGAGTGCGTCGCACAGGGCGTTCAGCTCGCATGCTATTTGAGGTCTTGGGCGATATTTGGGTGGTCCAACGCAACCCCTACCTCCAGGACGATTTACTGGATAACGCAAAGCGTCGCAAGATGCTGATCGACGCTCTTTGGCATCGTCTGGGCGAGGTGGAAAAACGCATGACCACCGATTCCGCTGACCAGGTGGAAATTCTGATTAAGGCTGCTAGGGCAGCGGTAGAGCGTTTTGAAACCGACTTTACGCAGGTTGAGCAGCTGCGTAAGCGCGCTCGTAAAGTATTAGGTCGCCACACCGCGGCAGACAACGTGGCGTTTGATGGTTTGTCCCGCGTATCTCATGTAACGGATGCAACCGATTGGCGCGTTGAATATCCTTTTGTGGTTCTCAAGCCGGATGCGGAATCGGAAATTCCTGGCTTGGTTAAGGCCTGTATCGAATTGGGTTTGACCATCATCCCGCGTGGGGGTGGCACTGGCTATACAGGTGGAGCGATTCCGCTTGTTGCCATGTCGGCAGTAATTAATACAGAAAAGCTAGAGCAAATTGATCCCGTAATCAAAGCGCCTTTACCCGGCCTCACTGAGTTAGTCCCCACTATTTTTACGGGCGCGGGCGTAGTAACGCGCCGGGTTGCCGAGGCTGCAGAGCGTGTGGGTTTAGTGTTTGCGGTAGACCCCACTTCAGCCGATGCCAGTTGCATTGGTGGTAACGTGGCAATGAACGCGGGCGGTAAAAAAGCCGTGCTATGGGGCACTGCCTTAGACAATTTAGCCAGCTGGCGCATGGTCGACCCAGAAGGGAATTGGCTTGATGTGATTCGCGTGAATCACAACCTAGGCAAGATTCATGAAGTAGACTCTGCGCGATTCGATTTAGTCTGGTCCGATGGCTTACATCAGCCCGGAGAAAAAGTATTGCGACGTCAAACCTTGGAGATTGAAGGCCGTCGCTTTCGCAAGGCGGGACTAGGTAAAGACGTAACCGATAAATTTTTATCGGGCTTGCCTGGCGTACAAAAAGAAGGTTGCGATGGTTTGATTACCAGCGCCACATGGATCTTGCATCGTATGCCGCAGTACATGCGTACGGTGTGTTTGGAGTTTTTTGGTCAAGCGCGGGAAGCTATCCCTAGTATTGTTGAAATTAAAGCCTACCTGGATGGTTTAAGTCGTGAGGGCGGCCCGATCTTGGCCGGCCTTGAGCATTTGGATGATCGCTACTTAAAAGCCGTGGGTTACTCCACCAAATCCAAACGCAATACCTTGCCTAAGATGGTGTTAATTGGCGATATTGCTGGCGACGATGAGGCCGCAGTCGCTGTCGCCACTAGCGAAGTGGTACGGATGGCAAACTTGCGTGTAGGTGAGGGTTTTGTGGCGGTGAGCCCTGAGGCGCGTAAGAAATTTTGGTTAGACCGGGCGCGTACCGCAGCGATCGCGCGCCATACGAATGCCTTCAAGATCAACGAAGACGTCGTCATCCCGCTGGAGCGGATGGGTGAATACACCGATGGTATCGAGCGGATCAATATCGAACTCTCCTTAAAAAATAAATTGCAACTGATGGATGCCCTGGAAGCATTTTTACGGCGGGGGAATTTGCCATTGGGCAAGGCGGATGAGGACGATGATATTTCGCCGGCAGAAATTTTGGGTGACCGTGTTGATGAAGCGCTAAAGTTAATTCAGCAGGTTCGCACCCGCTGGGCTGGTTGGTTGCGCGATCTGGACCGGCATTTTCCAGAACTGCAAAATTACACATTGCGCGCTTCATGGAAGGCGGATGTTCGTGCCGAGCTGCGGATTATCTTTGGCGGCATTGCGTTTGAGCAAATTTTGGCAGAACTGGAAAAAATCCACCAAACTATCTTACGTAAGCGCGTCTTCGTTGCTTTGCATATGCATGCGGGTGACGGCAATGTCCATACCAATATTCCGGTGAACTCCGACGACTACGGCATGTTGCAAGACGCGCATCGCTCGGTAGATCAGATCATGGCTTTAGCGCGATCACTCGATGGCGTTATCTCGGGTGAGCACGGTATTGGTATTACAAAACTGGAATACCTCAGCGATGAGGAGCTAAAAGACTTTAGGGCATATAAACACCAGGTTGACCCGGAAGGCAGATTCAACAAAGGCAAGCTCATGCCAAACGCTGATTTGAGCATGGCCTATACCCCCAGTTTTGGCTTGATGGGGCATGAGTCTTTAATCATGCAACAAAGCGATATTGGCGCAATTGCGGATAGCGTAAAAGACTGTTTGCGTTGCGGTAAATGCAAACCCGTCTGCGCTACCCATGTGCCTCGCGCTAATTTGATGTATAGCCCGCGCGATAAGATTTTAGGAACCTCTTTATTAATTGAAGCATTTTTATATGAAGAGCAAACCCGCCGTGGCATTTCGATTCGGCATTGGGAAATGTTTGATGATGTCGCAGCACATTGCACGGTATGCCATAAGTGCGCCACGCCATGTCCAGTCAAGATTGACTTCGGTGACGTAACGATGAATATGCGCAATCTGCTGCGCAAGATGGGTCAGCAGCGTTTTAATATCGGTACTGCGGCATCCATGTTCTTTTTGAATGCAAGCAATCCCGATACGATTCGTTTAACCCGTAAGGTCGTCATTGAGTGGGGCTATCAAGCGCAGCGTCTTGGCAATAATTTGCTTCGTAAATTTGCTAAGAAACAAACGGCGAAGCCGCCTGCAACAGTAGGTAGGCCGCCTATTAAAGAGCAGGCTATATTCTTTATTAATAAGAAGATGCCAGGCAATTTGCCAAAGAAAACGGCGCGGGCCTTATTGGATATTGAAGATGCCAATTACGTACCCATTATTCGAGATCCAAAATCGACTACGGCGGATACCGAAGCAGTCTTTTACTTTCCCGGATGCGGCTCAGAACGTTTGTTTTCTCAGGTGGGTCTTGCAACGCAAGCCATGCTGTGGAATGTGGGCGTGCAAACCGTATTGCCACCAGGGTATTTATGCTGCGGTTATCCGCAGCGAGGTAATGGGGATTTTGATAAAGCAGAAAAGATGATTACAGACAATCGCGTCTTATTTCATCGCGTTGCTAATACCTTAAATTATTTGGATATCAAAACCGTCGTCGTTTCCTGCGGTACGTGCTACGACCAACTGGCGGGTTACCAGTTTGAGCAGATATTTCCGGGCTGCCGCATCATTGACATCCATGAGTACTTGCTTGAGAAGGGTGTTAAGTTGGAAGGCGTGAAAGGCGTTCGTTATATGTATCACGACCCGTGCCATTCGCCCATGAAATTGCAAGACCCACTAAAGACGGTGAATGAGCTGATTCAAACGGAAGACAAACAAGCGATTCTCAAAAATGAACGTTGCTGTGGTGAGTCTGGTACCTTAGCCGTGACGCGGCCGGATATTTCAACGCAAATTCGGTTTCGTAAGCAAATTGAGATGGAAAAGGGGGCCGAGATCCTTAAAACGGATTTCACGGGCGATGTGAAGGTCTTGACCAGTTGCCCATCCTGTTTGCAGGGTTTGTCGCGCTTTGATGCTGATAGCGGAACGACTGCCGATTACATCGTGGTTGAAATGGCTCAGCGCATCTTGGGTGACAATTGGATGCAAGAGTATGTAGCGCGTGCAAATCAAGGTGGTATTGAGAGGGTATTGGTTTAATGATTCCAACAAATGTCGTAATGCATCAACAGTCCAAGGTATTGGAGCTAAGCTATGAAAATGGCGCATCCTATCGATTGCCATTCGAGTTTCTGCGCGTGCTCTCGCCATCGGCGGAGGTGCGTGGCCATGGGCCTGGGCAAGAAACCCTGCAGACAGGTAAGCGTGATGTAGGGATTCAAGAGCTTGAGCCGGTAGGGCATTACGCTATCCGCCCAAGCTTTTCGGACGGGCATGATTCGGGTTTGTTTTCATGGGAGTACCTGTACTTTTTATGTGAAAACCAAGATGCCCTGTGGAACGACTACTTAGATAAACTCAAACAGGCAGGCGCTAGTCGTGACACGCCCATGGTTACCGCTCAACCCGGCCACTCCTGCGGCCATTGATTTACTTAGCGATTCGAGCAATATGAATAAGACCCATTTTGGTTATCAAACGGTTGACGAAGCAGAAAAGGCCGGCAAAGTAGCCGATGTCTTTCACTCGGTAGCCAATAAATACGATGTCATGAATGACCTAATGTCATTTGGCTTGCATCGGATATGGAAAAAACTCACTATTGCTAAGGCGCAGGTTCGCCCGGGCCAAAAAATTCTGGATATTGCTGGAGGTACTGGTGATCTCGCGGCCGCATTTGCTAAGGCTGCAGAGTGGGGGCGCCATCCCGAGGCGGAAGTTTGGCTTAGCGACATTAATGCCTCTATGCTGGGGGTGGGGCGTGATCGCTTGATGGACCGGGGTATAGCCTTGCCCTGCGTGCAGTTTGATGCTGAATCGATACCGTTTGCTGCAAACTACTTTGATGTGGTTACCGTAGCCTTCGGACTGCGCAATATGACCCATAAAGAGCGGGCGCTTGCTGAGATGTTACGGGTCATTAAACCCGGCGGCCGCGTATTGGTGTTGGAGTTCTCAAAGCCAGACGCTTTTCTGCAGCCCATTTATGATGTGTATTCATTTCGGGTTTTGCCATGGCTGGGGGAGAAAATCGCCCAAGATGCCGAAAGTTATCGGTATTTAGCGGAATCCATCCGGATGCATCCGGATGCGCCAAGCTTGGAAAAGATGATGTTAGAGGTCGGTTTTGACGAGGTGGATACCCATAGATTAACTGGGGGTATCGTTGCCCTGCATATTGGTATTAAATACTAGGTATTACTTTTGTAGTTTGGCATTAGTGGAGACATAAAAAAATGAATAAAAATGTAATTAAGGCAGTAGTTCTAACGGTGGCATTGACATTCTCATCGATTGGATACGTTGATGCCAAGCGGATGGGTGGTGGAAAGAGTTTTGGTCGCACCGCGCCAGTGCAAAAACAGGCTCAGCCAGCCCCGGTGCAAAAACCGGCTCAGCAAGCTCAGTCCGCTGCACCTGCGGCCAGCCCTGCAGCGGCTGCTCCGAAGCGTTCTGGCTTTGGCGGCATGCTTGGTGGTTTGGCGGCCGGCTTAGGCATCGCTTATTTGTTATCCCATTTTGGCTTAGGTGAGGCTGCTGCCTCCCTGTTTACAGGTCTTTTAATGGCCTTGGCCGCCGGCTTGATTTTGATGTTTATTCTCAAGCGTTTTATGCCTTCCCTGTCCGGTGCTGGGCGCGCTAACCCTTCAGCTGCAGGTAACGGCATGCAACGTACCCACCTGGATCAGAGCGCACGTCAAGAGCCGGCCTATACTCCTGCCGCAACTGCCTTTGGCGGCGTTGCAGCATCCGCACCAGTGGCTGAGAAGGCTCTGCCCCCCGGCTTTGATGAATACGCGTTTTTAGATAATGCAAAGCATTATTTTGTGAAGTTGCAAAAAGCATGGGACGACGGTGATTTGGATTCCTTACGGGAATTTGCTACCCCAGAAATGTTTAACACCCTGACTCAAGACCTCAATGCGCGAGCGGATAGTGCAAACCAGACGGATGTGGTTACCTTGAACGCTGAACTCTTAGGTGTTGAAACGGGGCAAGACAGCTATTTGGCTAGCATCGAATTTACTGGCATGATTCGTGAACAAGTAGGCGCTCCCGCTACGCCATTTACTGAAATCTGGAATTTAAGCAAGCCAACCCACGGTTCTGGTGGTTGGGTTCTAGCCGGGATTCAGCAGTTGGTTTAAGCTTAGGCTTTCCCCACGGAAAAACCCGCACTTGTGCGGGTTTTTTACACCCATGAACGCCGTAACCGCAAGACCGATCAGTAGCGCCGTAATCAGCCATGGCATCAACCACGTGCTGGCTAGTGAGCCATGGGCTTTAGCCGAATTAGCAAAACATGCCGGTAAAGTCATTTCACTGGAAATGCCACTCGGTCAATTTGCATTTGGCATTACTGATGCCGGCCACTTAGAGGCGCATCAGGGCGTCAAAGAGTCTGATTCTGGAATTGAGCATCGAGTGGCTTTGACATTAACGATTTCTGCAAAGGCACTGTCTACTTTGCTTACCAGTAGCGGACCCCTGCGAGAAAACGCATTCAAATCCGTCACGATTGCGGGTGATGCGGATTTAGCGCAGCTTCTCGGTCGATTGGCCGGCCAGCTCCGCTGGGAGTATGAAGAAGATTTGTCTAAATTG
The DNA here is from genome assembly GCA_030696845.1 of Polynucleobacter sp. Taxonomy (GTDB): domain Bacteria; phylum Pseudomonadota; class Gammaproteobacteria; order Burkholderiales; family Burkholderiaceae; genus Polynucleobacter. The sequence continues at coordinate 6,758 of JAUYRJ010000057.1, forward strand.
ATCGGTGATGCTCCAGCCCACTTCGCGGTAGCCCAAGGAAAAAAATTAGCCCATGCTGGAAAGGCGGCCGCTCAGGATTTGGTTGAAAATGCAGTCGAGTACCTCAGCGAAGAAAAGAAGATTTTATTGAATCAGCGCGATTTTTTAATCCACAAAAATCAATTGTTGGAATTACGCGATGCCGTGGAGCGTTTAGATAAGCGCATTGCTCTGTTACAGCAGAGGGGTACATAAGCATGGCTCGTTTCGCACGTCTTTGCTTCATCTTTTTCACCGCATGGCGTTTTGGCTTGCTGTCTTTGCTGCGCGATAACGTCAAGCCTGGCATCAGGCGCATGCTCTTATCCATTATCTGTTTTGCTTCTCCGAATTCTTTGCCGCGTGGAGTGCGTATTCGATTAACGCTGGAGGCTTTGGGTCCCATTTTTGTGAAGTTTGGTCAAGTACTCTCAACACGCCGCGATTTATTGCCAGACGATATTTCAGATGAGCTCGCGAAATTGCAAGATCAAGTGCCGCCCTTTTCCAATGAAGAGTCCCGCGCATTAATCGAGGCGGCGATGGGCCGAACGATCGAGGAAGTGTTTATCGAGTTCGATCCAACCCCAGTTGCAAGCGCATCTGTGGCGCAGGTCCATTTTGGCGCCTTACGCGCTACACCACAAAGGCCCGAGTGGGCAGGCCGTTTAGTAGCGGTTAAGGTATTGCGCCCTGGCATCTTGCCGGTGATTGAAGATGATTTGGCTTTGATGCACGACTTAGCCAAAATTGTCGAGAGGGTATCCGCCGATGGCAGACGCCTAAAGCCACGTGAAGTCGTAGCTGAATTCGATATTTATTTACACGATGAGCTCGATTTAATGCGCGAAGCAGCGAATGCAAGTCAGTTACGTCGTTATTTTATCGACTCCGATAAGTTGATGATTCCAGAAATGTATTGGGATCTTTGTCATACCAACGTAATCGTTATGGAGCGCATGAATGGGATTTCCATCGGTCGCACCGATGAACTGCGCGCCGCCGGAGTGGACTTCAAAAAACTGGCAGCAGACGGTGTGGAAATTTTCTTTACTCAAGTCTTTCAGTATGGCTTTTTCCATGCCGACATGCATCCTGGAAACATCTTAATCAGCTTAGAGCCGGAGCGATTTGGTCGATTTATTTCCTTGGATTTTGGAATCGTTGGAGCGCTGAGCGAGTCCGATAAAAATTACTTGGCGCAAAACTTCTTGGCGTTTTTTAATCGCAATTACCGGCGCGTCGCAGAGCTGCATATTGAATCTGGCTGGGTGCCGGCCAATACCCGGGTTGAGGAATTAGAGGGTGCGGTTCGCTCTGTCTGTGAGCCGTATTTTGATCGGCCCCTAAAGGAAATCTCCTTGGGCATTGTGTTGATGCGACTTTTTCAGACATCGCGGCGTTTCAAGGTGGAAATTCAACCGCAACTGACCTTACTCCAAAAAACACTCCTGAATGTAGAGGGGCTGGCACGGCAGCTGGATCCGGACTTGGATTTATGGAAAACCGCCAAGCCGATTTTAGAAAAGTGGGTCAGTCAGCAGCTGGGGTGGCGAGGTTTAGTCGAGGGGCTCAAGACAGAGGCCCCCAATTGGGCCAAAATTTTGCCAACCTTACCCCGCTTGATAGCCGAAAACTTGGCTCAGAACAATAAAACGGAGCAAAGTGCTGAGTTGGAGCTGCTCAAAACCCTTTTGCGGGAAGAGCGCCAAACACGCCGCCTGATAACAGGTGCTCTGCTCTTCGTGGGCGGCTTTTTAGCCGGCGCCTTGCTGATTTCCCTCGGTATTTACTGAGGACGGCTACCTAAGGGCTCGCTAACCGTTAAAATGGGCGGTTAGGCTAACAATTATGAAAAAATACTTTATCGCAGGCATCCTGGTTTGGGCTCCAGTAGCAATCACTGTTTGGGTGATTTCTTGGGGCCTTGGCTTGCTGGACAGCATCTTTGGTTCAGTGATGCAGGCCATCATCACGGTGTTTCCGGTGCAATTTGCGCCGGATTTGCAGCATTTCCGCGAAATCCCCGCAATTGGCGTTTTGATTGTGGTTGGGGTCATTATCGTTACTGGTGTGATGGCGATTAGCTTTGCCGGTCAATGGTGGGTCCGTGTCTGGGATAAGCAAGTAAATCGCATCCCTGTGGTGCGTTCCATTTATTCCAGTGTCAAACAGGTCTCGTCGACCTTATTTTCGGGAAGCGGACAGGCTTTTCGGAAGGCCTTACTCATACGCTACCCTCACCAGAACTCGTGGGCGATTGCCTTTCAGACCGGAACGCCAGCGGCAGAAATTAGTTCCAAGGTGGGCGAGGACTACGTCAACGTGTTTTTGCCTACAACACCTAATCCTACTTCGGGCTTTTTCATGATCGTGCCACGATCTAGCGTGATTGAACTGGACATGAGTGTGGAAGAAGCGCTAAAGCATATTGTTTCAATGGGCTCAGTACCGCCGAATGCGAGAGTCCCATCACCTTCATTACCCAAAAATACAGATTGATAGGAAATTTTATGTCGATGCGAAGCCATGCCTGCGGTCAGGTAACCGAATCCCTTATTGGAAAAGAAGTCACCCTTGCAGGTTGGGTCAATCGTCGCCGCGACCATGGTGGCGTTATTTTTATCGACCTACGGGATCGCGAAGGTTTTGTGCAAGTTGTTTGCGATCCAGATCGCGCAGCGATGTTTGCTTTGGCGGAACAGGTTCGTAATGAATTTTGTATTCAGATTAAAGGTCTGGTTCGCGCGCGTCCTGCGGGTACTGAAAATGCGGATTTAGTCAGCGGTAAGGTCGAAATTTTGTGCCATGAATTGGTCATTCTGAATGCATCGATTACGCCACCATTCCAGCTTGACGATGAAAATTTATCGGAAACAACGCGTCTAACGCATCGCGTTTTGGATTTACGTCGCCCACAAATGCAAAAGAATTTGCGTCTGCGTTACAACGTAGCCATGGAAACGCGTCGCTATCTCGATGCAGCCGGCTTTATCGATATTGAAACGCCTATGTTGACTAAAAGCACGCCTGAGGGCGCGCGCGATTATTTGGTGCCATCGCGAGTGCATGACGGCCAGTTTTTCGCCTTACCTCAGTCACCCCAACTATTTAAGCAACTCTTAATGGTGGCTGGTTTTGAGCGGTATTACCAAATAACCAAATGCTTCCGCGATGAAGATCTGCGCGCTGATCGTCAGCCTGAATTCACACAAATAGATTGTGAAACCTCATTTTTAAATGAGCTTGAGATTCGTGATTTATTTGAGAACATGGCCCGCCATATTTTTAAGACAGTAATGAATGTGGAGCTGCCCAATCCATTCCCGGTAATGCCGTATTCCGAAGGGATGGCGCGTTTTGGTTCGGACAAACCCGATCTGCGAGTCAACTTGGAATTCACGGAGCTGACGGATTTGATGAAGGATGTCGATTTCAAGGTCTTTTCTGGTCCGGCAAATCAAGCAGATGGCCGCGTTGTCGCGTTGCGCATTCCAGGCGGAGCTGAGATTAGTCGTAGCGAGATTGATGACTATACCCAGTTTGTTGCCATTTATGGCGCTAAGGGTCTAGCGTGGATTAAGGTCAACTCCCGTAACGAAGGTCGCAATGGTCTGCAGTCTCCCATTGTGAAAAACTTGCATGACGCAGCCATCGATGGCATTTTGACGCGGACCAACGCGCAAGATGGCGATATCATTTTCTTTGGCGCCGATAAAGTAAAAGTCGTCAATGACGCGATGGGTAATTTACGCTTGCGCATCGGCCTATCGACTTGGGGTAAGGCGCATGGCCTATTCACCGATGCTTGGAAACCGTTGTGGGTTGTTGATTTCCCGATGTTTGATTATGACGAAGGCGAAGCGCGCTGGGTTGCGTGTCATCATCCCTTTACTAGCCCCAAAGATGAGCATCTGCAGTACCTCGAAACCGATCCAGGCAAGTGCTTAGCAAAAGCCTACGATATGGTTCTGAACGGTAGCGAGATTGGTGGCGGTTCGGTTCGTATTCACCAAGAGGCGGTTCAAAGCCAAGTATTCCGCGCCTTAAAAATTGGACCAGAAGAGGCAGAGGCCAAGTTCGGCTTTTTATTAGACGCTTTGCAGTATGGTGCGCCCCCGCATGGAGGAATCGCTTTTGGTCTAGACCGCATCGTAACCATGATGACTGGATCGGAATCGATACGCGATGTGATTGCCTTCCCTAAAACGCAACGCGCACAATGCTTATTGACTCAGGCTCCTAGCCCAGTAGATGAGCGTCAATTACGCGAGTTGCACATCCGATTGCGTCAAGCCAATCCCGCAGCACAGTAGGATAGACGACCTCCCTTGAAAATTCCGATTTCTGTATTGGTGGTAATACACAATGCTGATGGGGAGGTCTTGCTAATTGAGCGGGCGGATCGTTCTGGCTTTTGGCAGTCGGTTACCGGCAGTCTGGATTTTGTCGACGAACCCACTCGAGAGGCGGCGATTCGGGAGGTCTCGGAGGAGACCGGAATCGACGTGAACACCCTGCCTGCCGATGCGCTGCAGGACATGCAGCATCAGGTTGATTATGTGATATTCCCCGGTTGGCGGCACCGCTACCCACCGGGCGTAACTATCAATCGTGAGCACTGGTTCTCACTGCTGGTGCCTAAGAATACCCCTGTTCGTTTGGCGCCGCGGGAGCATGTTGCGTACGCTTGGTTGCCGGCGGGCGAAGCGGCAAAACGTTGCTTTTCAGAAAGTAACCGCGAAGCTATCTTGCGCTTATATGGATTAAACCTCAGCGTATGAATGCGTTAATCACTAAGATAAGGCAATGAGACCGACATCCCACCATCACGGAGCGCATGCCGCTCCCGGCGCTGATAAGCCAGCAGGCCTTGTACGAGGCGATTGGAGAGTCGTACGTGATTTATTGCCTTATTTACTCGAACATAAGGTTCGGGTGTTATTGGCGCTATCGTGTTTAATTGCGGCTAAGTTTGCCAATTTGGGCATTCCAATTCTATTAAAGGATTTAATAGATACACTCAATACGAAGGTTGACGCAACACAAGCCTTAGTTTTGGTTCCAGTCGGTTTGATTTTGGCGTACGGTGCTTTGCGGGTTTCCGCCTCCTTGTTTAATGAATTGCGCGAAGCGCTCTTTGCGCGCGTCACGCAAAATGCGGTTCGTAAGGTGGCGCTCCAAGTATTTAACCACCTGCATTCTCTGGCTCTGAGCTTTCACTTGGCACGTCAAACCGGCGGGGTAAGTCGCGACATTGAGCGGGGAACACGCGGCATTCAGTCCCTGATCTCCTATTCGCTTTATAGTATTTTGCCAACGCTGATTGAGTTCTGTTTGGTGCTGGGTTACTTAGCCTACGCATACGATATTTGGTTTGCCGTTATTACCTTTGTTGCCCTCGTTTTATATATTATTTTCACGGTAGTCGTTACAGAGTGGCGCACGCATTTTAGAAGAACCATGAATGACATGGATTCACGAGCGAACCAAAAGGCGATTGATTCTTTGCTGAATTTTGAAACAGTAAAGTACTTTGGCAACGAAGAGTTTGAATCGCGCCGATACGATGAAAATTTAGTCCGCTATCAAGCTGCTGCGATTCAGTCTCAAAAATCCTTGGCCGTTCTCAATTTAGGTCAGCAGATCATTATTGCGATCGGTTTGGTATTGATTTTGTGGCGAGCTACGATTGGTGTAAGTAATGGCACTATGACTTTGGGTGATTTAGTGCTAGTAAACACCCTCATGATTCAGCTCTATATTCCTTTAAATTTCTTAGGGGTGATTTACCGCGAAATTAAACAGGCGATTACCGATATGGATCGGATGTTTACCTTATTAGGCACTGATCGTGAAGTGGCCGATAAGCCAAATGCGCCACCGCTTCATATCAGTCATTATGAAACTGGCCCCGAAGTGCGTTTTGAGCATGTCTCTTTTCATTATGAAAAAAAACGCGCAATTTTGCGCGATATTACGTTCACGATTCCTGCTGGAACCATTACAGCTGTTGTTGGGCAGAGCGGGGCTGGAAAAAGTACCTTGGCGCGTTTGTTGTTTCGTTTTTATGATATTCAGGCGGGCCGAATTGAGATGGATGGGCAGAATATTGACGCTGTCCAGCAAAGCAGTTTGCGTAGGGCTATTGGTATTGTTCCGCAAGATACCGTGCTATTTAATGACACGATTGGATATAACATTGCCTATGGCAAGCCGGGCGCATCCATGGAAGAAGTCCAGGAAGCAGCTCGTGCTGCACAAATTGATGGGTTTATTCAGCGCTTGCCAGATGGCTATAACACTCAGGTGGGCGAGCGTGGCTTGAAATTATCGGGCGGCGAGAAGCAGCGGGTAGCAATTGCGCGGACACTGCTCAAAAAACCGGCTATGTTGATTTTTGATGAAGCCACTTCCGCCTTGGACTCTAAAACGGAGCGGGCAATACAGGAAGAATTATTTAATTTGGCGCGCAATCGGACTACCTTGATTATTGCGCACCGACTCTCTACTATTACGCATGCGGATCAGATTTTAGTAATGGAAAACGGGCAAATCATCGAGCGTGGCACCCATTCGGAATTGTTAGAGGCGCATGGTAGGTACACTGAAATGTGGCAAATGCAGGAACGGGCCACGCTGGATTAGATTTTCGAAATGAGCTCAATAATGATCGATTCAAATGAGATACTGCAAAAAGCGTTTCAAGCCGCTTTAGTGGTAGCAGACCCAAAACACATTGTTCCGGAATACCTCGCCCGGATTTTTCCTAAAGGTTCTGAGCCTAAAGGCCGCTGTTTGGTGGTGGGTGCAGGAAAGGCCAGTGCTGCAATGGCAAGCGCTTTAGAGTCCTATGCAACAAAGCATTGGCCTGATGCGAAATTAGAGGGCATTGTGCTGACGCGCTACGGCCATGCTTCGCCCACAAACCATATCGCGATTGTCGAGGCGGGGCACCCTGTGCCAGACCAAGCTGGTATGAATGGCGCAATCGAGATGATGCGTCTTGTCAATCAAATGAATCCCGGTGACATTTTGATTGCATTGGTATCGGGCGGCGGATCCAGTTTGCTGACCCTGCCGCAAGCCGGTATTTCGATTGACGATATGCGCCAAACAACCGAGGCCTTATTGCGTAGCGGCGCCCCAATTGAAGAAATGAATATTGTGCGTAAGCACCTGTCGGCGATTTTAGGCGGCAACCTTGCTCGGGCTGCGCTCGCGAGGGGGGCGCAAGTTGAGGCGCTATTGATTTCCGATGTGACGGGCGACTTGCCGGCTGATATTGCCAGTGGTCCTTGTGCGGCAGATTACTCAACTTACGAGAACGCGCGCGATATTTTGACCAAATACCGTTTGGGCTCAGATCAGATTCCCGCCAGTGTGTTGCATCATTTGGAGAAGGGTCTGCAAGGGGCCATTCCTGAAACACTCAAGGATGCTGATTTAGTAAACCAGCCGGTTCGCAATCATGTGATTGCGACAGCCCACCGAAGTTTAGAGTCGGCTGCCAAATGCGTCCGTGATTTTGGTTACACCCCAATCATTTTGGGGGACACTATTACAGGCGAAGCAAAAGATGTTGCATTAGTGCATGCCGGCTTAGCACGAGAGGCTATAACGCATCACCAATGGGGCGCATTGCCGATCGCACTGATTTCCGGTGGCGAATGCACGGTCACCTTACCGGCCGGGGTGAAGGGTCGCGGCGGTCGTTGCAGCGAGTTCTTACTTTCTCTTTTTGCGGCAACCAACGATTTACCGCAGATTGCGGCTTTGGCTGCCGACACCGATGGGATTGATGGCAGTGAAAAAAATGCAGGTGCTTGGTTTACATCTAAAACGCGTCAGCAAGCGCGAGAGCAAGATATGCGAGCTGGTCTTTACCTAGCGGCGCATGATTGTTATGGATTTTTTTCCGAGCTAGGCGCATTGGTTGAAACGGGCCCCACGCTGACTAATGTCAATGATTTTCGGATTATCTTGTTGCCTGCCGATTCTGGAGCGAAATGATGACAGCGGTAACTAGCCTTACATTAACTCAGCCCGACGATTGGCATTTGCATATTCGCGATGGCGATGTTTTAAGGGATGTGTTACCGCATACCGCCAAGCAATTTGCGCGTGCGATCATCATGCCGAATCTGCGTCCACCGGTTACGACTGTTGCCTTAGCGAGCGCCTACCGAAGTCGAATCGAGGCGCAACTGCAAGCTAGTAGCATCTCGGACTTTACCCCGCTCATGACCTTGTATCTGACCGACAATACTCCCGCTGACGAGGTGCGTAAAGCGCGAGCTGCTGGGATTGCCGGTTTTAAGCTCTACCCTGCTGGAGCTACCACCAATAGTGATGCAGGTGTGACTGATTTAAAGTACTGCTATGCCACTTTGGAGGTGATGCAAAAGGAAGGCGTTCCGCTATTAATGCATGGTGAGGTAACGCACGCAGACATTGATGTATTCGATCGAGAGGCAGTGTTTATCGATACGATTTTAGAGCCACTGCGCCGCGATTTTCCTGAGCTCAAAATCGTGTTCGAGCATATTACAACGCGTCAGGCTGCGCACTATGTTCGTGATGCTGATACGAAGAATAAAAATACCTTAGCCGCCACGATCACGCCGCAGCATTTGCTATTAAATCGCAATGCGATTTTTGCTGGCGGTATTCGGCCGCATCACTATTGTTTGCCCGTGCTCAAACGGGAGGAGCATCGCCTTGCGCTTGTCGAGGCTGCCACCAGCGGAAACCCCCGATTCTTTTTGGGGACGGATAGCGCGCCCCATGCAAAAGGATTAAAAGAAAATGGGTGTGGTTGCGCGGGTTGCTATACCGCCTTTAATGCATTGGGTTTATATGCGGAAGTATTTGAGGCGGCAAATCAACTACACCGCCTAGAGGCATTTGCGAGTTTTTATGGCCCTGATTTTTATGGAATGCCGCGCAATACGAAGACCATTACCTTGCATAAAGTGCCGGAAAAAGTGCCGCATGAATTACCGCTTGCAGAGACTGTGGTGGTGCCGCTACGCGCTGGTGAAACGATTGCGTGGTCTTTGGCGGAGTAATTTATCAGCAGATGCCGTCAGTCTCGGTTAGACTGTCCGCGCAGAGTCAATTAGGCAATCGCCGCTTTCGTAAGAAGGGGGAGGAAAGTCCGGACTCCATAGGGCAGGGTGTTGGCTAACAGCCATCCACGGCGACGTGCGGAATAGGGCCACAGAGACGAGCGTATTCAGTTACGGTGAAACGCGGTAACCTCCACCCGGAGCAATCCCAAGTAAGCAGACGATGAGGCGGCCCGCTGAGTCTGCGGGTAGGGAGCTTGAGCCGCCAGGTAACTGTCGGCCTAGAGGAATGATTGCCCCCAAACGCGAGTTTGGGCGACAGAATCCGGCTTATCGATTGACTCTGCACTTCACTCTTAGCATGGCTTAGTCGGCAACAATATCAATTGTGTAGGTGATTTCAGCGGTTTTGGCGAGCATAGTAGTGGCGGAGCAGTATTTTTCGTGGGACAGTTTGACAGCGCGCTCTACTTTGCCACGATCTAAATCGGTCCCCTTTACCGTGAAATGCAGATTGATCTTGGTAAAGACTTTGGGCTCCACTTCAGCGCGCTCTGCAGTTAAGACAACATCACAGGCGCTAACCACTTGGCGTGCCCGCTGTAGGATCAGAACAACATCAAATGCCGAGCATCCGCCGGTGCCGGCCAGAATGAGTTCCATGGGCCTTGGGGCAGAATTTTTGCCGCCCGCATCGGGTGGTCCGTCCATCTTTAGTTGGTGGCCGCTACCGGTTTGGGCGGTAAAGGCCATTGTTCCAGCGCCTTGCCATGAGATCTTGCATTCCATAGTAGTGAATCCTTACTTCATAAATAAACAATATTATCAACAACTTGCAAAATCATAATTTGCAAATACCGGGAGAAAACAGTGGGAAAAATAATTTCTTGCATTGCAACATACTTACGAATAAAATAACCATATTGACAGTCGGCTATGTAACAGTAATGATTGACTTGTCTGCGAATGTCTCCTCCACCCAAACTTAGGTGGATTCCAACCCAGGACTTGGTCCTGGGTTTTTTTTGGGTTACAATTCAAGGCTTTACTGAATTACCGATCTAGTCAGCGGTAGTTGTTGTGTCAGTTTAATTGATCAATCTGCGAGCCTGCAAGCATAAGCAGGGCCAAAGGGCGAATGATTAAGTTGAAGGTAATTTTTTTGACTATAACCATTTGAGAAAATCATGAAAACCTTTTCCGCAAAATCCCATGAGGTGAAGCGTGAGTGGTACGTGATTGACGCTACGGACAAAGTCCTCGGTCGTGTCGCCAGTGAAGTGGCACACCGTTTACGCGGCAAGCACAAACCTGAATTCACCCCCCACGTTGATACAGGCGACTTTATTGTCGTTATTAACTCTTCTAAGCTGCGTGTCACCGGCACCAAAGGCTTGAACAAAATTTATTACCGTCACAGCGGATACCCTGGCGGTATCAGCTCGACCAACTTCGATAAGATGCAAGACCGTTTTCCTGGTCGCGCACTCGAGAAGGCTGTGAAAGGTATGTTGCCAAAAGGCCCACTCGGCTATGCCATGATCAAGAAATTAAAAGTCTATGGCGACGCTAATCATCCGCATACGGCTCAACAGCCTAAAGCGTTAGAGATTTAAGGAAACCAAATGGCTATTAATTACGGAAATTGGAACTACGGTACAGGTCGTCGCAAGAGCTCTGTTGCCCGTGTATTTATTAAATCTGGCAAGGGTGAAATCACTGTCAACGGTAAGCCGATTGATGCGTATTTCGCACGCGAAACATCGCGCATGATTGCGCGCCAACCTTTGGCACTCACCAGCCATCTCACTACCTTTGATATCAAGGTAAACGTGCATGGCGGCGGCGAGACTGGTCAAGCAGGTGCGGTTCGTCACGGTGTGACACGCGCGTTGATCGACTATGACAATACCCTGAAGCCAACCTTATCCAAGGCGGGTCTCGTGACGCGTGATGCACGCGAAGTAGAGCGTAAAAAAGTGGGTCTGCACGGCGCGCGTCGTCGCAAGCAGTTCAGCAAGCGTTAATTTTTTACCTCAGTCGTTTTGTTGCAAAAAAAGGTCGCGCAAGCGGCCTTTTTTGTTTTTACAATACCAGCATCACAGACAGATTATTTAGGCTTCAAAAAGCAGCATTAGGGAGAATGGCATGATTAAAGTCGGCATTGTCGGCGGAACAGGTTATACCGGCGTGGAATTACTGCGCCTGTTGGCGCAGCACCCAGAAGTGCAAATCCAGGCGATCACCTCGCGTACCGAAGCGGGTATGCCGGTAGCGGAGATGTTTCCCTCTTTGCGTGGCCGCGTTAACTTAGCATTCTCTACGCCCGATACTGCAAAATTGGATCAGTGCGATGCGGTGTTTTTCGCCACGCCGCATGGAGTAGCAATGTCGCAAGCGGAATCCTTACTGGCTGCCGGTGTGAAAATATTGGATTTGGCCGCTGACTTTCGTTTAAAAGATACCACCGAGTTTGAGCAGTGGTACGGCATGCCGCACGCGTGCCCCGCTATTCTGGCCGAGGCAGTTTATGGTCTTCCTGAAATCAATCGTGCGGCCATCCAAAAGGCGCGGGTTGTGGGTTTGGCAGGGTGCTATCCCACATCGGTGCAGTTGGGTTTTGCGCCCCTCTTGTCACCAAAGTCGACTGGTGGCAAACGCTGGGTGGATGGATCCCACCTGATCTCCGATTCCAAATCGGGCACATCGGGCGCGGGTCGGAAAGCCGAGGTGGGCACTTTAATGGCGGAGGCGGGGGATAATTTCAAGGCCTATGCTGTTAAGGGTCATCGCCACACCCCGGAAATTACCCAAGGCCTAAAGGCCATTGCGGGATCCGATGAGATTGGCTTGACCTTTGTGCCACACCTCACACCCATGATCCGGGGCATTCATTCCACCTTATATGCCCGCATCACCAAAGAGGGTATGGGGGTAGACTTTCAGGCGGTATATGAGCAGTTTTATAAAGATGAGCCCTTTGTGGATGTGATGCCGCCAGGTAGTCATCCTGAAACCAGGTCAGTGCGGGGCAGCAATGGACTCCGCATAGCGATCCATCGGCCTGGCAATGGCGATACGCTTGTAATTTTGGTAGTGGAGGATAATTTGGTTAAAGGCGCTTCTGGCCAAGGGGTGCAGTGCATGAATTTGATGTTTGGCCTGCCTGAAACCCTGGGTTTAACCCAAATTGCCCTTTCGCCGTAAGCGGTCTAAATGACCTTACAGCACACCGGACATTTAAAGCCTAAAATAGATTATCGTTTTTTGAACTAGGAGTCAGATATGACACAAGTTGCTAACACCCAGACACAAGATCTTGCAGAGCCACCCATTCCATTGGTGTTTACAGACAGTGCTGCTGCGAAAGTGGCCGACCTCATTGCTGAGGAAGGCAATCCTGAACTCAAGCTGCGTGTATTTGTTCAAGGCGGCGGATGTTCTGGCTTTCAATACGGTTTTACCTTTGATGATGCGGTCAATGAAGATGACACTACGTTCGATAAAAACGGCGTGACCTTATTGGTAGACTCCATGAGCTTTCAATACCTCGTTGGCGCTGAGATTGATTACAAAGAAGACATTAATGGTTCGCAGTTTGTAATTAAAAACCCGAACGCTACTACCACCTGCGGTTGCGGATCGTCTTTCTCGGCGTAACTTTTAGTACGACATTGCATTTAAGCGGGGTAGCAGGCACCTAGAATCCGAGGTCCTTTTGCTCCCGTCACGGCCGGCAGATTTGCTGGCCGTTTTGTTTTGTGCGCCCATGCAAGCCAAGCAAAGGCTAAGCCTTCCACCAGCTGTGGATCAATGCCCATCGCATCGCTAGTGACGATTGCTAAGCCATTCTTAAAGAGAGAATCGGCCTTTTCCTTAAATGCATTAAGGAGCGTGGTGTTGCGCGCACCGCCACCACACAAAATCAAGGTGTGCGTCTCGGGTGCGTATTGATGTAATGCATTTAATGCGCAATCGCAAGTTAGGCGCAAGATCGTAGCCTGCACATCTTCCGCCTTAAACGGATCAGAGCCAATCTGCTCTTTAAGCCACCCCAGATGAAAGTCGTCACGACCGGTACTTTTGGGCGGCGTTTTGGAAAAAAATGGATCGGCTAGCATGCGATCCAGGAGGACTTGAATCACATTGCCTTGAGATGCCCATGCGCCATCGCGATCAAACGCAAGTCCGCGTTGCTCTACAATCCACGCATCCATTAATAGATTTCCTGGACCGCAATCAAATCCGCTCACGATACCGTTTTGGGGCAAGAGGGTGAGATTCGCTATGCCGCCGAGGTTGAGAACGGCAACGGTTTTATCGTTAGCAAATTGCTGCGCATGAAAGGCCGGTACCAATGGAGCGCCATGACCACCGGCGGCCATATCGCGACTACGAAAATCAGCAATCACATCAATGCCTGTGAGCTCTGCCAGCAAGGCGGGATTAAGGGTTTGGTGGGTGTAAGCGAGTTCCCGCTCTAAACCTGCTTGATGGCGAATAGTTTGCCCATGCGCACCGATTGCGCTGATATCCGCGGGGGTGTAGTTTGCTTCGGTAAGGAGCTGATGAACCGCTTGCGCGTAAGCAATAGCAAGGGCATTAGCGGCATGATTTTCCCGCTGGATCTCATTGTCACCCGGACTTTGGAGCGCTAAGAGCCTATCGCGAAGCTCTGGTGAGAAGGGTTTGCTAACAGCGTGCAGTAAAGTAGTCTCGCCTTTGTCGCCAAGGGTGGCGAGCACGGCATCAATCCCATCCAGGCTAGTGCCCGACATAAGGCCAATGTAGAGGGAGGGGGGTGTATTCATGCAGTCTTGGGGCTGTATTCTGAGGAATGCGACAATGGCATTTTAGTAATGAAAACCTTAATTTAACCGAATCAGCACACAGAATCACCATGGCGGCTAATCCAGAACACAAATACCCACTTACCCCTGACGTTTTTGCGGCTTTGGAAGTGACCAAACGGGGGTGTGACGAGCTCTTGGTCGAATCCGATTGGATTCAAAAGTTGGCGCGCAGTCAGGCTACGAAGACACCGCTCCGAATTAAATTGGGTTTAGATCCTACGGCACCCGATATTCATCTGGGGCATACCGTAGTACTGAATAAGCTACGGCAATTGCAGGATTTAGGCCATACCGTAATTTTCTTGATTGGGGATTTTACGAGCATGATTGGCGACCCCTCCGGCCGAAATGCGACTCGCCCCCCGTTGACGGCGGAAGCGATTGCGGAAAATGCCCAAACCTATTACAAGCAAGCTAGTCTGGTGTTGGATCCCAGCAAAACTGAAGTGCGCTACAACAGTGAATGGTGCGATCCGCTGGGTGCACGCGGCATGATTCAACTCGCAGCCCGCTATACCGTCGCACGCATGCTCGAGCGCGATGACTTTACGAAGCGCTACCGTTCAGGAGTGCCGATTTCCGTACATGAGTTTTTATACCCGCTGATGCAGGGTTATGACTCCGTTGCCCTCAAAAGCGATTTAGAGTTGGGCGGCACTGACCAGAAATTTAATTTACTTGTTGGCCGTGAATTGCAACGGGAATACGGTCAAGAGCCGCAGTGCATCTTAACCATGCCTTTGCTTGTGGGGCTGGACGGCGTTGAGAAGATGAGTAAGTCCAAAGCCAATTACGTTGGTATTAGTGAGCAGCCAAGCGAGATGTTTGGCAAGCTCATGAGTATCTCGGATGAATTGATGTGGGACTATTTCACATTATTGTCTTTTAGACCACTTTCAGAAATTGATCTCATGAAAAAAGAAGTAGCGGCAGGGCGCAATCCACGCGATTGCAAAGTGCTATTGGGTCAAGAGATAGTGGCGCGCTTTCATTCTCAAGCGGCTGCAGAGAAAGCCTTAGAGGACTTTAATCACCGCGCCAAGGGAGGCATTCCAGATGATGTTCCCGAGGTGACATTGAGTGGCGCGCCTTTGGGCATTACCGCATTGATCAAAATGGCTGGCTTAGCCCCATCCAATGCGGAAGCCAATCGCAATATTGAGCAGGGCGGCGTACGAATTGACGGTACTGTGGTGAGTGATAAAGCCTTGCAGGTAGCGGCAGGATCATTTGTGTTGCAAGTCGGCAAACGCCGCTTTGTGAAGGTAAGGCTAAGCTAATTTAGACTAGGCGAGTAAGTCAAGATTCGCGCTTGGCGGCGCGATTCCAAAGTGCGCGTAAGCTAAGCGAGTTGCGATCCGACCCCGTGAGGTGCGCTGCAAGTACCCCTGCTGAATTAAGTAGGGTTCTAGAACATCTTCAATGGTGTCACGCTCTTCGCCAATAGCCGCTGCGAGATTATCAATACCAACGGGACCGCCATCAAACTTATGCAAAATGGCTTCGAGCAGTTTGCGGTCCATCACATCGAATCCACTGGGATCCACATCGAGCATGGCTAATGCCGCATCGGCCATCGCCTTAGTAATAACGCCGGTGCCTTTGACTTCAGCAAAATCACGAACGCGCCGCAGTAAGCGATTGGCAATCCGCGGGGTGCCGCGGGCGCGCTTGGCGATTTCACTGGCACCGCTCGGATCAATTTTTGCTTTTAGTAAATTTGCCGAGCGCTCGACAATCAATGTGAGTTCATCGGTCGTATAAAACTCTAGGCGCGCCACAATCCCAAAGCGATCGCGTAGGGGGTTGGTCAGCATGCCTGCGCGTGTAGTGGCGCCAATTAAAGTGAAGGGCTTGAGATCCAGTTTGACGCTGCGTGCTGCAGGCCCTTCACCGATCATAATATCGAGTGCATAGTCTTCCAAGGCGGGGTACAGAATCTCCTCCACAACCGGCGATAGGCGATGAATTTCATCGATAAATAAAACATCATTCGCTTCTAGATTCGTGAGTAATGCCGCTAGATCACCCGGGCGGTCCAGTACGGGCCCGCTAGTTTGGCGTAAGTTCACCCCCAGTTCGCGGGCAATAATATGGGCTAAGGTCGTTTTACCAAGACCAGGTGGCCCAAAGAGGAGTACATGATCTAAGGCTTCGTTGCGCGCGCGGGTGGCGCTAATAAAAATCTCTAGCTGGGACCGGGCTTTGGTTTGTCCGACATATTCATCCAGCTGGCGTGGGCGTAAGGCGCGCTCGAATACCGCCTCTGAATTGCCTGCTGAACCGCTGACCAAGCGATCGCTTTCCGCTGGGAGGTCTTCGGGAAGTGCGCTGAGATCGTCAGTATGAATAGCCATGTCGACAGTGTATTCGTTTCGTAATAATTAAACTTTGGATAAATACTGCAAGCCCTGACGAATGCCTTCGGATACCGATGCATCAGGGGCAATTTGCTTGAGCGCCAGTAGCGCTTCTTTTTCAGAGTAGCCCAAAGCCAGCAATGCTTGTAGGACTTCGCTGCTGGATTCTGTGTTGGCACTAGCGCCAATATCAGCACCTAAATCCGGCCCTAATTTGCCTTTGAGTTCCAATAAAAGACGCTCAGCGGTTTTTTTGCCAATGCCTGGAACCTGGGTAAAGCGAACCGGTTCTTGTAAGGCAATAGCCTGGACCAGTTCGTTGACGCTCATGCCGGATAAAACAGCAAGAGCCGTGCGTGATCCCACCCCGCTAATTTTAATCAGCGCCCGAAATGCTTCCCGCTCCGATTCGGTTGCAAAACCAAACAACTGCTGTGCATCTTCGCGTACCTGGAAGTGCGTGAGTAGGGTGATGGTGTTGTTTACCGCTGGAAGCTGGTAGAGGGTGCTCATGGGCACGTCAACCTCATACCCAACCCCATGGCAATCGACCACTAAGCGCGGCGGGTGGATGGCGATTAAAGTACCTTGAATGCGTCCAATCATGATGGTGATCTTAACCTTTACTGTTCGGGTGGGGTTTGAGTGCGGCAGGCAGCCGGTAATGGTGGGCTGCGCATATGGCGACACCAAGGGCATCCGATGCATCGGTGCCCGGAGCGCGACTTAGGCGCAAGAGGCGCTTGACCATTTCCTGCACTTGAGGTTTTGTAGCCCGACCTGTTCCTACTATCGATTGTTTTACCCGCAATGCGCTGTACTCGGCGACACTCAGCTTTGCAGATACCAGCGCCGCGATGACCGAACCTCTAGCTTGACCGAGCATCAGGGTAGAGCGCGGGTTGACATTTAAAAACACCTCTTCAATAGCAGCCAATTCAGGCTGGTAAGTGTCGAGTACTTCCTTAACGCCGCTATACAGTGTGCCTAGACGCTCTGGCAAACCCCGCTTGGGATCACCGCTCTCGATTATTCCAGAAGCAACATAGGTCATGGTCTGGCCATTGACATCAATGATGCCAAAGCCTGTTGTTCGAAGTCCAGGATCGATTCCTATCCAGCGCATGGGAGTGGTGTAGTCCGGCGTCTTTTAGTGACGGAAGTGACGAGTGCCGGTAAAGATCATGGCAATGCCATGCTCATTAGCCGCAGCAATAATTTCCTCATCGCGCATACTGCCGCCCGGCTGAATCGCGCATGTTGCGCCTGCCGAAACCACCACATCTAAGCCATCTCGAAATGGAAAAAATGCATCACTGGCGACTGCAGAGGATTTCAGGCTGAGCCCAGCATTTTCTGCTTTGATGCTTGCCATCCGGGCCGAGTCAACGCGACTCATTTGGCCGGCGCCAATACCTAAGGTCATGCCATTGGCGCAATACACAATCGCATTGGACTTCACAAATTTAGCCACGCGCCAGGCGAACATCATATCGGCTAATTCGGTAGCGCTTGGCTGACGTTGGGATACAACACGTAATTCGGATTGAGTGACGTTTTTAAAATCAGGGGACTGAACCAGTAAGCCGCCACCAACGCGTTTCATATCAAAGGAATTGAACATGGTTCCAAGTGGGATTTCCAGTAGGCGTACATTTTGTTTGTTTGTAAACAAGGCTTTCGCTTCCGCCGTAAAGTGCGGGGCAATCAATACCTCGACAAATTGCTTTGCGATTGCCTCGGCTGCCGCAGCATCGCATGGCACATTAAGCGCAATAATGCCGCCAAAGGCGGAGCTGGGATCGGTCTTAAAGGCTTTTTGATAGGCCTCTAGCGCGCTTTTGCCGGTAGCTACGCCACACGGATTAGCGTGCTTGATGATGACGCAGGCTGCGGGAGCGTTTGGGTCTGAAGAAAAGCTTTTCACGCATTCCCACGCCGCATCCGAATCCGCAATGTTGTTGTACGACAATTCCTTACCTTGAATTTGATGGTAATTAGCAAGGGCGCCAGCAACCGGAATGGTGTCGCGATAGAAGGCCGCAGATTGATGGGGGTTCTCGCCATAACGCATCTCCTGCACTTTGTTAAAAGCCAAATGGAGTGTTTCAGGATAGAGAGAGCGCTGGGCATGGGCCAAGTCGCTGCCTAGGGATGACAGGTAATTGGCGATCGCGCCATCGTATTGGGCAGTATGCGCAAATACTTTTTTTGCAAGGCGTAAATTGGTTTCATACGAAACCGCGTTTTGATGGGCCTTCATCTCAGTTAAGATCGGCTCATAGTCTTCAGGCGAAATTAAGACAGTGACATCCTGATGGTTTTTCGCGGCTGCCCGCAGCATGGCGGGTCCGCCAATATCAATGTTTTCAATTGCTTCATCAAAAGAGCAATTTTCTTTTGCTACAGTTTGGTTAAAGGGGTAGAGATTAATCACCAGCATATCGATGGTTTGTATGCCATGCGCGGCAATTGCATCCATGTGGTCTTTCGAATCCCGCCGTGCAAGCAAACCACCATGCACCATGGGGTGCAGTGTTTTGACGCGACCATCTAGCATTTCTGGGAACTCGGTTAGAGCAGACACCTCAATGACCGGCAGCTGATTTTCCGCCAGGAGTTTTGCGGTGCCCCCAGTTGAAATCAGTTTCACCCCCATTGCGTGTAGTGCTTGTGCGAACGGCACAATGCCATTTTTATCGGATACGGATAGAAGTGCGGTACGGATCATAAGAGTATCAAGTGAATAGAAAAAATACGGAAATGGAGATCGGCATTAAATGAGCTTATGCTCAACCAACTTCTTGTGAAGGGTGTTGCGATTAATACCAAGGTATTGCGCTGCTAGCGATTGATTCTGATGGGTGTGGCGCATCACGAGCTCAAGCATCGGTTTTTCCACTACGCTCAGTACCATGGCATAAATATCCGATGGTGGATTACCGTTTAGGTCGTTTAAGTAACGTTGCAATTGTGCTTCAATGCATTCGCTAATGGGGTGTTTATTGGGCATGATTCAGGGTGGTTAAGCGGCTTCTAAAAACAATAGGCGATCCGAATGGGATTTCATTTCATCAAAAAAATCATTCACCATTTGCAATTGGGTTTTGCAATCATCGGCGGTATTCATGCGTTGACGAAACGCATGCGAGCCACGCAAGCCTTTGCAGTACCAGCCAATGTGTTTGCGCGCAGTTCTTAGACCGACGTATTCACCATAAAACGCGTAGTGATCCAGCAAATGCTCGTTCATGATGGCCTGAATTTCAATAATCTCAGGCGTAGGTAATGTATTACCCGTTTGTAAGTAGTGATCAATTTCCCGAAAAATCCAAGGACGTCCTTGCGCCGCCCTACCAATCATGATGGCATCAGCACCGGTTGTAGTTAAAACCAATGCTGCTTTTTCTGGGGTGTGAATATCGCCATTGGCGACTACCGGAATCTGGACTGCGGATTTCACTGCAGTAATCGTTTCATATTCCGCCTCTCCGTGATAGAGGTCGGCGCGAGTGCGACCATGAACCGTTAGCATACTAATGCCAGACTGTTCGGCAAGCCTTGCAATCGCTAACGCGTTTTTATGTTCGCGATCCCATCCCGTCCGAATTTTCAATGTCACCGGAACGGCGTCAGGCCCGGTGCCAACTGCGTGTACAACCGCTTCCAGAATCTGCTGCACTAAAGGCTCGTCACGCAATAAAGCGGAACCCGCTGCCACGTTGCATACCTTTTTGGCCGGGCATCCCATATTGATATCAATAATTTGGGCGCCATGATCAACGTTGAGTTTAGCCGCCGCCGCCATCATGCCTGGATCGGCACCGGCAATTTGCACGGCAATCGGTTTGAATTCACCCTGATGATTAGCGCGGCGTTGCGTTTTTTCACTATTCCATAACAGGGCATTGGATGCAATCATTTCGGATACCGCATAACCAGCACCTAATTTTTTGCACAGTTGGCGAAAAGGGCGATCAGTCACCCCGGCCATAGGGGCCACGAAGAGTCGATTGGCTAACTGGTGCGGACCGATTTTCATAAATGCCGTGGCGTTAATGGAATAGTGAACGAGGGGAGATGCAGACGCAGGGCACTCCATTGTAGCGTAGGCAAGACGTAATCTGCCTAAATTTTAAGCAGATTCGGGGTTGGGCTAGCGCCGTCCAAACATCATTTGACGGGCAAGGCGGGTTTTAAGGGGTGGCAACCATTGCAGCAAGGAAAGGGCCGCGCCGCGAGCCGCAACAACCGGGGCTAAGGGCGATGTAAAAACCCGAGCTAAAAAGTCAGTTATGCCTATTGTGGTTTTGCGATCGGCTTGCCTGCTTAATGCGTAGTGATGCAAAGCTTGTTCAATCGCATTACGCGACTTACTGGAGTGGGGGTGTTTTGAAAACAGATCGCTGAGTTGCTCCGCGAGCAAGTACGCATCTCGTAAACCCAAGTTCAACCCTTGTCCGGCAACGGGATGCAGCGCCTGCGCCGCATTACCGATCCAAACTTCATTGGACTGTACTATTTCTTTGCGGTAATTTAGACCTAAGGGGTAAAGACGACGGTCGCGAATCGATTTAAATTGCCCCAAGCGTGAACCAAACATCGCTTGCAGTTCCCTCAAAAAATCCGCATCCGAGATGCCGTTTAATCGCTCTGCGTTTTCGGGCGAGCTGCACCACACCATGTTCAATGTATTTTTGCCATAGTGACTAGGCAATAAGGCAAGGGGGCCTTCGGAGGTAAAGCGCTCCCACGCATGGTGGGCAAGCGCATTATCCACTTCAACCAAGCCCACTAAGGCCGATTGACGATAATCGCGCCCTGACTCTACCCAGTCTTGTTGGGTAAAAAGGCCGCCTTCAGCATGCACCATGCAGCGTGCATTCGATGGCGTTGATAGATCGGATGGACTGGTGTGCAACCAACTGAAGTGGGGCGCTTTGGGTTGTAGCGCGCGTAAAGCCTGCCGCAATGCGAGGTGAATATCGCGGTAGCGCACAATATGACCTAAGGCGGCTTGACCTAATTCTTCCCGGGTCATCAGCGCGCGACCAAATTGACCCACTTGCGAAACGTGCACTGAATGGATTGCGCAGGAATCGCTAGGCCAGGCATTGATGGTATCAAGCAGCAATTTACTACCATGGGATAAGGCAATCCCACGGGTATCGCTCGCAATCAATTCCGAATCGTTTAGCGGGTTTCGATCGATTAATTGCAGCGATAGTTCAGGAAACTTCTGCAGGCACCATGCTGCGCAGGCGAGACCAACCGGACCTCCGCCAATGATTTGCACATCGATTGAACTCGTTGCAGAAGCTGTCATCATCCGGCGCGCATGACCGCTTCAATTTCATCGGCGTTTACAGGAACACCCCGCGAAATCAGTTCGCAACCGGAGTCCGTTACCACCGCATCATCCTCAATCCGAATGCCGATATTCCAAAACGCTTCTGAAACGTCGTCTGCTGGCCGAATGTATAAACCCGGTTCAATAGTGAGTACCATATTTGCTTGCAGGGTGCGCCATGGTTTTTCATTAGCATCGCTGGAGCCCGGTTCGCGATACGAGCCCACATCATGCACATCCATCCCCAGCCAGTGGCTAGTACGATGCATATAAAAACGCCGGTATGCGCCGGTTTCGATGGCGTTATCCACGGAGCCAAGTTGGTGGAGTGAAAGTAACTTTTCGTCGAGCAAGCCTTGCGTTAACACCTGCACCGCTGCATCGTGGGGCTGCATAAACGTATTGCCAGGCTTAGTGGCGGCAACGGCCGCTTCTTGGGCTGCCAAGGTAATGTCGTAGAGTGCCCGCTGCGGCCCCGAGAATTTTCCATTGATCGGAAAAGTGCGCGTGATATCGGAGGCATATCCATCAAGTTCACAACCCGCATCAATCAGACACAGGTCTCCTGATTTTAGTTCGGCAGCGCTGGCACGGTAATGCAAGATGCAGGCATTTGCTCCGGCTGCAACAATGCTGTTGTACGCCACGCTTTGAGCGCCACTATGACGGAACGCATGGAGCAACTCCGCCTCAATGTGATATTCGCGTTGACCAGGGCGACAGGTTCGCATCGCACGCAAATGCGCCTTTGCAGAAATTGCCGCAGCACGCCGCATCGTTTCAATTTCACTGGGCTCTTTAAAAAGACGCATCTCATGCACCAAGGCCTCAATGTCACGAAACTCCGTAGGCGCATTGACTCCTGCGCGTGCTTGACCGCGAACTCGATCAATCCAATGCCGAAGACGGCGATCGGTTTCCGCGCTACTCGCTAGTCGAACATACAAAGCGGTTTGATCAGAGAGCAGTTTGGGTAACTCGTGATCTAATTCAGTATTGGGATAGGCATGTTCAACCCCGAGATATTCGGGGGCCGCCTCTGGCCCTAAGCGCATACCATCCCAAATTTCCCGCTCAGGATCTTTTGGCCTACAAAACAGATGCGCTATGGCACTGTGCCGATCCACTTGCAAAACCAGCGTCGCGCCAGGCTCCTCAAAACCAGTTAGATAAAAGAAATCGCTGTCATGCCGGTAAGGAAAATCACTATCACGATTACGGAATTGTTCTTGCGCCGTAGTGAGAATAACAATGCCGCCTCCCGATTGGGCGCGGATACGCTTGGCTAATTCTGATCGGCGCTCACGGTAAATCGCAGCCGGAAAAATAAGGGATTCAGATGGACTCATAAGATTGATTTAGCTCGTATAAACGCTGTGGCGTACCTACATCGTGCCACGGACCGGTATATTTTTCACCGGAGACCTGATTTTTTGCCATGGCTGCACGCAACAAAGGGGCTAATTTAGCGGATTGTCCCGCGCGCAGTCCCGCAAATAGGTCGCGGTGGTAAATCCCTATGCCAGAGAAGGTGAGGGGGTACTCTGATGGGCTAGTTGGGTCAGATGGCGCATCCCTTACTACATCGCCTTCGAGGTAAAAGTCGCCCTGGGGGTGTTGGGGTGGATTTGGCACCAGAATTAAGTGCGCTAGAGGTCTGGCTCCACCATCAAGACGTGCCTGAAATTGGTTTAGTAAGGTGGTGAGAGGAAAACCGGGGGTGAATACATCGCCATTTATAACTAAAAAATACGGCTCTGGATTAATGAGGGGCAAAGCGCGACCAATGCCTCCTGCTGTTTCTAGGGCGCTCTCTTCGGGCGAATACTGAATTTGGGCACCCCAGCTCACGCCATCACCGAATGCGGCTTCAATTTGCTCACCCAGCCATGCATGGTTAATCACAATGCGCGCAATGCCTGCAGCAACCAAAGCTTCAATATGCCACTGCAAGAGGGATTTATTTTGAATGGTTAATAATGGTTTTGGTGTTGAGTCGGTGAGTGGGCGCATGCGTTCTCCTCGGCCGGCTGCGAGTAAAAAACACGGCATGGAAATTGAAAAGGCGGGGCAATCCATGGCGCTCTTTATTTGATGGAGCTGATTGGATTGGCGCGCTCCAAAATACGAGCCAATGGCTTTAGTTCTATGTACCGGTTGGCGGTAGCTAAAGCGTACTTCAACACCAAGGGAATATCCTCAAGGTAGGCGTCTTTGCCATCGCGATGATAAAGGCGCGCAAAAATCCCCAACACTTTAATATGACGCTGTAATCCCATCCACTCAAAGTCGCGATAGAAATCGCCAAAGTCGGCACGTACCGGCAATCCATTTTGACGACCCATATCCCAGTAACGCGCGACCCAATCGATGACACGTTCTTCGGGCCACTCTATGTAGGCATCGCGCCAAAGAGAAGCAGCATCGTATGTAATCGGTCCGTACACCGCATCCTGAAAATCCAATACACCTGGATTGTGCATTTCTGTAAACATGAGATTACGGGAATGAAAATCGCGATGGACATAAACCCGTGGCTGTGCGAGATTATTATCGATGATTAGTTTGAATGCAGTACTCAAATATTTTTCTTCATCTGCGGTCAACTCGAATTGCAGGTGTTTTTTGAGGTACCACTCGGGCAGTAGATCCAATTCGCGTTGTAACAGTGCCTCTGAGTAGTCTGGTAAGACCCCCGCCTTGCTGGCGGATTGCATTTTTACTAAGGTGTCGATGGCGTCGGCATACAGTGCATCCGCACTGGATTCCTGCAGCACCGAAAGATAGGTTTTTGAACCTAAATCATTTAGCAGCAAAAACCCTTCTTTTATATTTTTCTCCAATATGCGCGGCACATGAAGTCCGGCTTTTAGCAGTAAATCCGCCACCTCAATAAAGGGCCCAAGGGGTTCAAATTGAGGTGGTGCATCCATCACAATTAGGGTAGGAAATAGGGGGTTTTGGCTATGAAGCCGAAAATAGCGCCGAAAGCTCGCATCAGAGGATGCGGGGGCAAGCGAAGGCAGGTCTAGCTTCCAGCTGGCAGGCAGCCCTTCTAGCCACTGACGGAGGGTATTTAGGCGGGTATTTGGCATATCGATTCGTATAATAAGTCGGGTCTGGAACTATGAGTCATTATCGCCGTCGCGCCGGCCTTTGCGCCCCCTTCTTTTTTACCCCATCTTTGCGCGCGATGATGGGGTGCGCTTTGCTGTTTTTTTCGCCTTTTTTAATTGCGCAGGCGCCTGTTTCAGGCTTGTCCTCGTTGCAGAGTAATTCATCAAACTTTGTCCTGTTACCTGACCGTGGCAATGTCAGTGTTTTAAAGTTAGACGATCAATTGCGCGAGGGTAAACCCATTGCCGATGATCAGGCTTTAACTTTTACTTTCAGCGAATCGATCGAGGGGGTGGTAGATCGTGAAATGAAACTGAAAGGCCGCGCGCAAATTCGTCGCAATGGCGCAGTCTTGAAAGCCGATGAAATTATTTACCACCCCGATACCGATATTGCCGATTTAATTGGTAATGCGGAAATGAGTAAGGGCAACTCGACGTTTAAGGGGCCGAAGGCGAGTTTTAAAGTCGATGCGCGTCAAGGTGAAATGCAAGAGCCATCCTATGAACTTCGCGACAACCGATCAAGCGGCACTGCAAAAAAGTTGACGATTGAGTCAGCTGATATTTTTGTCTTTGATAAGGGTACATACAGCACCTGCTCACCCGATAACCTCGATTGGTACTTTACGGCCAATCGAATGGAAGTGGATAATGAACAAAAAGAAATGACAGGCACGCATGGCGTGATGCGTTTTTTTGATGTGCCGATTGCGTATGTGCCGTACTTCAGTGTGCCAACGTCCAATCAACGCCGCTCGGGATTACTTGCTCCGGTTGCTGGCTACAACTCGAATAACGGTATTGATATTACTCAGCCCTACTATGTCAATATCGCGCCAAATCGCGATTTGCTTTTATTGCCCCGCTTCATGAGTCATCGCGGAACGCAATTGGCCACATCCTACCGATATATAGATCCAAAATACTCGGGCACCATCAATGGGGAGTACTTGCCTTATGACAAAATACTCGGTCGTGATCGTTGGCGGTACGACTGGCAGCAGCGCCAAAGTATTGCGCCCAATTGGAACGCCTATGCGAACGTGTCGCGTGTATCCGATAACACCTATCCAATTGACTTTTCCAGAAGTTTGGCTGGCGGTATTACCAATCAATTTAGGCAGGAGTTAGGAACCACATCCTTGATTAAGGGCTGGAATGTCTCGGCGCGGGCGATGACATTTCAAACTTTACAGCCAGATCCCACGGTGACTGTGCAAGCACCTTACAACATCTTGCCGCAAGTCATCGCTTCGTATAACAGCCAGAACGCCTTACTTTCGCCAGATCGCAGGCAGCAATTTGTAACTCTGCCTACCGGCCCTCAGGTCAGTTTTTCCAGTGACTTTACGCGCTTTGCTTACAACATTAATGGGAATTTAGCAGCGACTGCACCGGGGGTATTCAGTCAAGCTGACCGAACCGTAGTAAAGGCGGCAGTGGCCATGCCCAAAATAACGCCAGGCTACTATATCAAGCCAAAGCTCAGTATCCAGTCTAATAATTACAACGCAACCGCTTTTACCCCAGGATTCCAGCCTGCGCAAGGCTTTACGATTCCAACCTTCAGCTTGGATTCTGGCTTGGCGTTTGAGCGCGAGGCAGCCGAATTAAAGGGCTTCTTTGGTCGGGACATGCTGTTGACGATGGAGCCACGCGCTTTTTATGTTTACACACCATTTCAAAGCCAGGCGGATACGCCTTTATTCGATACGGCTGATGCCGGTTTTGGTATTACCCAAATTTTTAGTGAAAATACCTTTGTGGGTAATGATCGTATTGCTGATAACAACAAACTGACCATGGGTGTCACTAGCCGCATGATTGAGGCGGCAACGGGAACCGAGAGGGCGAATGTGACCTTGGCCCAGCGGCAGGACTTTGCCGGTCAAAGAGTAGGCCTAACCAGCACGATTCAAAACCCGACTACCTACTCCGACACCTTGGGAACGGGTTCGGTGCGTCTCATGGGTAACTTTAACGTGGATGTATTTGGGCAATACAACACCCAGCTTAATCGTTTTGTACAAACGACGGTAGGCGGTAGTTGGCGACCCACTATGGGGCGTAGCCTCAACTTTGGCTATCGAAATGTATGGAGTCCGCCAGTAGCCGCCTCACCAGAAAATAACTTGGCAGGAACGCTTGGCACAACAACAACGGATCAGTACAACGTTTCTGGACAGTGGCCACTTACGCGGAAGATTTCCGGCCTAGGTCGTTGGGGATACGATGCCCTGACAACCAAGACCTTGAACTTAATGGCTGCTATGGAATATAAAGAAGATTGCTGGACGGCGCGTGCTGCATATTCACAAATTCGCAATACTTCTCAAATCACTACTACCCAGGTCCTTTTTCAAATAGAATTTAGGGGATTTGGTGCTGCTGGAAGCAATCCAGTTGATATCATGAGGTTGAATGTGCCTGGGTATATGCCAACCACCAAGACCATTCCTCCTTCCATTTACGAGAACTACCAATGACGTTTTGTTTGAACCGCCTGCTTAAATCCATTCAATGCTGTGCAGTTTTTGTAGCACTTGGTTTGGGGTCTCTTGCCATAGCGCAAGATGCGAGTAAAACGAGCGCCCCCCAAGAAAGCAAAATTCGTGATATCGACGGCGTTGCTGCAGTGGTTAACACGGGTTATGTGACACGGAAAGAAATCGAAGATCGCATTGCCACCATCAAAAAGCAAGGTGCGGCTAGCGGCGCAAAGATGCCCGAGGGAGACGCGCTGCGCAAACAGGTATTGGATCGCTTGATTTTGGAAAAGATTCAATTGCAAGATGCGGAGCAAAGCGGCATCGCCGTTAGCAATGCCGAGCTCGATAAAATCATTGCGGATATTGCCGCGCGCAATAAACTCAGCTTGGCCGACTTTAAGGCAACCGTGATTAAATCCGGCACTACCTTCGAGCGCTATAAAGATATGCTGCGCGACGATATTATCGTGACTCGATTTCGTGAGCGTGAAGTGGATTCGCAAATCAAGATTTCCGATGCGGAGATCGATAACTATATTAGCGAACGTACTCGCAGCATGAATGCGCCCGCCCCTAGTCAGGCTGCAGGTGGACCGGAAGAAATCGATGTGGCGCAAATCTTTGTTCCCGTTGAGGCTAGCGCTGGCGCTGGGGCTCAGGCTGAGGCCCGCAGAAAGGCAGAGTCTCTATTGCGTGAGGCGCAAGGTGATGTAGACTTTTTGCAGCTTGGCGCGATGGCGGCTAAAGAGAATCCCAAAATCAAGTTTCAGGATCTGGGTTATCGCACTCCCGATCGATTGCCGCAGCTCTTTTTTGAGGCGGTACGTAATGTCGGCCCCGGTCAAGTAGCTGGCGCTGTCGTTAAAAGTCCAGCCGGCTTTCACGTATTAAAAGTGCTGGATAGGCGCTCTATGGCGGCGGCCCCAAGTCAAGCGGCACCAGAGCCAGTTGGCGATACCACCCCCAAAAATATTACGATTACGGAAACCATGGCGCGCCATATTTTATTGCGCCATCGGGCAGGCGTGACCGATGCGGATGCCGAGCGGAGATTAACGGGCTATCGCGATCAGATACGGGCTAAGACGTCTGATTTTGGCGACCTGGCAAAGAAACATTCCGAGGACGGGTCGGCTGCCAACGGCGGTGTATTGGGCTGGATGGCGCCTGGCCAGTTGGTACCAGAGTTTGAATTGGCTATGAATCGCTTGCAAATTGGCGAAGTGAGTAATCCAGTCAAAACCGAATTTGGTTGGCATTTGATTCAAGTGCTTGAGCGCCGTGATGCGCAGTTGACGGTAGAAAAGCAGCGTGAGTTTGCTAGAGCCGCTATTCGTGAGCGTAAATTTGAGCAAGCCTACCAAGACTGGATTCGTCAATTGCGGGACACAGCAACGGTAAAAATATTGAATCTAGACGATGCCCCTCGTTGATTTAGTAATCACGACAGGTGAGCCTGCAGGCATTGGTCCGGCAGTCTCGATAGAGGCGGCGCAGGCATTTTTACGGGAGCAAGGCGATGTTCGCATTACTCTTCTAGGTGATCCAGTTCTTTTTGCCGGCATGGCGCCCTCAGAGCGTTTGCTGCTAGAACCCATTCAATTAAGCGCTAATGCCGTGCCAGGCGAGCTGAACGCAGCGAATGCGCAGTATGTACTCTCATTATTAGATGCTGCGGTGGATGGGTGCCGCACCGGGCGTTTTCACGCCATGGTGACTGCGCCAGTACACAAAGGCATTATTAACCAGTCCGGAATCCCCTTTACGGGGCATACAGAGTATCTCGCTGCGCGTTGCCATGTGGAGCGTGTAGTGATGATGCTTTGTGCCAATCTTCCCGCTGGCTTATTTGGATTAGACCAGCCGCTTCCATTGCGCGTAGCCTTAGCCACGATTCATTTGCCACTGGCTGAAGTGCCAAGGCAAATCTCGATTGCATCGGTGCTGGAAACCATCCAGATTGTGGATCGGGATTTAAAGGATCGTTTTGGTATTCGCTGTCCACGCATTCAGGTGGCTGGGCTCAATCCGCATGCTGGAGAAGGAGGCTATCTGGGAACAGAAGAAATTACCCTTATTAGTCCCGCTATTATGCAAGCCAAGCAACTGGGTATTGCGGTAGAAGGGCCTTTTCCGGGCGATACGATGTTTGATTTGCGCCCTCGAAATAGGGTGGATGCATATATTGCGATGTACCACGATCAAGGTTTGGCGCCGTTTAAGCTAGTAAGCTTCGGGGGTGGTGTTAATGTTACTTTAGGCTTGCCGATTATTCGGACATCGGTCGATCACGGAACTGCCCTCGATATCGCCGCTCAGGGTAGTGCGGATTCGGGAAGCATGCTAGAGGCTTTGCGCCTTGCTTTTCAGCTCGCACAAAATCAGGCAAACGCATAAGATGCATCAGGCACGCAAACGCTTTGGCCAAAACTTTTTGAAAGACGAGGGCATTATTCACGCCATCGTGAGTTTGATTGGGCCCGGGAGTGAGGATGCGATTATCGAAATTGGACCAGGTCTTGGTGCATTAACGAGGCCCTTACTGTCGAATTTAGATCGCCTGGACTTACTCGAGATTGATCGAGATCTGGTGGCCTACTGGCGCAAGCAAGCGCTACCTGGTATTGATGTCACCGAGGGCGATGCATTACTATTTGATTTTCTTGCATGGGCAAAGGCGAAGCGGGCAGGTGGCGCTAAGCAAGTGAAAATCGTGGGCAATTTGCCCTACAACATTTCTTCTCCTTTGCTTTTCCATTTGGTTGCGGCAGCCGCAGAGGTCAGTGAGCAAGTATTTATGCTTCAAGCTGAGGTGGTAGAACGCATGGTCGCGCAAGCAGGTTCGTCGGAGTACAGCCGCTTGTCAGTGATGCTGCAGGCACGGTACCACCTTGAACACGTATTGGATGTGCCGCCGGAGTCGTTTGATCCGCAACCCAAAGTCAATTCGGCTGTAGTACGTATGATCCCCAGGAGCGACTTCAATGTGTCCTTAGCCGAGTGGCGCGCTTTGGAAAAAATTGTGGCAGCCGCGTTTGCCCAGCGACGAAAAATGTTGCGTACTAATTTACAAGACTATATCGAGCGATTGGATATAAGTGATGAAGAGCTGACGCAGCGCGCTCAAAATATTGCGGTAGAGCGGTATCTAGAGTGGGCTGCAATTCTGGCGAAATCAAGCCAATAAGGTGTTTGGCTAGTAGGCGCTCGGATCAATGACGCGCATTTCGGTTTCAATCCAAGATTCCACTGCGCTATTGAGTTGACCACCCGTTTTACCTTCAGAGGCAATTACCGGTCCGATCGAGATAGTGACAAGTCCCGGATACTTTAAAAAGCTGTTACGCGGCCAAACGCGGCCCGCATTGTGGGCTACCGGAATTACAGCGGCCCCCGTTGCCGTAGCGAGCCTAGCGCCACCTTTGAGGTAGGGTTTATGCGACCCCACTGCGGTGCGAGTCCCTTCCGGGAAAAGCATGATCCATTTGCCTTCTTTAAGGCGTTGGCGCCCCTGGCTGGCAACGGACAAGGCGGCGGTCTCACGGCTGGCACGATTAATGTGAATCATTTTCAGTAAACCCAAAACCCAGCCAAAAAATGGAATCCAGAGTAATTCTCGTTTAAAGACAAAGCAGAGTTGCTTAGGAAAGAGGGCGATAAAGGCAATGGTTTCCCAGGCGGACTGGTGTTTACTCAGAATAATGATGGGCTGATCAAGCGCGCCCATCATATGTTCCATGCCGCGGATTTCATAGCGAATACCGCACAGCGTTTTTAAAACCCAAATGACGGTTTTGTTCCAACCACTGACAAATCGATAGCGGGCATCGCTTCGCATAAACGGAAAGACCAACAAACAAATGACAGCCCAAATGGGTGTGAAGACCAACAAAAAGAGCGCAAAGAGTGTGGATGTCAGGTAAATCATGTGACCGATTCGGTATCGAGTAAGCACTTCGTGAATGCAAGCAAGTTGGTATGGACAACGGTGCCGGTAGGCAAGCCTCCCTGATCGAGCGTCTGTTGTCCTTTGCCGGTTAATACTAAATGGGGAGTAGCGCCCAATACCGTAGCCGCCTCTAGATCCCGCAGGGAATCGCCAACAATGGGCACGCCTAGCAGCGGCATAGTCGAATCATTTTTTCGATAACGTGAGGCGATGTCACGCATGAGTCCTGGCAGGGGTTTGCGGCAATCACAACGGTCGGCATCCACATGCGGACAAAAGAAAATACTATCAACCCGCCCACCCAGTGGGCTTAGTAAATCAGCCATCTTTTGGTGCATTGCATGCAGATCATTAATGGTGAAGAGACCGCGCGCCAAACCCGATTGATTGGTGGCCACCGCAATTTGGTAACCAGCCTGGCTCAGCAATGCGATTGCCTCTAGACTACCTGGTATCGGAATCCATTCAGCCGCTGATTTAACGTACGCATCACTATCTTCGTTGATCACGCCATCGCGATCCAGAATGATTAATTTTGAGGCGCTCGAGCTCATGCCAACTTGCCGAGGTCGGCAACGAGATTCATTTTCTGGTGGAGTCGTTGCAATAATGCCAAACGGTTATCGCGCAAAGCGGGGTCGGGATCCATTACCATCACATCGGCAAAAAACTGATCAATGGGTTGACTGAGTGTCACCAGTCCTTGGAGTAAAGCAACAAACTGGCGCTGTTCAAACGCAGTGTTGAGAGCTGGCGATGCGTTCTCTAAAGCGAGATGCAGAGCGAGTTCAGCGGGCAGTTTGAGCAAGGGGGCTGAACACTGATCTGGAATAGGGGTTGTGGTTTTTTTCAGAATATTACTAATGCGCTTATTGGCGGCGGCCAATTGTGCCGACTCTGGTAGTGCGTTAAATTGCCGTAGCGCAGTCAGTCTATCCATCACATCATTTAGTTGGGCGGGGTTCTGGCTCAATACGGCATCGATTTCAGCGCTGGTAAATGGTTTTCCAGAGACAGCCTGATCACGCAGATAAGCGCGCAGGCGATCGATCACGAAACTGTAAATCGCATCCGCATCGGCCTTATCTTGAACACCGGCTTGGTGAAATTGGCTGCGTGCAATTTCAATTAATTCGGGTAGGCTGCAGGGCAAGTTTTTTTCTAGCAGCAGTCTGCAAATGCCAAGCGCATGACGTCGCAAAGCATAGGGGTCTTTATCGCCAGTCGGAGCCAGGCCAACACCCCAAATGCCAACCAGAGTTTCCAGTTTGTCGGCGATCGCAAGAATAGTGCCTGTGCTGCTCGCAGGCAAGGCATCGCCAGCAAAACGCGGCTGATAATGCTCGCTGCAGGCCAAAGCAACTTCAGCCTCTTCACCGTCGTGCTTGGCATAGTATGTACCCATGATTCCCTGTAGCTCTGGGAATTCACCAACCATGTCGGTGAGTAAATCGGTTTTCGCCAATTCAGCGGCACGCGCAACGCGCGCCGTGTTGGTGGGGATGCCTTTCTGTTGCAAATCGTTGGCAATCGCAGTCGCAATTGCGCCCACCCGTTTGGTGCGCTCCAGCTGGGTGCCTAGTTGATTGTGATAAACCACTTTGCCAAGTTCAGCCACTCGCATGGACAAGGGCTTCTTTTGATCTTGCTGAAAGAAAAAACGCGCATCGGAAAGCCTGGGGCGAACCACGCGTTCGTTGCCTGACACAATCGAATCGGGCGTTGTGGTTTCAATATTGGAGACAATTAAAAACCGGTTTCGCAACTTGCCAGCAGCATCGGTTAGCGCAAAATATTTTTGATTGGTCTGCATCGTCAGAATTAAGCACTCTTGCGGCACCTCTAAAAATTCTGCATCAAAATGGCACTCATAGACTGTGGGCCATTCAACCAAGGCAGTCACTTCATCCAACAAACTGCTGGGCATTAATACGGTATCGCTACCAGCGGCTTTTAATAAGGCAGCCTCAATCAGGGCGCGGCGCTCGCTAAAGCTAGCAACGATCTTTCCTTTTTGATGTAAATCGCTTGCATAGTGATCGGCATGGTTAATTGAGAATGTGCCCGGCGCCAGAAACCGGTGTCCCTCCGTTTGGCTGCCAGAATCAATGCCAAGAGCATGAAGGCGAAGCGGGGTGCTGCCATGCAAAGCGATGATGCGGTGGGCGGGGCGTGCAAACTCGACATCCTCGAGCGTGCCATCGGCTTGCTGCACTTGGTAGCGCATCATTTTGGCGATTGGTAATTTGTGTAAGGCTTGTAGCACCGCGGTCTGCACCGTTTTTTCGAGTTCGGCACCTTGCGCCTGGATGTTTAGGTAAAGCGCCTCGTTTTTATCTTCCCCGGCGCGCTCTAGGTTGGCAATATCCATATCGGGATAACCTAGCGCAGTCAACTTTTTAAATAAAGGCGGTGTGGGTTTGCCGTTTGCATCAAATGCAACGCTCACAGGCAATACCTTTTCACGAATGGGATAGTCGGCTGCTTTAGTTCGAACTTCGCTTACTTGCACTGCTAAACGGCGCGGCGTTGCATAACCTATGACGGCAGATGATTCCGCAGTCAGGCCGGCTGACTTGAGGGAGGTAAACATCGACTCTGCGAAAGCATCGCCCAATTTGCGCAGAGATTTAGGCGGCAATTCTTCAGTAAAGATCTCAACTAAAAGCGTTGCGGTGGAAGCGGGAGAAATGGTGCTCACAATAAAGCCTTAGGCGGTAAGGTTACGTTGGCACATCGGAAATCCCAATTGCTCGCGGGATTCAAAATACGCCTGTGCTACAGATCGAGAGAGATTACGAATGCGGCCAATGTAGGCGGCACGTTCCGTAACGGAAATGGCGCCACGCGCATCGAGCAGATTAAAAGTATGGGCTGCTTTTAAAACCATCTCATATGCCGGAAGTGCGAGGGGCACCTCCATAAGGCGTTTGGCTTCGCTCTCGTAGTTGCTGAAATTGCTAAAGAGCATGTCGGTATTGGAGTGCTCAAAGTTGTATCGCGATTGCTCCACTTCATTCTGGTGGTACACGTCACCATACGTCACGCCATCAGTCCAAACCAAGTCATAAACGTTGGAGCAATTTTGCAAATACATGGCTAGTCGCTCGATACCGTAGGTAATTTCGCCTAAGACCGGTTTGCAATCGATTCCACCCACTTGTTGAAAGTAAGTGAATTGGGTGACCTCCATGCCGTTGAGCCATACTTCCCAGCCGAGACCCCAAGCGCCTAGGGTTGGGTTTTCCCAATCGTCCTCGACAAAGCGAATATCATTTTGGTTTAAATCTAAACCCAAAGCCTTGAGCGAGCCCAAATACAGATCCAAAATATTGTCTGGCGCAGGCTTCAAAACCACCTGATATTGGTAGTAGTGCTGAAGGCGGTTTGGGTTTTCACCGTAGCGACCATCTTTGGGTCTACGCGAGGGCTGAACATACGCGGCTTTCCAGGGCTCTGGACCAATTGCCCTTAAAAAAGTGGCGGTATGCGAGGTTCCTGCGCCGACCTCAAGGTCGATGGGCTGCAACAGCGCGCAACCCTGTTGATCCCAGTAGTCTTGGAGTGTGAGAATAATTTGCTGAAAAGTAAGCATAGTGGGCCTGAGCCAGTCGATCTAAGAGACCGATTTTACCTGCCAAACTGGGGTAAATCCTAAAAACGCCGCCGCCCCATGAAGGCCAGCGCAAGGATGAGGGAGCAAAGACTCAAAATAGGCCAATTCCCCCAAAGGACAAATGGCGTTTTGCCGCTGTACGCCTGAACTGATGTGCTGAGGGTGGCCTGCGTGAATTGCGCCAGCGAGTCGGAAACCCGGCCGTCGGGCCCAATCACGGCAGTAATGCCGGTATTGGTTGCGCGAATGCTGGGCAAGCCGGTTTCGATAGAGCGCATTTGCGAGAGGCGGAGCTGTTGACTGGGGGCTTGTGATTTTCCGAACCACGCCAAGTTGGTCATATTAATTAATACATTGACTGGCGCACTGCTGTTGCGAATTCTGCCCGCCAGTTCATTGCCAAAAATATCTTCATAGCAAATCGTGATAGCAGCGCCTAGGTTGTCGTCTTTAGGCCGCTCAATCAGAAAGGGCGCCTGCAATAGACTGCCCCTTGCAAAATCACTCATCGGGACTTTAAAGGCATCGACAAACCACTGAAAGCCGGGGGGGATAAATTCTCCAAAGGGGACCAAATGAGCCTTGTCATAGTGGTAGAGCTCCCCACCATTCGCAGAAATACCGAGAGCGCGATTGGAGAAGCGTAGAGTGCCATTTGCCTCGGGAACTACGCCGATCAAACCAATCAATATATTGCTGCTACTGTCTTGCGCAAATGCCGCGAGGCTGGGGATGGTTTGGCTTGGCAGATCTTTTTGTGGCCATGGAAACGCTGTTTCTGGAATCACAATCAGATCCGCTGCGTGCGCCTGAATCGCTTCGCTATAAAAATCAATTTGACGCGCAATTGCACTGGGATTCCATTTCAGGCTTTGTTCAAAATTACCCTGAATCAGTCTTACGGAAATCGGCGTCCCAGCGGCCTCTGTAAAGCGGAGTTGATTTAAACCGAGCATGAGTATGAGAATGATCCCCACTGGGATGAGGGCGCGCGTGAGTGAGCGGCGCCACTGCGCAATTTGCATGGACGCCCAGATCACCAAGAAACTGGAACCAAGACCGCCCAATAAAGGCGCTACTGCCGCAAATGGACCATTGACTTGCGACTCCGCAAAGCCAAGCCACGGAAAGCCGGTAAACAATTGTCCTCGCAGGTATTCCATTAATACCCAGGCGGCGGCAACGATCAGGCTGTCAAGGAAAATAGAACGGTTACCTAACCTAGAGGCCAGCGCGCTTGCAAGTGCAAAAAACACAGCCATGTAAGCCGATAGGAGGAAGACAGCAGTAGCGGATAAAGCAGGGTGCATGCCCCCAATATCATGCAGGCTAATATAAATCCACCATAGGCCGATGACAAAATAACCCAGGCCCAGGGCAAAGCCACCGGCAAGGTGTTGGCGCATAGAATCTGACTGCAATAGGCCCAGTCGCCACCAGACCACGCTGAGTGCGGGGATTTGCAGCCAGCCTCCCCAAGGTAGCTCACCTAAGACGGAGAGCGGAATACCTAAAGCAATGAAACTAAACCACTCGGGCAGGCGCAACAATCTCCGCGCAGGCTGATTAATCAAGTGCCGCCTTAATCCGGTTCGATTGCTTCAGATGGCAAGCGCCGTGCGAGCAGTACATGAATCTGCCGTGGATCGGCACGCTGGATTTCAAACTCAATGTCATCAATCCGAATACACTCGCCCAGCTTGGGAACGCGGCCCAAATGGTGGGTAATCAAGCCTGCGATGGTTTCCACATCATCGTCATCGAAATCCGTCTCCAATGCCTCATTGAGTTGCGTGAGCTCAGTAATGCCTTTAAGGCGAATGTCGCCATTGGCCAACACAATGATGTTATCGGCTTCTTCATCAATATCGTGCTCGTCTTCAATATCGCCCACAATTTGTTCAAGCACATCTTCAATCGTAATAATGCCTGCAACACTGCTGTACTCGTCCACCACAATTGCCAGGTGATTGCGGTTATCACGAAAGTCGCGGAGTAAGACACTCAAGCGTTTCGATTCAGGAATAAATACCGCGGGCCTTAACCAGTCGCGCAGTTGGAAATCTTTTTCACTGGCATGCCGTAACAGGTCTTTAGCCAACAATATCCCGATGACGTTATCTTTCGTGCCTTCATAAACGGGGTAACGCGAATGCGCAGCAGAAATCACGGTTTGAATAATTTCGGGAACGGTGGAACTGACATCGATCCAGTCAATTTGGGCGCGCGGTAGTAGGATGTCCCGCGCACAAAGCTCGCCTACCTGAAAAACCCCCTCAATCATCGAGAGCGCATCGGCATCGATAAATCCTTCAGATTGGGCGGCCCTGAGTGTTTCGATTAACTCCTGACGGCGCTCGCTAGCGCTAGAGGGTTGCGGTGTTAAAAATTCGGCAAGGCGGTCAAGCAATGATTTATGGGGGTCAGGCATAGAAAGAGGATATCTCAGAAAAATGACAACACAAAATAATCAAGCGTAGATTAGATGTAAGGGTTTGAAAAGCCTAGGTTTTTTAGGATTGCAGTTTCGTGCCCTTCCATTGCTTTTGCCTGGCGATCACGTTCATGATCGTAGCCTAGCGCGTGTAAACAGCCATGCACAATGAGGTGAGCAAGGTGGGCTTGCACAGTTTTATGTTGTTCGCGCGCCTCTTTAGCGATAACAGGCAAGCAAAGCACAATATCGGCCACCAGTTCGTGTTTACTCAGCTGATACGGGAAGGTCAATACATTGGTTGCATAGTCCTTGCCCCTGAATTGCGCATTGAGCGCCTGCCCTTCGGCACGATTCACAAAACGCAAGGTAATTTCTCCTGAGCGCCCAATCGCTGCATTAATCCATTGCCTGATGAGCGTCTTAGGCGCAATTGTATGAAGCTTCGCAGCGATTGCCTCACTCGCATACTGAATATCGACCGTACAAATCGATGGAGTTGGTTTTGCCATAGCTAAATTAATGCACTAGCGCATCAACGCGTTCACCACGCAGGGTGTGCGCTAATACCTCGGTAATCCGAATGTCCATCATGGAGCCAATCAGGGAATCCATTGCTTCACTTGGCGCTGGAATGTGAATCACTCGGTTATTTTCAGTGCGACCTTGCAAATTCACACCGTCTTTAGCAATGCCTTCAATCAATACCCGCTCTTGGGAGCCGAGCATGGCCTTGCTAATGCCTTCCGCTTGGGAATCAATGAGGGCAAGTAAAGTTTGCAGGCGCTTGAGTTTGACTGCGTGCGGCGTGTCGTCTGCCAAGTTTGCCGCAGGCGTGCCAGGGCGGGGGCTGAAAATAAAGCAGTAACTGTTATCAAATTGCAGTTCTTTAACCATCGCAAGTAGTTTTTCAAAGTCCGCTTCAGTTTCTCCCGGAAAGCCCACAATGAAATCACTGGAGAGGCATAGATCTGGGCGTACCGCACGCATACGGCGAATGATGCTTTTGAATTCGAGGGCGGTATAGCCGCGCTTCATTGCGGAAAGTACCGAATCAGAGGCATGCTGTACTGGCAGGTGCAGGTGACTGACTAGCTTGGGCACTTTAGCGTAGACATCAATCAAACGCTGTGTGAATTCTTTAGGATGGCTGGTTGTAAAACGAATGCGCTCGACCCCGGGAATATCGGCAACGTACTCAATCAGCAAAGCAAAATCAGCGATTTCATTTGTGCCACCCATCTTGCCTAAATAGGCGTTCACATTTTGACCCAGTAAGACAATCTCTTTGACGCCTTGCGCAGCAAGGCCAGCTACCTCAGTTAGCACATCATCAAAGGGGCGCGATACTTCTTCGCCGCGGGTGTAGGGGACGACGCAGTAACTGCAGTATTTAGAGCAGCCTTCCATAATAGATACAAAAGCCGACCCCCGCGTTTGCCGAGAGACTGGCAGGTGATCAAACTTTTCAATCTCCGGAAATGAAATGTCCACCTGTGAAATGCCAGTCGACAGTCGCTTTGCTAGTAAATCGGGCAAGCGATGCAGTGTTTGAGGGCCAAAGACCACATCCACATAGGGTGCGCGGCTAATGATTTGCTGCCCCTCTTGGCTAGCTACGCAGCCACCAACGCCGATTAGCAATTCAGGTTTGAGTTTCTTGAGCTCTCGCAAACGACCGAGGTCGGAGAACACCTTGTCCTCTGCTTTTTCCCGAATCGAGCAGGTGTTGAGCAAAATCACGTCGGCTTCGGCGGGGTCGTTAGTGGCGGTCATGCCATCGTTGGCATGTAAGACATCGGCCATTTTTTCCGAGTCGTACTCGTTCATTTGACAGCCGAAGGTTTTGATATAGAGTTTTTTCATATGCCGTTTCAGGTTTATAACTGGGGGCGACTAGGGATTTTACGGGAAATCCAGTGCAAAGAACGTAATATAGAAACATGAACTCACACATCCCGAGCGTTCTTTTGTTCAGCATGGCATTTGTAGGCAGTCAAACAACGCTTGCAGCCCCCATTTACATCACAAACTATGCATCAGAAGCCAGTGCGAAGGTATTTGTCACGAAATACAAATCGGAAGCCAATTGCATTGTGTATGAGACTGCGTATCGCAGCGATATGGAGCCAGGTGTATGGTTTTTTACAAAATACAAGAGTGATGCGAGGGCATCCATCTATTACACGCAGTACAAATCGGATGCCGATCTGATTGTGTATTTTACCAAGTACAAAAACGAGGCGCGTTGCCGCTACTAAAGAATTCAGAAAAAAGCCACTGCCGGAGGGCAATGGCTTTTGAATTTGGTGGCGAATCAGGGATTTGAACCCCGGACCTGCGGATTATGATTCCGTCGCTCTAACCAGCTGAGCTAATTCGCCGAAGGATCTATTTTAGCTTAATTGGCCAAAATGCTCAATTTCCCCTAAATTTGTCTAATTGAAGCCCGTTTGACAGAGTCAATGAGCAAGATTTATCAGGGAATACAGCCTTGCCACATCAAAAGCTACCAAATAGAGAGGCCAGGATAATGATGCAAACCAGTGTGATCAATGGAAAAACCAAGGTCACCATTGCGATATAGCGATACGCACTGCGGTGCGTTAGATTGCAAATGCCCAGTAGCGTAATTACAGCGCCATTGTGGGGTAATGTATCCATGCAGCCCGATGCCATCACTGCAATGCGGTGCAAGAGCTCCGGGCTAATGCCTAGTGCTGTTGCTTTAGCGAGGTAATCCGCTCCTAGCGTTTGTAAGGCAATCGACAGGCCGCCGGATGCGGAGCCAGTAATACCCGCTAATACATTCACAGCGACTGCTTCACTAATCAGTGGATTGCCGGGTGCAATGCTCAGCACAAACTCTCGAATCATTAAGAAGCCGGATAGGCTAGCAATAACGGAGCCGTAACCTACTTCAGAAGCGGTATTTAAGATGGGCAGCATGGACCCCACAGAGCCCTGATTGACCGCTTCATTGGCTGTGGTGCAGTTCCTAGAGCGCAGAACTTGAATGGTGTAGATATACACAATACCAATAGAAAGGGCGATGATGATTGCCCAAATGCCCGTAAGGGATGCCAACGAGCTGATACCAAAACGATCGGTATTAATGAAGTCGGGTTGCCATTGGGGCAAAACCCACTTTGCCATAAGAAGGTTGGTCAATCCCATTAGCGCAATGGGAATCAGGGCGCTAGCAAAAGGAATGGATGCGGAGTGAATATGCTCACTGGGAGGTTGCGGTGATGCAATCTGTACCGCCGGCAAAAAACGACGTTGCCGATTAAGCCACAGTACACCAAGAGTCAGCATCATGCCGCTCGCAATCAGACCTAGTCCAGGGGCGGCAAAGGAATCTGTACCAAAGAAAGGGCTGGGAATGGAATTTTGCACCGAGGGTGTACCTGGTAGCGCAGTCATGGTGAAGGTAAATGCGCCGAGGGCAATAGCCCCTGGCAACAGGTTCAATGAAATCGCAGAGCGCTCAAATAGGGACTTGCCAATGGGATACATCATGAAGGCAACCACAAACAAGGAGACGCCACCGTAGGTCAAAATGGCGCAAGCTAAAACAACTGCGAATAATGCGCGCTCAGCCCCCAGTTTGGCAGTGATGCCATTTGCAATAGCGAGAGCATAGCCTGATGACTCCATCAATTTCCCAAAAATAGAGCCCAGCAAGAAGAGCGGAAAATATTGAATCAAATAGCCGCCCATCGCTTTCATAAACACTTGCGTATAGATGGGAAGGATTTCAGTGAGATTGCCACTGAGCACCACTGCGAGTAGCGCCATCGTGGGGGCCAAAATTAATACGCTCATACCGCGATAGGCAAGGTACATGAGTAAGCCAAGGGAAACCAAAATCGAAATTAATTCCATATGACGCAGTTCCTATCGCAAATAATATGAAAAAGTATTTAAAAAAATTAGGCTAAATCATCAGTGCATTGCAAAGAAGTATAGTTAGTAAGCTAGCCCACTTTTCCTATATGGAATAACACTTTTAGCACTTTTTAGGCCATGCAAACCATAGCTTGATCTCAAAAAGCTATAATGGCATTTCATTCATCTCCTAAGGAGAAGATCATGATCGCACTTGCGCAGCGTCTGTGGAGAAAGTTAAAGCACTTTTTTCGAACGCAATCTCAGCTGGCATTTAAAACCGTCGTTGAGCCCCATTCAAAAAGTAGTAAGAGCGGTAAGAGTAGTAAGGGCGGCTCGGTAGCGGATACTTTGGTCAGCGTCATTATTCCCGCATTGAATGAAGAAAAAGCCATTGCATCGGTAGTGCAATATGCACTGCGCGATCCCTTGACGGGTGAAGTGATTGTGGTCGATGATTGCTCAACCGATCAAACGGCGGCCATTGCACGCAGCGCAGGCGCCAAAGTGATTACAAGTTCCATGCTGGGTAAGGGCGCATCGATGCTCGATGGTGTTGCCGCGGCAAGCCATGAGTGGATTGTGTTTCTGGATGGCGACTTATCAGGACTGCAAGACCATATTATTTCGGACATGGTAGCCCCACTCGCCCAAGATAAGGCGGACTTTGTAAAGGCGCGCTTTGGTCGTGGCGGTGGCCGGGTGACCGAGTTGACCGCTAAGCCCATGCTCAAAGTATTTTTTCCAGAGCTGGCTCACATTGCGCAACCTCTAGGCGGCATTATTGCTGCGAAGGCGTCATTGCTGAAGCACTTGAGTTTTGAGTCGGGGTATGGAGTGGATATAGGTTTACTCATTGACGCATTTAGAAAGGGCGCGCGAATTGCTGAGGTCGATATTGGATCTTTGGAGCACGATAGCCAGTCCTTATTGGATTTGACGAGTATGGCCAATGAGGTGGCGCGTGTCATACACCATTATTCGCGTGAAGCGGGGCGTTTGCATGTGGAGCAAATCACTGAAATGTATGAGGCCCAGCGTCAGGCAACCGCATCATTTGACTACATTATCAATCGTCGCAAAAACCGCAATAAACTAGTGCTGCTGGACATGGATGGCACCATTACACCTAATCGATTCGTGGTGGAATTAGCCAAACATACGCATACGGAAGAAACACTAGCTGCTTTATTGGATAATCCGTTAAACGACGCGGGAACACGGAGTAAGCGCATAGCAGAGATCTTTCAATTTACTCACCGTAAACAGTTTGAGAAAGTCGCCATGTCGATGGAGATCAGACCGGCTGTGATTGAGTTTGTAAATCAAATGCGGCGCGATGGCTTTATGGTGGGGATTGTGTCTGATAGTTATTTCATTGCCGCTGAAATTATGCGAAAACGCATTTTTGCAGACTTTGCCATCGCACACACCTTGCATTTTCAAAATGACATCTGCACTGGTGAACTCAAAATCAATTCAGATTTTTTACCAAACGGTAAATTAGTGGAAGACTTAATTTGTAAAAGTAATGTGTTGCAGCAATTTTTATCCACCAAAATTAAGCCGCCCTTCAAAGAGGTATGGGCCATTGGCGATAACGTAAATGACCTGCATATGCTGAACCTAGCGGATAAGGCCTTTGTGATTGAACCCAAAACGCCCGTTTTTCAAAATCACAAACACATCACTGAAATTCAGTCGTTTGCAGAGTTATTAACTGCAGATGCGGCTGTACATTAATTGGATCCGTAGCGCGCCTGCAGTTTTTTAAAGACTTCTTTACCAAAGATCCAGAGCGCCGGTAGCCCGGGAATGATGATCATGGCCAAAGCAACCAAGGAGAAATTGCTTTTGACCCAAGGATGTTCGCCAATCCAAAAGCCCAGCGCGGTCAGGCTACAAACCCACAAGAGCCCCCCCGCCACGTTATAAAAGGCAAAGATAGGGTAACGCATGTGGGCGACGCCTGCCACAAAGGGCGCAAAGGTGCGGATAAAGGGCATGAAGCGACCCAAGACAATGGTGATCGGACCGTATTTTTCGTAGAATGCATGCGCCCGATCAAAGGCGTTGCGATTAAACCACCGCGAGTTTTCCCAGGAGAAGACTTTATTGCCGACAAAACGACCAATCGAATAGTTCAGCGCATCGCCAGCAATAGCGGCCGTACTGAGTAGCGCCATAAGAACGTATAAATCCATGCCGCCGACGGCGGCCAGCGCCCCCGCCACAAACAGTAAGGAATCGCCAGGCAAAAACGGCATGACCACAAAGCCGGTTTCGATAAAAATGATGGCAAAGAGCAGGACATAAATCCAAACACCCCACTCGTTGGCAACTAAGGCGAGGTTTTTATCCAGATGCAGAAATAAATCGATAAGGTAAGCAAAATCCAAGGGGTGATCCGATCGATGAGGGCTACGCAGTTTAGGTGGGCAAAACTGCCAGCAAGTCGTTTAAGTTCCTGCCAGTATAGGTGGGTTTAGGACCGATTTCTTCAAACGGCAGTGCTTGGCGGTTAACCCAATATGTATCTAGACCAAACCAAGCGGCGCCGATAATATCCCACGCATTACTGGAAATAAATAGTGTTTCAGATGGGCGCACCGCAAAATGTGCGGGGAGTAGTGCGTACGTCGCCGGACTAATTTTGAATTGACGCACCTCATCCACCGAAATCACCCGATCCAAAAGGCAATCCAACTGATTGGTCGCGAGTGCGCTGGATAGCATTGCTACATTTCCATTGGAGAGGACGGCAGTGGCAATGCCCTTCTGCTTGATCTGATTGATTACGGCCGCGCACTCCGGAAACGCACTGAGTTTGGCGTATTGCCCCATCAACTGTTGCTCGTGATTGGGCTGAAGATCTAGACCCATGCGCTTGCATGAGTAACGCAGTGCTGCGATGGTGAGGTCCCAAAATGAATGGTAGTTTCGTGATCCACCTGGATCGCTCATGGTGACAAGACGCGTGTACTCAATTTGACGGTCACGCCACAACAGGCAAAGCGCTTGACCTTGCCCTGGAAACAATTCATCTGCCAAAACCCCCATGGAATAGACATCTAGCAGAGTGCCATAGGCATCAAAAGCGATCAGTTTATACACGGTAGAGGCTAAATAAAGCGGAAGGCAATGATGGCGATGATGGTTGGCGGTAGTGCACACAAGAATAAATACAAGGGGCTGATCGCTCCTTCATCAAAGCTGGGTTTCAGAATAGAGAAGCCGGCTGGATTGGGTGCGTTCGCAATGACCGTTAAACCACCACCAGTGAGGGCGCCCGCAACTAAGGAGTATTTAAACTCATCAGAAAGACCATCCACCAGTGATCCTAAATAGGTGAGCGCTGCATTATCGGTAATCGCAGTGAGAACCGTTGCGCCGTAATACACGGATGTTGAATCAAGACCCACTAGGAGGGATTGCAGCCACCATTTTTGTTGGCCGCCCAATACCACGAGACCAGCCAGGAAGAATGCCACTAGTAAGCTCTCTCGAATGATTAACTTATTTTGGTAGCGCGCATAGGCGGCGGTG
Organism: Polynucleobacter sp.; assembly: GCA_030696845.1. Classification (GTDB taxonomy): domain Bacteria; phylum Pseudomonadota; class Gammaproteobacteria; order Burkholderiales; family Burkholderiaceae; genus Polynucleobacter. The sequence continues at coordinate 51,454 of JAUYRJ010000057.1, forward strand.
TAACCGACAAAAAATAAGAATAAGCCCATGAATAAAACCGAGTGGTGTACAGAAATCACTACACCCACTAAAAATGCCAAGTGAATCGCAATAACACCTAATGGAATGGCATCAATCTTCTTTTCGTTTGGTTGAATGTCAAATGAATTGAGTTCTTTAAAAAAGACAAACGCAAGTAAGGTGGAGTTTGTAGCGACAGCTAATGCGGAGCGCCAGCCAAAATTCTCCAGCATAAAAAAGAGATCCCACTTCCAGGTACTTGCGACCATCAAAATGGGAGGAGCAGCGTAGGGGGTTAAGGCGCCACCAATCGAGATGTTGACAAACAAAACGGCGAGGGCCGCATACATCAGTTTGGGTGAAATCTTCTTGGAGAAATAGTAATCACGTAGCAGTAAAGCGGCCACCGTCATGGCGGCTGGCTCTGTAATGAATGAGCCCAGTAAAGGAACTAAGGTTAGGGTGACCCATAAAAACCCCACCGATTTTTTGACTGGTAGCAAAGCAGTCACCCGCAACACCAAGAAAAGACAAAATTCCAATACCGGCTTACTCGCAGCGATGATCATGATCACGAACACGAAGAGCGGTTCGGTAAAGTTCAGTTTTTCTAGGTATGCAATAGTTGCCTCTTGTCCGGTGTAGACAAAAAAGAATGACACCAGAACCATGGCCCAAAAGCCAAATACCACCTCAACCTCGCCAAGCAAATGCCAAATGCCGGAATGGTTTGGGTATTTGTGGGCTAGGTGCTCAAAAAACTTCGTTGAGAATGTATGAATTACCGCTAAGGCAAAGATGGCGCTACTGACAATATTGATAGTGGTTGGGGTCATGGCGATAATTATTTAAACAATTCAGAATGAGTTCTATTGTATTGATAAGTCGATTAAATAGACATATGATAAGTACTAGGTGATAGCACCAAAAATATGTCCTAACTGAATGGGGATCACTTCATGTCTGAGTCAAGCGCCACCACTTTCCCCGCCTCGCATAGTCTGGTGCAAAATTTACGACAACAGATCATGCAAAGTCTGCCCTTCTCGCGGATGGCGGAACAGGATGTTGATTTTTTTATTATGGCATCGCGCGAAGCCTATTTCGCTCCGAAAGAAGTGATTTTGTCTCCCGCGGATGGCGCTCCTGCATTTTTATACCTGGTGCGGCAGGGTCGTGTGTCGGGACGGCGTGATATTCCAGGGATTGCAGAAACTGCTTTTGAATTAGATGCGGGCAGTTTATTTTCGATTGGATCGGCATTTGCGAATCGACCCGTTTCAACGACCTATAGCGCGATAGATGATTGCTTTTGTTTGTTGTTTCCAGTCGAGTCGATGCGTCAGTTGGCTTCGCAGTCAAAACCCTTTAGTGAGTTCCTAAATAATCGAGTTTGGGGTTTGCTTGAAGAATCCCGGGCGGCGCTGCGTAATTCGTTTGCGTCTCAGGCCTTAGCCGAGCAATCCCTGGAAAGCCGATTAGGCGACTTAAGGCTTAAAAAACCGTTAACGATCGCTCCCAATGCCTCCTTGCGTGAAGCCCTAACTCTCATTCACGAAAAAAAGGTGGGCTCTATCTTGGTGGTGGAGAATGAACGAAGCATTTTGGGTATTTTGACGCGTTACGACGTACTCTCTCGCGTTACCCTCAAAAACCTAGATCTCAATACACCCATCTCCGCTGTGATGTCGCCCGGGGTCAAAACCTTAAACGTCGACGACAGTGCTGAAATGGCGGGTTTACTCATGTCGCGCTTCAATATTCGCCACGTACCGGTATTGGAACGGGGTGAGCTGGTGGGTATTATTTCCGAGCGCGATTTATTTTCCTTGCAACGACTTTCACTCAGCAATATCAGCACAGCTATCCGCGCAACGGATGAGCTGACCCACCTCAAGAAGTGCGCCGATGATATACGCACATTTGCTCGCAACTTATTAGGTCAGGGAGTGCAGGCCCGGCAATTAACTACCCTCATTAGTCATTTAAACGATGTGTTAACCGAGCGACTGATTGAAATATGCGCTGCGAAACACCAGTTAAATACGACCCAGTTTGCTTGGATTGCTCTGGGATCCGAGGGGCGTGGCGAGCAGACCATTGCCACTGATCAAGACAATGCGCTGGTCTATTCGGATACAGAGCCAGAAAGTCGGCGTGCGGTTTATCTGCGTTTTGCGCGAGAGGTGAATGAAGCCTTGGATGCCTGTGGGTATCCACTGTGTAAAGGCAACATCATGGCCAGCAATCCTGAGCTCTGCCTCTCGCAAAAGGAATGGCTTGGCCGCTTTGCCCGTTGGATCGAGCAGGGCAATCCCCAGGATTTGCTCAATGCCAGTATTTTTTTCGATCTACGTGCGCTGGCTGGTAATGCGGATCTCTTAAAGCCCCTTAAGGAGTATGTGCGCGTTCGAGCCGCTGCGATACCGCGCTTTATTAAACTATTGGCTGATAACTCGCTCAATACCCGTGTACCGTTGAACTGGTTTGGTGCGATTGAGCCAACCGAGATCAATGGCCAAAAAACCATTGATCTCAAGTTGCAAGGCACCGCTGTGGTGGTGGATGTGGCGCGTATTTATTCTTTGGCGCATGGCATTGAAGTAATTAATACCCGCGAGCGCTTGGCAGCAGTTGGACGCGCCTTGAATGTTCCTGAATCCGAGAGCGCTGCCTGGATTACGGCATTTGAGTTTTTGCAGACTCAGCGCTTAGCAGTGCAAATAGGCGAGACCGCCATTAATGGCAATCCCAATGTGATTGATATCGATAGACTCAATTCAGTGGATCGCAGCATTTTGAAAGAGTCACTATTAAAGGTGCGATCACTACAGCAGCATCTTCAGCTCGACTATGCTGGCTAATTTAAAAGACTCTCCCTTGTTTGATGGCATACGCAGTTTATTTAAGGCTGGCAAACCAGAGCCGTGTCGCTGGATTGTGCTGGATGTGGAGACCAGCGGCTTAAATCCCCACTCGGATCGGCTGCTGGCCATTGCCGCAGTAGCGCTAGAGGTCAGTCCCGACTTCAGTCGGGTATCAATCGTGATTGGCGATAGCTATGAGGCAGTGCTAAAGCAAGACTTGCCCACAAGCAAAGATAATATTTTGATACACCACATTGGCGCAAAAGCCCAGTCGGAGGGTAGGCCCCCAGCTGAGGTGTTGGAGGAGTTTCGGGGGTGGGTAGGCAATTGCCCCTTACTGGGCTTTCATGCGGCCTTTGATGAGGCGATGATTAATCGTGCGTATTCCCTGTTTAATCTTCGCCCCTTGCAAAATGAATGGCTCGATATCGAACCCCTTGCAAAAATTACTGGGGTAAACCCTAGGCTACGTGCTTTAGACGACTGGCTAGGGCATTTTGGGATCGAATGTGCAGTCAGGCACCAGGCGGCGGCCGATACTTTTGCCACTGCCGAGCTCTTAATGCGCCTCTGGCCATACTTAAAAAAAGAGGCGAACTCATGGGCTAGTCTGCGGGGTATTGCCCGTCAGGCTAACTGGATTCCACGCTAAAGAGTTAATAGCCCTAAGCCCTGTTTTTTCAGGGTTTTATAGGGGAAAGCACCGATTTGGAGACCCAGTCGATAGCACCATAATCTGCCTACTTAGTAGTTATGTAATTTTCGGGGATTATTAGTGCTTTTATTTTTAAACATTGCTCAACTGGTGCTGTACATTGGCGCCCTTGGCCTTGCGGGACAGGGTTTGTTATATGTGCTGACGGGGCAAGGTCGCCATAGCAATTTGTTTTATCAGTTGATCGAAATGGTAAATAAACCCTGGACACTGATGGCGCGATTTATTTCGCCCAAGCAAATTCTGGATCGGCAAATTCCGTTTGTCGCTTTTTGTATTGTTGGGGTTCTTTACATTGCTGTGACTCTAGCCAAGATTGAGCATTGCATCACGATTGGAATAGAAGCATGTCAGTAAAAAAACATCCCCTTGCTTGGTACATTCTGAAATGGCGGGCATCCGCATTGATTGTTTTTGGATTGAAAAATCAAGCGATGGAGGTGTTCGAGGAAATGCTTCAGCAGTTTCCACACGATACGTACGCCATATCCAGTCTTGCGTACATGAAAACCCAGCTTGGCGACAAAGAAGGTGCGATTGCTGATTACAAACGATTAGTACTTGGGCCGGATGTGACCGCCGCAACCTGGTACAACTTAGGCTTCTTGCAAGAAGAAGTCGGACAAATACAGGATGCCGAGCACAGCTTTCGGCAGGCCATTAAACTCAATGAAAAATTAGACCAAGCCTGGTATGGACTTGGCTTAGTGTTGATTCAGTTGCAGCGCTTTGATGAGGCCATTAAGGCCCTCAAGAAAAATACTCAATTGCAGCCCATGAGTCCCTATGCCTGGTACCAACTGGCGCGGGTTTATGTCGAGCGCAATCAGCCCGATGAGGCGACCAAAATCATTCTTCACCTAAAAGAGTTTGAACCTAAATTTGCTAAGCAGCTTGAGCGGGAAACTGGTCTGGCTGTTTAGTGGTTTTGAGTAGTAGGTAATGTTGTAGAAGTATTTTATTAACTTAAGGAGAAACTGTTATGCAATTAACAGAATCGCATAAGCAATATTGGCAGAAAAACCTGCGCATAACAGCAGTGCTGTTGGCTATCTGGTTTGTCGTGACCTATGTTGTGGGCTTTAACGCGCGTGCGCTGAACTTTGAATTTTTCGGTTGGCCATTTAGTTTTTGGGTTGGTGCACAGGGCGCTTTGGTAGTTTACGTTCTGATCATTGCCTACTATGCGCATTACATGAACAACTTAGATAATGAGTATGGTTGCGCTGAAGTGGAGGAAGACTAATCATGGCTGGAATGACACCAGGTGGTGACAGCAGTATCTTCGGCGGCGGCGCAAGTAATGCCGCTTTTAAAAAATCACTTAACAAGATTTATGCGTGGTACACCGGAGGTTTCATCACCTTCGTTTTGATCTTGGGTATCGCTGAGCAAATGGGCCTCAGCCGTGCCATGATTGGTTACCTGTTCTTAGGCGCAACGGTTTTACTCTACGCTGGTATTGGCGTAATGAGCCGAACCAACGACGCTGCCGAATACTATGTGGCTGGTCGACGGGTTCCCGCGGTCTATAACGGTATGGCGACAGGTTCAGACTGGATGTCGGCGGCATCGTTTATCGGTATGGCGGGTACCTTGTACTTAACAGGTTACGGCGGTTTAGCCTTCATTATGGGCTGGACAGGCGGTTACTGTTTAGTGGCTCTGTTCTTGGCTCCGTATCTACGTAAATTCGGTCAGTTCACGATCCCAGACTTCTTGGGCGCGCGATATGACGGCAATCTTCCCCGCTTTATCGGAATTTTTGCGGCGATTTTGTGTTCCTTTACTTATGTGGTTGCGCAGATTTACGGTGTTGGTTTGATTACTACCCGTTTGGCTGGTGTGCCATTTGAGATTGGTATTTTCTTGGGCTTGGGCGGTATTTTGGTGTGCTCGTTCTTGGGTGGTATGCGCGCGGTGACTTGGACTCAAGTTGCCCAGTACATCATCTTGATCATTGCTTACATGATTCCCGTAGTTTGGTTATCGGTAAAGCAAACCAACATCCCCATTCCACAGTTCGTGTACGGATACCAGTTGGAAAAAGTAACGGCCAAAGAAGCGGAATTAATTAAAGATCCAAAAGAGTTGGAAGTGCGCGCAATTTTCAAAGCACGTGCAGACGCTTTTGCGGAAAAATTAAAAGATATTCCTGCAGCATTGGCTGCTGACAAAGCAGCTGCAGAGAAAAAAGTAGCTGATTTGAAAGCGGCTAACGCACCTGCGGAAGAGGTGGCTGCTGCTGAAAAAGCATTGGCTGCAGTTCCTAAGGATGAAGCTGCTGCTAAAAAAGCTTGGACAGCGGGTAAGACTGGCGCAGAAAATCGCGCTAAGCCTCTTGCTGGCATGCCACGCCACGCGCAGCAATTCGCTGGCGATCCTGCTGGTGACGAAAAGGCTCGCGCCGCTTTCGACACCTCGCGTCGCAATTTCTTAGCCTTGATCTTCTGTTTGATGGTGGGTACAGCGGCATTGCCACACATTCTGATGCGCTTTTACACGACTCCGTCGGTAAAACAAGCTCGTGAATCGGTGACATGGTCCTTGTTCTTCATCTTCTTGCTGTACTTCACTGCGCCTGCTTTGGCAGTTTTGGTGAAATACGAGGTCTTTACGATTTTGGTTGGAACGCCATTTGATCAACTGCCGGGCTGGATTGCGCAGTGGACCAAAGTAGATCCATCTTTGTTATCGGTTGTTGACGTTAATAAAGACGGTATCTTCCAGTTGGCTGAAATGACCATTGGTGGTGACATTGTGGTTCTGGCAACCCCAGAAATCGCTGGTTTGCCATACGTGATCTCAGGCATGGTTGCGGCCGGTGGTTTGGCTGCCGCTCTGTCAACAGCGGACGGATTATTGCTGACTATTGCTAACGCGTTGTCGCATGACCTCTATTACAAAATGATTGACCCAAATGCTCCTGCTAGCAGACGTGTTTTGATTTCCAAAATACTGTTGTTGGCTGTAGCTCTGGCTGCTGCATACGTAGCTTCCCAGAAACCGGCCGACATCTTGTTCTTGGTAGGCGCTGCGTTCTCATTTGCTGCTGCTGCGTTCTTCCCAGCACTTACCCTCGGTATTTTCTGGAAGCGTGCAACGAAGGCCGGTGCTTGCATCGGTATGGTCGGCGGTCTTGGCATTACCTTCTATTACATGGTAATGACACAGCCATGGCTGCGCGGTGTATTCGGAGTCACTTCACCAGTACAACTTTGGTATGAAATTCAGCCAATTTCAGCTGGTATCTTCGGCGTACCGCTTGGCTTTGCCTTGATTATTCTCGTGAGCTTGGTCACTACAGCTCCACGTAAAGATATTCAAGAGTTGATCGATCACGTACGTTATCCAACGCTGCGTGGTGATATCAATACGCAAGCTAACTAAGTAGCAAAATCGACTCCCGGGTTTGCGCCTGGGGTCTGAAGAACCCGCTCTTCGGAGCGGGTTTTTTATGGCTAAAAAATCACCAAATGTAAAAAAGCGCCCATATCAGGCGCTCTTTTAGGAATATCTTAGTAGGGATAAATTAACAATTTCTTTATGCCGCCGCCCTCATGGGGAGAGGATGGGATTGCAGGTGCTTACCAAACCAAACCGAGAATGCCGTACACTCGGCTTGCTTGATAAAGAGGCCCATGATGAGTTCTTGGGTGTCGTCGTCAAGCAAACGGAATGATTGAATTGCGTCGTTCTTGCTCATATTCATCCTTTCAAAGTCAGAATGAATTTATCAGAGGCTTTACATTTAGACTGTTAAAGAAAGTTAAACATTGCTCTTCTTTTATTGAGTGGTGACTACATGGGCATTTAAGGTGATTTGCACGGTTTTGCGTTGCAGCATGCTGCTGAAAAATGATGAAGTGAGATACGGCGAAATGGAGATTGAAACAGCATGGAAGACTTGAGTTTTTGGATTGGAATCATCGCCACCATCGCCTTTGCAGTGACGGGGGTGTTGGCGATTTCAGATCGTGGCGTCGATTTGTTTGGGGTTTTAGTGCTCGGCTTAATTACAGCCATTGGTGGCGGTACCCTGCGGGATTTAATTCTAGAGGTGCCGGTATTTTGGGCGAGTATGCCCATCTACGTGTGGGTTGCTTTAGTGGCCAGCGTGATTGCTTTCTACCTGGAGTCTTTTTTTACACAGCCGCAAATCTATCGATCGATGCTCTATCTTGATGGATTTGGCGCCGCCTTATTCGGAATACAGGGGGCGGACAAAGCTTGGGGTATGGATTTTGGTATTCCGATAGCGCCGGTGATTTTGGGTGTGATCACTGCCATTGGCGGGGGATTGATACGTGACATGATTGCAGGCAGGCGTAATTTACTCATGTCGCATGAGCTCTATGCCATTCCGGTCTCTTTGGGCTGTATGTTGTATGTCTTCATTTTAGAGTTTGCGCCACGCTTTGCTGCGGAAGGCTCAATCGCTTGCATGCTGTTGATTGTTGGTTTTCGTGCAGCAGCCATTTATTGGAATTTACGCGTACCCAGTATGTTCATTACCAAGAAACGTTAAATATGAAACCCCGTCTCTACAGTTTTTGGCGTAGCTCTGCCGCCTTCCGTGTCCGCATTGCGCTCAATCTCAAGCAAGTCGATTACGACATCATTCCGACACACCTTACTAAAAAGGGCGGGGATCAGTTGCAGCCAGAATATGAGAGTAAAAATCCAAATCGCTTAATTCCGCTCTATGAGTGCGGTGATGTGCGCATTCATCAATCGCTTGCCATCATGGAATACCTCGATGAGCTTCACCCAGAGCCGCCACTCTTGCCAAGCGATCTCGTTGATCGCGCATGGGTACGGGCATTGGCTTTGGACATTGCCGCGGATATTCACCCGATTAACAACTTACGCATCTCGCGCTATTTGGTGCGTCAATTGGGAGTATCTGAAGAAGCCCGTAGCGCATGGTATCGCCATTGGGTCGCTACTGGCCTTGCGAGTATCGAGGCGCAGCTCGGTAGTGATTCGCGCGTGGGTCGCTTCTGTTATGGCGATCAAGTCACCATCGCCGATGCGTGTTTAGTACCGCAACTCTTTAATGCGCTAGATGCCAAGATGGACATGAGCGTTTACCCAACCCTGATGGGAATTTTGGCGGAGTGCATGGCGCTCCCTGCATTTATTCATGCCTCATGGGAGCAGCAGCCGGATGCAGAAGGAAAAAATCCGACTTTTTAAGGGGCAATCGTTTGGTTAATCCACCAAATGATGAGCGAGAGCGTGAGCAAAGACCCCAAGGTTGTTTGAAGCACGACACGCGAGATGGCTGAGCCATCGGCTTGATAGTATTGCGCCAACATGAATGGTCCAGTGCCGGTGGGTAGGGCGCTGAGTAATACGGCAGCTTGTACCCAAAAAATAGGCAGACCTAAAATAGGCCCCGCTACGAGCCAGGTGATTCCGGGCTGAACAATCAGTTTGATCGCGGTGAGGCTCCATACCCCAGTTGCTTTGGTTTCACTTTTCTGCATCAGGAACAGGCCAATCGATACCAAGGCGCAGGGGCTCGCTGCGGCCGCTAAAAAGGATAGAAATTGCTGAGCGGGTTGAACCATCTGCAATCCAGATGCAGACCACAGAGCGCCGGCGATGGGGGCAACTAATAGCGGGTTTTTTCCCAATGAGCGCAGCACAATGAAAATGATCTCATGCCACGGTTTATGCGACTGTTTACCAAACTCAATGAAAATAATAGCAAGCCCGAAGAGGCCGCAAACTACTACTAAGGTGGCAATTACCGCTGGGGCTAAGCCTTCATCCCCCAGGGCCAACAGGCATAGCGGAATGCCCATATAGCCGGTGTTCGAGTACGAGCCGCTTAGGCCGGAGAAGCTAGCTGCTACCCAATCACCAGTGCGGTAACGGCGATAGAGCAGCAAGGGCACATAAACAGCCAAACAGCCTGCGCTAAAAGCGATGATGAAGCCGGGTTGCCAGAGCGTTTGCCATGCACTATTAGCGGTGAAGTTAAACAGTTGTGCGGGCAATGCAAGCCACACTACAAAGCGATTAATTTCAGCGGAAGCGTTGGGACCTAGTTTGCCGGTTTTACCAGCAATAAACCCTGCCAGAATCAGCGCAAAAACCGGAACAACAACACTGAGAACGGGGAGCAAGATGATTTAGCCGATCTTCTTTAGGCCAGTTCGAAAGCGATTGGCATTATCGACATAATGATCCGCAATGCGCTCGAGATTTTGGATGTGTTCGGGGCTAAGGGCTTTTATCGCCTTAGCGGGGGAGCCTAATATCATCGATCCATCCGGAAATTCTTTTCCTTCGGTCACCAAAGCGCCTGCGCCAACCAAGCAGTGCTTACCAATTTTGGCGCCATTGAGCACGATCGCTCCAATACCAATCAAGCTGCCATCGCCAATCGTGCAGCCATGCAGCATGACCTGGTGGCCGATGGAAACCCGCCTACCAATGATTAGCGGAAAGCCGGGATCGGAATGCAGAACCGATGCGTCTTGCACATTGCTTTCGTCGCCGATGATCACTTGATCGTTGTCGCCGCGAATCACCGTTTTGGACCAGACGCTGGCATTTTTGCCAAGACTGACATTGCCAACGACTTCAGCGCTTTCGGCTACAAAAGCGCCATCTGCGAGTTTGGGCGCAATCCCATCGAGTTCATAAATAGCCATACCCCATTATAGATAGGCTAAAAATGAATACCTATTGGGTTAATCACTAAATGCGGTGATGTAAAAAAGTCAGAAAGTCAGGCGATTGAGCACCGAATTAGTGCAAATTTATATCCATATTCGATTATGATTACTCTATGTAAATTAGATGGAGATCCCATGAAGACGCTTTTAGCTACCCTATTTTCTTTGCTGGCTTTTTCCGGTCTAGCGCAGGCTCAAGAAAAAATTCCTGTTCTAAGTACTCAAGAATTGGTTAATGTTTGCAAAACCCCGGCCAGCCCAGAATCCCGCAGTTTTTGTATTGGTTACACCACCGCCATTTACGACACTTATATGGCTACACGGCATCCTAAAACTGCAAAGTCCACCATTTGCGTAAAGCAGCCAGCACCAACACGAGATGAGGTGATTTCAGCTTATGTTCAGTGGTCTCAAGATAACGCCGCGGCATCCAGTGCGCCAGCAGCAGGCACTTTCTTGCGCTTCCTGACTAGCCGCTTCCCATGCGCTCGTAAATAACAAACTCGATGAAAGATTAAAGGAGTTGAAATGATGAAAAAAGCAATTGCTATTACAACCGCCGCCCTCGTAATTACCGGTTGTTCGAATATGAGTACCACTGAGCAGCGCACCTTATCGGGTGCGTCGATTGGCGCAGCAGCAGGCGCAATTGGCACGGCTATTTTCCACGGCAACCCCATTTGGGGCGCGGTTGGTGGCGCAGCGGTTGGTGCTGCTTCCGGCTATGTCTACGATTCGTATGAAAAAGAAAAGCAGTCTGAATACAACCAGGGTTACAAAGCCGGAAAATCCTCTAAATCCACATCACAGTAAGACTCAAAACCCCTGAATGCGGAGAAATACCTGCTTGTACTAATCTACAAGCAGGGTTTCAACCGCAATCGTTCCAATAAGCGCTTTATGAACAGGGCACTTATCCGCAATATCCATTAAGCGCTCTTTTTGCTCGGCATCTAGGCTGCTGCCCACTAAGCGAATTTGTCGGGTAAAGCGCTCCACATCCTCTACACGGTTAATGTCAACCGTCACAATCGCGTTCTCCAGCCCCCAGCTTTTGCGGCTGGCATACATTTTGAGCGTCATGCCGGTACAGGCAGCCAGAGCTGCTGCCAGGTATTCATGCGGCGATGGGCTGTTATCACTGCCGCCTTTGGAGGCATCCACATCGGAGAGCAAATGGTGTGAACCAACGGTAATCCGTTGCTCATATGCGCCGCTACCAAATCGGGTTTCTACTTTTCTCATCATTGTCCTAGGCTAATAGCATTTTGTTCATGCGTTTTACAAAACTGGCAGGGTCACTTAGGTGGCCGCCCTCAGCGAGCAGAGCTTGGTCAAACAATAAATTTGCCCACTCATCAAACTCGGAGTCATCGTACTTGAGTTTTAAAACCAATGGGTGATTCGGGTTAATTTCGAGAATCGGTTTGGTGCTCGGGGCCTCTTGACCGGCAGCCTTGAGCATGCGTAATAAATTACCCGACAATTCGTGTTCATCGGCAACAAGGCATGCAGGTGAATCGGTCAGGCGGAAGGTAACGCGAACTTCTTTTGCTTTATCCGCTAAAGCAGCCTGCATTTTTTCAAGTAAATCTTTAAAGTCATTTTGAGTCGACTCTTGCTCTTTCTTTTCTGCTTCGTCAGCCAGTTCACCCAAATCCAGTCCACCTTTAGCAACCGAGGTGAGTTGCTTACCTTCAAACTCGGTCAAGAAGGACAGCATCCACTCATCTACGCGATCTGAAAGCAGTAAGACCTCGACACCCTTTTTGCGGAAAATTTCGAGGTGAGGGCTATTTTTAGCGGCATTAAACGATTCACCAGTGACATAGTAAATCTTGTCCTGACCATCCTTCATCCGCCCGAGGTAATCGGCTAAGGATACGGTTTGATCGGCGCTATCGCTATGCGTGCTCGCAAATCGCAAGAGTTTCGCAAGGCGCGCTTGATTGCCTTGATCTTCACCGATACCCTCTTTTAATACTTGACCAAATTGGCCCCAGAAGGTGCGGTACTTTTCTTTCTTGGCATCATCTTCGCTATTGGCCAACTCCTCAAGCATGCTAAGAATGCGCTTGGTCGAGCTTTCCCGAATCACTTTCACATCGCGTGACTCTTGCAGGATTTCGCGGGATACATTGAGTGGCAAATCAACTGAGTCAATCACGCCAGTAACAAACCGCAAATAGGTTGGCATCAGTTGCTCGGCATCGTCCATGATGAAAACCCGCTTGACATAGAGCTGAATGCCGCCGCGCTTATTGCGATCCCATAAGTCAAATGGGGCGCGGGCTGGTATGTAGAGTAATTGCGTAAACTCACTCCGACCTTCTACTCGGTTGTGCGAATAGCACAGGGGATTTTCATAATCGTGCGATAGGTGTTTATAGAATTCGTTGTATTGCTCTTCGCTGATATCCGACTTGGAGCGGGACCACAAGGCATTGGCTTGATTAATGCTCTCGAATTCCTCCTGCAGGACCTGCTCTTTTTTCTCCTCATCCCACGCTTCTTTGCGCATCTGAATGGGTAGAGAGATGTGATCCGAATATTTGCGAATAATGGATTTGAGCTGATAGGACGACAGAAAATCATCTTCGCCCTCCCGCAGATGCAGGGTAATCGAGGTGCCGCGCTCGGGACGGTTAATGGATTCGATCGTGAACTCGCCAGAGCCGTCGGACTCCCAGCGAATACCGTCGCTTGCAGGTAGACCTGCCCTACGAGTTTCAACTGTAATGCGATCAGCCACGATAAAGGCGGAGTAAAAGCCCACGCCAAATTGGCCAATCAGCGCAGCATCTTTTTGCTGGTCACCGGATAGCTTGGAGAAGAACTCTTTGGTGCCGGACTTGGCAATCGTGCCAAGATTGCTAATCACTTCATCGCGACTCATGCCAATGCCGTTATCGGAAATGGTAATAGTGCGTGCGGTCTTGTCGAATTGAATTTGAATCGCTAAGTCGGGGCTGGTTTCATACCATTCGGGATGCGTCATGGCTTCAAAGCGCAATTTATCCGCCGCATCGGATGCGTTGGAAATCAGCTCACGCAGGAAAATTTCCTTGTTGGAGTACAGGGAATGAATCATCAGCTGCAGGAGCTGTTTTACTTCGGCCTGAAAACCTAAGGTTTCTTTAGTTGCAGTTGTCATCGTGGATACCTTTTAAAAACAAGGGAAAAATGAAATCAATACCCTCATATAAGGGGATTATTGTAGGGATTTCAAGAGTGGCTTTGCTGTATAAAACGGCTCAGGCAGGCGTGCTGAGCCGTTGTGTCAGGTGGCGCCAGAGATTGCCGCCACCTGGTAATGCGTTGATTACGCTGCGTGGGGCTTGGCGGGCTTTTCCACAATCGGTAATTCCGCCTTTTTCCAAGCGGTAAAGCCGCCTTCGACATGGCACACATTCGGTACACCCATGCGCCCCAGTACCTCGGCGGCAAGAGCAGAGCGCCATGCAGAACCGCAGTAGAGCACCAGACGTTTGCCGGAGCCCAAAGGCGCTTTGTAGTACGGGCTGTCCGGATCAACCCAAAACTCGAGCATCCCGCGCGGCGCATGGAATGCGTTGGGAATCATGCCCTCGCGTTCGAGTTCGCGCACATCCCGAATATCCACAAAAAGGGTTTCGGGGTCATCGAGTAGGGCTTTTGCTTGCTCTAAATTGAGGGTGTCAATCTTGCTCATCGCATCGGCGATTAAGTCTTTGTAGCCCAGTTTGAGTGCCATTGGCTTGTTTCTTTCATAAGGTGAGAAATGGGTTTGGATCCACGCAGCGATCCACATGCCGATTGTAAGCAGAATTAGTCAAACTTCGATATGCTTAAACGATGAGCAGAAAATTAAAATCCACCTCGATTCGACAGTGGCGAGCGCTTGCAGCCTTGACGGCATTCGTTCTGTCTGGAACCGTCTTTGCTAATAGCCCTGAGCGAACTAAGGATTTAATTGAGCCTTACGTACGCGGCATCAATTTGCAGGGGCAGGGCCGTATGACATTTTGGGGTTTTGATGTCTACGATGCCCGTTACTACCGCGCCGATCAGCGCGGTCAAAATGGCTTTGCCTTGGAACTGAATTATTTACGCTCATTCAAGGGTGCGGATATTACGAAGCGCACCATGGATGAGATGGAGCGCCTCGGGGTGAGTGAATCTAAGCGAACGTTATGGGCTAAAAACCTCGATGCGATTTTTCCGGATGTGGTGTCTGGGACCTCGTTAACAGCGATTCATGTGCCGGAGCGTGGCACGGTGTTTTTACACAATGGCAAGCCCGTTGGTGAAATTGCGGGTGACGAGTTTGCAAAATCGTTTTTTGCTATTTGGTTGGACGCGCGCACAACCGCGCCTAAGCTTAGAACCGCATTGATTGGCCAAGCTTGCCCCCCATTAATCGTTAGTCCTACGTGTGAGCCCTCCCGATGAGATTTCCCCTCCGTATTGCAAGCTTTTTTCTAGCCAGTGCTCTGATTCTGGTTGGCTGCTCTTCCCCGCAGGTCGATCGCTACGCCAGTGAAAAACCAGCACTGGATTTAACAACGTATTTCAATGGCACGATCGATGCGTACGGCATCTTTACAAATCGCAGCAATGAAGTCGTTAAGCGCTTTAAGGTAGTTATGAAAGCGAGTTGGGTAGTGAAGGACGGCAAGCGGGTTGGTACCTTAGATGAGGATTTTTTCTACTCGGACGGCACAACCCAAAAACGCATTTGGACCCTTACCGAAACAGCCCCCGGGGTATTTACTGGAACAGCGGATGATGTGATTGGATCAGCCGCAGGTATGGTTGCAGGTAACGCGCTCAACTGGAAATACACCTTGGCTTTGCCGGTCGACGGCACCGTGTATCACGTTCAGTTTGATGACTGGATGTACCTCATGGACGATAAGGTCATGATCAATAAGGCTCAAATGAGTAAGTTTGGGATCTACTTGGGCGAAGTAACGCTCGCATTCTATAAACGATAATTCAGGGTGTTCATCATTTAATCAGGGCGGAGCCGAACGCGGTTTTACCTTCTCCATGCGCAAGTTCATTAATTTCGTCTTATTTCAATTGGGCTGGTTCGCCTGTATTTTGGGCGCCGCCCATGGTTATGTTCCCCTAGCTATTGCATTCTGCATTGCGGTTATCGTCTTTCACCTTTGGCAGGCGCCAGATCGCCCCAAAGAAGGCGCACTGCTTCTTAAAATCCTGCTTTTGGGAATTGCTGTCGATACGGCCTTATTGCACTCGGGGAGCTTGTTTTTTGAATCCAGGGGCTTCATTCCAATGCTCTCCCCAATTTGGATGTGGGCTCTATGGCTTATTTTGGGCTGCACCCTCAATGAATCCATGTCCTGGCTCAAGGGGCGCTATCTTTTATCTGGGGTGCTCGGCGCAATTGCAGGACCGCTATCGTATTTGGCGGGAGTCAAATTAGGCGCTGCAAACTGGGGTAATGAAACCCAAGCCCTTGTTTTGCTTGGACTAATTTGGGCTATTGCCATGCCCTTGCTATTTTGGTGGGCCAGTAAAGTGCCTCAAATAAGCGCGAGCTTACGTCAAACCAAGGGATAAAAGCAGGGCATTGTAAACACCCCTTGCAAATAGTACTGTTTTTATATACAGTAACTCCTAGATTAATTTAGACAGCACACAGCAAGACAAAAACAGCGGGATAGACCCCATTTACGGCGAAAAGGTTAAAAGCAAAAGGATGGCCATGGACGATAAGAAAAAATCAGCATCATCGGAATTTGACGGCATGAGCGGCGATAAGCAAAAAGCCTTATCGGCTGCATTGGCTCAAATTGAGAAGCAATTTGGTAAAGGCTCCATCATGCGTTTGGGTGATGCCGAGATCAACCAGGACATTCAGGTGGTATCCAGCGGCTCCTTGGGCCTTGATATCGCACTTGGGGTTGGCGGCTTGGCGCGCGGTCGCGTGATCGAGATTTATGGGCCGGAGTCCTCAGGTAAAACCACATTGACTCTGCATGCGATTGCAGAAATGCAAAAGATTGGCGGCACCTGCGCATTTATTGATGCCGAGCATGCACTGGATGTGCAGTACGCATCGCGTCTGGGCGTCGATGTTAATAACTTATTGATTTCGCAGCCTGATACAGGGGAGCAGGCGCTTGAAATTGCGGATGCATTAGTGCGTTCGGGTTCGATTGATTTAATCGTGATCGACTCGGTTGCGGCATTGGTCCCGCGTGCGGAGATCGAGGGTGATATGGGCGACTCCTTACCCGGTCTACAAGCCCGCCTCATGAGCCAGGCGCTGCGCAAATTAACCGGCACCATCAAGCGTACCAATTCCATGGTGATCTTTATCAATCAAATTCGGATGAAGATTGGCGTGATGTTCGGTTCACCAGAAACCACAACGGGTGGTAATGCATTGAAGTTTTATGCCACCATGCGCTTAGATATTCGTCGTATTGGTAGTATCAAAAAAGGGGATGAGGTCGTTGGTAATGAAACCCGTGTGAAGGTAGTTAAAAACAAGGTTTCACCACCATTCCGCGAAGCCATTTTTGACATCATGTACGGCGCAGGAATTTCACGTGAGGGTGAAATAATCGATATGGGTGTAGAAGCCGATATCGTGGAGAAGTCGGGCTCTTGGTATAGCTACAACGGCGACCGTATTGGTCAAGGTAAAGATAATGTTCGGGAATTTTTGAGAGAGAATCCTGAAATAGCGAAAGATATCGAAGCCAAGATTCGTGCCAAGCTGGGCGTCAAGGCAGGTGCCGCCATCGGCGAAGTAGTAGACGATGCGGAGATTGAATCGGCTGATGCCTGATTTACCAAACCCAAAAAAACAAAGCCCGAGTCTCAAAGCTCGGGCTTTGCGCCTTTTATCGCAGCGAGAGCACAGTAGGGCGGAATTGGCCAAGAAATTGGCGGATTATTTAAGTCTGAATGCAGAGGAAGGCCATCAAGGAGGGGCGGCGCCCCATCAGCAGGGCGGTACTGATACCGTTATGCCTCGTGAGGAGCAAATTGCCGCTGTACTGGATGATTTCGAAAAGCGAGGATGGCTATCTGATGCACGCTATGCCGAGGCCTTGGTTCGGCGGCGCAGCGAGCGCTATGGCTTACGCAAAATACAGGACGAGCTACAGCGTGCAGGGGTTGGCTTAGATCAGTCCAAACAACTGCTGGACGATCTGAAAAAGACCGAGTTTCAGAGAGCAAAAGAGCTCTGGGATCGTAAGTTTGGTGCCTTGGCTACGGACCAAAAGGGACGCGCTAAACAGTACCGTTTTTTAGTATCAAAAGGGTTTAACCCAGAAATCGTCGCCCGAGTGATTGGCGGACGCTAAAAAGCCAATAAATCAGTGCACAAAAAGTCGAATGACGCACTGCAAAATGATAGACTTACATTCGTTTGTCAATAACCTAATTTTTTTAAGTTGATCACGGTCAAATCTACATCATTTAGGTAAAGGCAAAATACGCAGTGTTAACCCTTTAGCTAGACCAATAGACTGTTTCCGGAGTAATTATGAAAATTCACGAGTATCAGGGCAAGGAACTTCTGCGCCAATTTAATGTTCCAGTTCCAAATGGCATTCCAGCACACAGCGTGGATGAAGCCATGGAAGCAGCTAAAAAATTAGGCGGTCCGGTTTGGGTGGTGAAGGCGCAAATTCATGCGGGTGGTCGTGGCAAAGGCGGCGGCGTTAAATTAGCCAAGAGCATGGATGAGGTTCAGAAATACGCCAGCGAGATTTTGGGGATGCAACTCAAGACCCATCAAACAGGACCCGAAGGTCAAAAAGTTCGCCGTCTGTTAATAGAAGATGGTGCGGACATCAAAAAAGAGTATTACTTTAGTATCGTGACCGATCGCGGATCACAGAAAAATGTCATCATGGCATCCAGTGAAGGCGGCATGGATATCGAGGAAGTAGCTGAGCACTCTCCCGAGAAAATTATTAAGGTATTTGTTGATCCGATGATCGGCTTAACCGATGCGCAGTGCGATACCATTGCTAAAGGTATTGGCGTACCCGAGGCGTCGATTTCAAAAGCACGTGATGTGTTTAAGAATCTGTACAAGACCTATTGGGAAACCGATGCATCCCTAGTCGAAATTAATCCATTGATTTTAGAAGGCAATGGCAATATCAAAGCCTTGGATGCGAAATTCAACTTTGACCCCAATGCCCTATTCCGTCACCCTGAAATCGTGGCTTACCGCGATGAAGATGAAGAGGATCCTGCCGAGATTGAGGCGTCTAAATTTGATTTAGCCTACATCTCTTTGGATGGCAATATTGGCTGCCTCGTGAATGGCGCTGGCCTTGCGATGGCCACCATGGATACCATCAAATTGTTTGGCGGTCAGCCAGCCAACTTCCTCGATGTAGGCGGCGGCGCAACAGCAGAAAAGGTGACAGAAGCATTCAAGATCATGCTCAAAAATAAGAGCGTGGAAGCAATTTTGGTTAACATCTTCGGCGGCATTATGCGCTGCGATGTGATTGCCAATGGTGTGGTGACTGCCTGTAAAGCAGTGAATTTGTCTGTGCCACTCGTAGTGCGCATGAAGGGTACGAACGAAGATTTGGGCAAGAAGATTTTGGCTGAATCCGGTTTGCCCATTATTAGCGCTGACTCGATGGCAGAAGCGGCAACGAAAGTCGTTGCAGCCGCTAACAAAAACAAATAATCAAGGAATTCACCATGTCAATTTTGATTAATAAAAATACTAAAGTTATTACACAAGGCATTACCGGTAAAACGGGTCAGTTTCATACGGAAAAATGTCAGGAATATGCAAACGGTAAAAATTGTTTTGTCGCAGGTGTCAATCCTAAAAAAGCGGGCGAATCGATTTTTGACATTCCAATTTACGGCACCGTAAAAGAAGCGGCGCAGCAGACGGGTGCAACAGTTTCGGTAATTTACGTTCCGCCTCCAGGCGCGGCTGCAGCGATTTGGGAAGCAGTCGAAGCCGATTTGGATTTTGTAATTTGCATTACTGAAGGCATCCCCGTGCGCGATATGCTGGAAGTGCGCAATAAGATGATCCAAAAAGAAGCGAAGGGCGGTAAGAAAACCCTGCTTTTAGGACCCAATTGCCCCGGCATCATTACCCCCGATGAAATCAAGATCGGGATCATGCCAGGCCACATTCATAAAAAGGGCCGTATTGGCGTGGTGAGCCGTTCTGGAACCCTGACTTACGAAGCGGTTGGGCAACTTAGTGCCATTGGATTAGGTCAATCTACTGCCGTTGGTATTGGTGGTGATCCGATTAACGGCCTCAAGCACATCGATGTCATGCGTATGTTTAATGATGATCCCGAGACTGATGCGGTCATCATGATTGGTGAGATTGGTGGGCCAGACGAAGCCGAGGCGGCACTCTGGTGCAAACAGAATATGAAAAAACCCATCGTCGGCTTTATTGCTGGCGTTACAGCGCCTCCCGGAAAGCGCATGGGTCACGCGGGTGCCTTGATTTCTGGCGGCGCTGATACAGCGGATGCGAAACTGGCAGTAATGGAGGAGTGTGGTTTCAAGGTAACTCGAAACCCATCAGAAATGGCTAGTTTATTAAAAGCAATGCTTTAGCAGTAAGTAGTTGTGGTTTTGAGTTGTAGTTGTTAAACACAATAATTATTAGAGGATGACATGGAATTTTTAACAATGTTAGATTGGTCTGTGGTCTTGCAGATCATTTTGATTGATATTTTGCTGGGTGGTGACAATGCGGTGATCATTGCATTAGCCTGCCGTAACTTACACCCCAACCAGCGTCGCGCCGGTATTTTATGGGGTACAGCGGGCGCGATTGGTTTGCGTATTATCTTGACCATATTCGCAGTGACGCTCTTGCAAATTCCCTATCTGAAGGTGGTAGGCGCTTTACTACTGCTCTGGATTGGTTACAAGCTGTTGGCAGACAATGGCGGTCACGATGAAAATGACTTAGAAGCTCCAGATAAGTTATTTGCAGCAGTCAAAACCATCATCGTTGCCGACTTGGTCATGAGTTTGGATAACGTCTTGGCGATTGCAGGTGCTGCAGGGCAAGTTGATGATCAGGCCCATCAGTTTGGCTATATCGTCTTT
The DNA here is from genome assembly GCA_030696845.1 of Polynucleobacter sp. Lineage (GTDB taxonomy): Bacteria > Pseudomonadota > Gammaproteobacteria > Burkholderiales > Burkholderiaceae > Polynucleobacter. The sequence continues at coordinate 71,817 of JAUYRJ010000057.1, forward strand.
GGTTTAATCGTTTCAGTACCTATCATTATTGCTGGTAGTCGACTGGTGTTGTTCCTGATCGATCGTTTCCCGATTATTGTCACTGCGGGCGCGGGCTTACTTGGCTGGATTGCCGGCGGTATGTTGTTGTCTGACCCAGGTGTAGTTAAGCACCTCGGAGAGGGTATTCAAGACTACGGCGTCATTGCCAGTGTTGTTGGCGCCTTGGGAGTCATGATTGTCGGTGAGCTTGCTAAGCGCCGCCATAAAAAGGCTTAATCGCTGGCGTAGTAGTCAAAGTAGACAGTAAAATCAGAGAAATCTGATGGCGTCACTCCCCTAGGAGATAGACTCTTTGTTAGATCATAGAGTCTCATTGACTAGGGGATTTTTATTTATATGACTAAACCACACGAGCACAACATCAACTTAACTGAGCGCAATGGATTTACCTTAATCGAAGTGATGGTGGTTGTCGCTATCATTGGTATTTTGGTGGCCGTAGCCGTTCCACAATACCAAGATTACATCGCGCGCAGTCGCATCATCGAAGGCATGAATCTGTCTTCCAGCGCCAAGCTTGCCGTAACCGAGGCGTTTGCCACCAACAGTAGCACTCCCATGAATGAGGCAACTCGTGGGTCGTTCACTTTTTCTCCAACTCGCAGCGTTCAAGACATTGAAATTCTAGAGTCGGGCATGATTGCGATTGATTTTCAGCCGACGGTTGCGCCCAAGGGGAATAACACTTTAGTGCTTATTCCAACGAATGAGCCTGACGCGCCGATGCCAACCCCATTGGATTTATCAAAGCCGGGCGGTGCCTCTTGGTCTGGCGGATGGTCTTGCCGTTCGGCTATGTCGAGTTTGCCAAAGACCTTGCTACCTTCCGAGTGCCGGCTCGATAAAAGATAAGGTTTTGCATTAAAGGCAGCATACCAAGCAAAACAGCAATTTCTACTTGGCGGCTTTCCACTCTCCGGATTTGCCGCCACTCTTCTCCAATAGCTTCACATCCCCCATCACCATGCCACGGTCAACTGCTTTGCACATGTCATAAATGGTGAGGAGGGCAACCTGGACTGCGGTGAGGGCTTCCATTTCAACGCCGGTTGGTCCGGTTGTTTCCGCTTGAACTTGGCAGTGAATGGCGTGATCTTGCCTGTCGAGCTCAAATTGGATGCTAACGTGGCTGAGGGCAAGGGGGTGGCATAAGGGGATTAAGTCCGAGGTCTTTTTGGATGCCTGAATACCGGCAATACGAGCAATGCCTAAAACATCCCCTTTTTTGTGGTTACCGGCCTCGACTAAGGCGAAGGTGGCTGGTAGCATCCAAATCGAGCCTGTGGCAACGGCAATACGGTGGGTACTGGGCTTATCGCCTACGTTCACCATATGGGCCTGGCCGGAGGAATCAAAATGAGTCAGTGTGTTCATGAAATAGGTTTTACCATAGAGGGATGGGTATCGTAAAACACATCTCTACTCAGTGGATTTCCACATCGGTGCTAAAGCGCATCGGGCGGCAGTCTTTGGCTATGCAGTTAATGCTTGCGATGAGTGTAAGTAGCGCCCAGACCAACCTTCCCGCCACGCCATCTTCCGAGGTAGTGGTACAAGGGAACTCGGCCGCCATTCAGAACTTAGGGCGGGCAGTGCAATCCCAAGAGGCGCAATCTCCGCATTTGCCGAATAAAAATACACCTCGTACTCAGCCGAATTTGGTTTTACCGGACATGGGCGATCCTGGTGGTGATGCATTGAGCCCAGTCGATGAGCGGCGTTTTGGCGAGCGCATTATGCGGGAAATCCGCAATGACCCCGATTACTCTAATGACCTACCCACCTACGATTTTTTAAACCAAATGGAGCGTCGCCTGCTTCAGGCAGCAAAGCGCTTACAACTCGGCGGCGCTAATGCGCTGGGTAGTGCGCAATATAACTTCGAGGTGTTCGCGGTCAAAGACTCTAGTATTAATGCGTTTGCACTGCCAGGCGGTTTTATTGGGTTTCATACGGGTTTATTAGTGGCTGCAGAAACCGACTCCGAGGTCGCCTCGGTGATGGGCCATGAGACTGGCCATGTTTTACAGCGGCACATCGCTCGCTCGATGGATCGCCAGGGCATGAATACGATGATAGCGATCGCTGGCATGGTGCTCGGCGCTTTGGCGGCATCAAGCAATCCGTCTGCGGCGGCCGGTCTCATGACGGGTGGTCAAGCCTTATCGATTCAGAATCAGCTGGCCTACTCTCGAGATGCGGAGCGTGAGGCAGACCGAATTGGTTTTTTAATTTTGGAAGGTAGTGGCTATGATGTGAACGGCATGCCCGCATTTTTTCAGCGGCTACAAAAGGCCACAGGCATTATGGATAGCGGTGTTCCTGCTTATGTCCGAACCCACCCCCTTACGACCGATCGAATTGCGGATATGCAAGATCGGGTGCGGATGGTCAATGCTAAGGCTGTTCCCAGTTCGATGGAGTTTTATCTGATTAAGGCAAGAGCGCGTTTAGATCAACAAAAGGGATCAAGTGGTTTGTATGACGCACGTAACGTTTTTGAAAGCTTTAGCAAACAAGCCAACCTTTCAAAGCAGTTGGAAGGATTTTATGGTTTGGCGCTTGTGGCACAGCGTCAAGGCAAAATCGATTTAGCCGAGGGCTATTTGCAAAAAACGCGGCAGTTGATACAAACCGCGATTGCCCCAGGATCCCCATTACAGCGCCAAAGCCTGGCCTTGGAAGTGACGGCATCTGAATTGGCGCTTGCCAAAGGCAAATCACAAGATGCCCTGCAAATTGCGCAGAATGCATTGCGCGCGTATCCGCAATCGGTTGCGGCTGCCGTAGCCATGATTAATTCTGAATTAAAGCTGGGCAAAACAGAGGATGCCATCACGTGGTTGCGGGCGCGTACTAAACAACAGCCAAGCGAGTCTTTGTGGTGGACCTTGCTCGCAGAGGCATACAACCAGAGTAATAACCTTCCCATGCGGCATTACGCCATGGGTGAAAAATTTGCTCTGGATGGAGCTTGGCCATCCGCCATTGAGCAACTGCGTATTGCCCGATCTGCGGGCGGTAATAACTACTACCAAGGCTCTACAATTGATGCCCGCTTACGGGAGTTTCAGAGGCAATACCAGGAAGAACAACGCGAAGACGCTAAAAGCAAGGGCGGCTAAGTGCTATCAGCCTGCCTTTATGGTCGGGGGTGGGTTTGAAACTGAAAGCGCTGTGCCAGTTCGGTCATCCTGATAGGCTCAAGCGCTAGCGTATTGCCATCCCAGTGCCATACGCCAGCGATACTGCAGGTGGATTCGTGAAGGGTGGTTAAGCTGGAAAATAGCTCCAAATCATGATCATGAAGTAGGGCGATGCTTGGGCGCTCCGTAGTGACAAAATTGGGTTCAGTGCCTGATCTTAAGTCGGTATCCTTGGATTGATAAACGGTTTGGATGAGGGTGCCTTCAATGTAAATATGGCCCGCCTCATCCAATAGTGCGCCGCTAGGATTGAGAATGCTGTCGCATTGGGTTTTCATCACCCATGGGTAATTTGCATCAGTGGTCGGCATCATCCGCACGACCCAAGGCGTTGCTTCTAAATCAACAAAGACGCGCTGTGGTCCATTTTGAAAAAAATAGCGACCTTCCGTATCGCAGGCATAGTTTCTGGAAATAAATGCATTCAGTGCCGCATGTTTAATAGGGTCACCCGGCAGGCGATGGGTTTGCGCGTAGTCATCGCGCATGCGCCAAACTCCGCGGCGATCGAGTGCGAGCCAGCCGCAACAAGTGGGAACGGCAGGCCATTTAATCAGCGATTGAACAACGGCATCATCCATCGCGATTAATGGAGGCCATGGAGTGTCGAGGGTGTATTGGGGCTGACATCGGCCGAGTGGCTAGCATGCAGATGGGCAATGCGCCAGCCATGGTTGTCTTGTAAGACGACCAGGGTGATATTAAGAAAAAACGCCGACTCTATTTGATCGGCGTGCAGATGCACTGCTTCGGTGGTGTCGTAAATCGCGGTACCCAAGGTGGAGTGCGAGATGCAGGCAATGGGCTCTAAAAAAAGCGCTTGTTTGGCGAGTAGGCGTTCAAGTCCCCCGCGGATCTCACTGTGACCACTTAATCGCTGGCCTTCGGGTAGCACACATGTAATGGAATCATCATCTAGCCATAAAGCCAGAGCGCCCGTCACATCGCGCCGCCGCAATGCTTCGCGCCAAGCATCCACGACTTCATCGGCATTGTGAAATAGTCTAGCTAAATTAGGCATGGCATAAATCCCTTTTGGTAGAGGATGTGGATGCGAAGATGCGCTACTGGAGCGCCGTAAAAACCTGTTGTGGATGAATTTGGTTTAAGCAATGAAGGTGGCCGAGTGGGCATACGCGTTTATGGCAGGGGCTGCAGGGCAGATGCAGGTAAATAATGCGCGCCTTTGGCGATATGGGCGGAGTATGCTTAGGGTCGCTTGAGCCAAATAAGGCTACTTGGTTTACGCCCAGCGCCGCGCCGATGTGCATTAAGCCCGAATCATTAGTGACCAGATGCGCGCATGCGCTAATGATCGCCATAGCCTCATCTAAGGAGGTATCGCCACACCAATTTAAAATGCGATCGTTTGGGTCTGCCGATTCAATAATGGATTGACCAATCGCGTGATCCGCGGCGCTACCAAGTAAGACGACCTGTGCTTTGGGGTTCGCGCGCAGGATAGAATTGGCAAGCTGCGCAAAATGGGATGCCGGCCAGCGTTTGCTCGGGCCGTACTCGGCACCTGGGCACAGCACAAATAAGGCATCACTGCGTATACGAGCATCTGCTAACTTTTGATCTACCGCTTGCCGCATCGATTCAGTCACGCGCAAGCGCGGTACTAATGCATTGGGTTTAGTTTGGTCGTCGGCTGCAGTTTGCGGCGTGGCGCATAGGCTGGCGTAGTGCTCCACCATCGGCGCGCGCACTGTTTTGCTTGGATTGGGTTTAGCGCGATTAATCAGACCGCTGCGCAGTTCGCCGCGGTAGCCGATCCGAACGGGGATACCGGCAAGCCAAGGAATTAGCGCTGACTTAAGGCTATTGGGTAATACATAGCAGACTGAGTAATGTTCTTTGGCAATTTGCTTGGCCAGTGTGCGGCGTAAACCCCATTGCAATTTGCCGTGCTGCAGATCAGCTTGAATAACAGCGTTAACTTCAGCGCAAGCACGGTAAACGGGCGCAACCCAAGGTGTTGCGAGCACATCAATTAGCGCATCGGACTCTGCCGCTTTGATGTTTGCAAGCAGGGGTTGCGACATAACGGCATCGCCAATCCAATTCGGGGCGATGATCAGAATGCGTCGCATGGAGGGCGCCCCGTTTCGATACTCTGATGCGGGGCCTAATGCGTTAATGACCGTGGGGTTCCGTGCCGGGGATTAGGTGATACTCCGTGCCGCAGTACGGGCACTTCACCTGACCGGTATGGGTAATATCCAGAAAAACACGTGGGTGTAAGTTCCAGCTAGGAGTAGATCCACTTGGGCAGTGCAGTGGCAAATCCTTGCCATCTACCATCACTGGGTTTGGGGTTTGGGCGTGAGCTTGACTCATGTGCGTACCTTAAATCAAATGGCTTATTTAACGGGTGTGAGCCATGCGCTATAGCGATCATTTTTGCCATAGACCGTCGCAAAGAACACATCTTGAATTTGTTGGGTGATGGGGCCTTTTACGCCCGAACCAATGAGGCGATCATCGAGTTCGCGAATCGGAGTAACTTCAGCAGCAGTGCCGGTGAAGAATGCTTCATCCGCCGTATAGACTTCATCGCGTGTCAGGCGTTTTTCGCGCACCTCCAAACCCAAATCTTTTGCAATCTGAATAATGGAATCGCGCGTGATGCCATCTAAGCACGATGCTAAATCCGGTGTGTACACAATGCCATTGCGAACCATGAAGAGGTTCTCGCCGGAGCCTTCAGAGACATACCCTTCAGTATCGAGTAGCAGGGCTTCATCGTAGCCGTTGGCGGTCACTTCTTGATTGGCCAAAATCGAATTAATGTAATAGCCTGATGCTTTTGCGCGTACGAGGGAGGAGTTCACAAAATGGCGGGTAAACGAGGAGGTCTTCACGCGGATGCCCTTGTTCAAACCATCCTCACCCAAGTACGCGCCCCATTCCCAAGCGGCAATGGTGGTGTGAATTGAGTTGCCCTTGGGCGAGATGCCGAGTTTTTCTGAGCCAATAAAAATCAGCGGCCGAATGTAGCAAGACTCCAATTGGTTGCTATTAACGACATCAATAATGGCTTGGCTAATTTGCGCTTCGGTGTAGGGTAATTTAATTTGAAAGATCTTTGTGCCGTTTAGTAAGCGTTTAACGTGCTCTTGTAGGCGAAAGATGGCGGTGCCCCTAGCGGTTTTATAGGCACGAATCCCCTCAAAGACCCCCATGCCGTAGTGCAGGCTATGGGTCAGCACGTGAATATTCGCATCGCGCCAAGGGATGAGTTTTCCATCGAACCAAATAAAACCATCGCGGTCGGACATCGACATGTTTTCTACCTTTTGAATTGAATTAATCGGGGCGCTGAGCTTGGCAGAGGCTTTGCAAAACCAACTCGCTTTCCATGGGCTTTATTGTAGAGCAGGCGGACTTGCTTCTTATAATGGGTTTTTTATGCACCGTAGCCAACAGCCCACCACTTTGAATCGCCACTTGCCGTATTGGGGGTGGCCCTTAGAGGAGCGGGCGGCTTTTCGGGATGGCCTGCAAACCATGTCCAAGTCGGTTGTGACCATTTTTACTTGGGCTTTGGTCACCGGCTTAGCTATGGGGAAGTCCACCCTAACGGTTTGGCAGGCCCTGAGCATGAGCCTCATGGTGTTTGCGGGTACCGCTCAACTTGCGGCTTTGCCCTTAATTGCCTTGGGTTTGCCAGTTTGGACCATATTGCTGACGGCTTTTGTGGTTAATTTGCGCTTTGTTATTTTTAGCATTGGAATGCAAGCGCATTTTCGGTCCTTGCCCCTGTGGCGTCGGCTGACCTTGGGTTACTTTACGGCTGACTTTGGTTATTTGATGTACACCGGCCGGTATCCCGCATCCCACCCCCCTGAGGAGAGTTCGGAGCAGCGCCGCACACGAATTGCCTTTATGTATGGGCTGACCTGCGGCAATTGGAGTATTTGGCAGTTGGGCTCCATCCTGGGCATCCTCTTTGCCAGCCAAATTCCCCAAAGTTGGGGTCTTGAGTTTGCCGGTACCTTAGCCCTCGTGGCGATTATTGTCCCGATGCTCGATCGTCCGTCTGCCCGGTGGGCCGCAGGCGCTGCTGCGGTGGTAGCGGTGCTGACTATGGGCTTGCCCTTAAAGCTCAATATCGTGATGGCAATTATTGCGGCGATTGCCGTTGGAATCGTGACCGATCGTAGTCCCCAAAGCGATCCCATTAGCCCCATGCGGTCGCGCGACTAATGACGCAAACCCTCACCTCGCTCGAAATCTGCTTATTAATCATAGGCATGGGGCTAGTCACTCTCTGTACGAGGGGCTTTTTTATGTTTTGGGGCGATCGGGTGCGGATGCCTGAGATCATCTTGCGCTCCATTCGGTTTGCCCCGCTGGCAGCGATTGTGGCAATTGTGGCTCCAGAGATCCTGATGCCCGCAGGAACCGTGGAGTTAGGCCATTTTGATTGGACTTTACCCAAGATTTGGGGCGGCTTGGCTGCTTTTATCAGTTTTATCTGGACGCGGAAGATGTTGCCTACCCTCGTGATGGGTATGGCAGTTTATAGCCTACTGCGCTACTGGTTTTAGAATGGGAGATTCATTCTTAATGCGATTAGCTTGTTATGCCGGATACCCTATTTAAAGTAAAACGCCTCAATGACTTAGCCGCTGCCGGCTTATTAAAAGGCAAGCGGGTTTTGATTCGGGCGGATTTAAATGTGCCGCAAGACGAGGCAGGCAATATTACGGAAGATACGCGCATTCGGGCATCGATTCCGGCGATAGAGATTTGCCTAAAAGCGGGCGCCGCGGTGATGGTCACATCGCACTTAGGCAGACCTACCGAAGGGGAATTTAAGCCGGAAGACAGTTTGACTCCCGTCGCGCATCGCATCGCTGAAATTCTGAATCGGAAAGTGCCTTTGATAGCCGATTGGGTTGATGGCGGTTTTGATCTTAAGCCGGGCGATTTGGTGCTGCTGGAAAACTGCCGCCTCAATGTCGGTGAGAAGAAAAATAGTGACGCCTTAGCGAAAAAGATTGCCGCCTTGTGCGATGTCTATGTTAACGATGCTTTTGGTACGGCGCATCGCGCGGAAGCGACCACCCACGGTGTTGCGAAGTTTGCGCCAATCGCGTGCGCTGGCCCCCTCATGGCAGCGGAGTTGGATGCGCTCAGCAGAGCGCTTGCCAATCCGAAGCGTCCTTTGGTGGCGATTGTGGCGGGCTCGAAAGTATCGAGCAAGTTGACCATCTTGAAAGCCTTAGCGGAAAAAGTAGATGAATTAATTGTGGGCGGCGGCATCGCGAATACCTTCATGCTCGCCAAAGGTCTGCCCATTGGCAAGTCCTTGGCTGAACCTGACCTCGTGAATGAGGCAAGGGAAATCATGGATCTCATGGAAAAGCGTGGTGCCCACGTACCCATTCCGGAGGACGTGGTGGTGGCAAATGAGCTCTCGCCACTGGCGCGCGCCAATCGGGTGCCGTCAAATGAGGTGGCGGAAGACGACATGATTTTGGACGTAGGCCCTAAGACAGCGGCACGTTTATCCACCATGCTCGCGCACGCCGGCACGATTGTATGGAACGGGCCTTTAGGCGTGTTTGAGATTGATCAATTTGGCGGCGGTACCAAGATGATCGCTGCGGCGATTGCGCATTCGCCGGCATTCTCGATCGCGGGCGGCGGTGATACTTTGGCGGCGATCGCCAAATACGGCATTGAAAATCAGGTGGATTACATATCGACCGGGGGCGGTGCCTTCCTCGAATTTCTCGAGGGCAAAACTTTGCCAGCATTTGCGGTGCTAGTGGAGCGAGGAAACGATTAACTAAAGGAGTTTGCGATGTTACGAGCCACAAAGATTATTGCAACACTAGGACCTGCTTCAGAAAAACCAGAGGTATTGCGAGAAATGATCCGGGCAGGCCTGGACGTGGTTCGAATGAACTTCTCCCATGGAACCGTAGCGGATCACCGCGTACGCCATGATCTCGTGCGATCGATTTGCGCGGAAGTGGGTCGTGAGCTGGGCATTATGGCCGACCTGCAGGGACCAAAGATTCGGGTGGGCAAATTTGCTGACGGTAAGGTGCAACTCAAAGAAGGCGCGCTATTTATTTTGGATGTGGCGTGTGAACTGGGTAACGCCGAGCGCGTCGGACTGGATTACAAAAACTTACCCAACGATGTGCATGCGGGTGATCGCCTTTTATTGAATGATGGCTTAATTGTGTTGCGCGTGGAGTCGGTGAAGGGTGGAGAAATTCATACTCGCGTCGAATTGGGTGGCGCGCTATCCAATAACAAAGGGATTAATCGCGCTGGTGGCGGCTTAACCGCGCCCGCCTTAACGGATAAAGACATTCAGGATTTGGATGCGGCGATTGCGATGGGCGTCGATTTTGTCGCGATTAGTTTTCCGAAGGACGGAGCCGACATGGCGCATGCGCGTCAATTGGCGGATGCGGCGAGCGCCAAGCATGGTGTGAGTAAGGTCAAATTGATTGCTAAAGTCGAGCGCGCGGAAGCGATTGCGCCGGGCGCACTGGAAAGTATCATCGCCGAAAGTGACGGCATCATGGTGGCGCGCGGCGATTTGGCAATTGAAGTGGGCAACCCTGCGGTCCCAGCCTTGCAAAAACGCATGATTAAGCTGGCCCGTGAGGCGGATAAATTCACGATTACCGCCACCCAAATGATGGAGTCGATGATTAACGCTCCCGTTCCTACGCGGGCCGAGGTGAGTGATGTAGCAAATGCAGTGCTGGATGGAACAGACGCTGTCATGCTATCAGCCGAATCGGCTACTGGCTTGTATCCCGTCAAGACCATCGAGCAAATGGCGGAAATTTGTATCGAAGCTGAAAAATCAGAGCAGGTGAAGCTCGACACCGACTTTTTGGATCAGACCTTTACCCGAATTGATCAAACCATCGCTCTGGGCGCGCTCTTTACCGCACACCATTTGCATGCAACCGCGATTGCGGCTTTGACTCAGTCGGGCTCCACACCCATTTGGATGAGTCGTCATAACATTCATGTGCCTATTTTTGCGTTAACTCCCAATATTTCGACGCAGCGGGTTTTAAGCACATACCGCAATGTCACCCCACTCGGACTGGAGTTGAGTAACGATCGGGATACCGCCTTGGCTCAAGTGGAGGCGCGTTTAAAGAGTTTGGGCGCGGTCAAGTCGGGTGACACTATTGTGCTGACGATCGGCGCCCCCATGGGCTCGCCCGGCGGCACGAACACCTTGAAGATAGTCAACGTAAAATAAGCACCTATTTTTAATAATTACCCATTTTTTAAGAGAACGCCATGCCCCTTGTATCGATGCGCCAACTGCTAGACCATGCTGCTGAGAATAGCTACGGCCTGCCCGCTTTTAATGTGAATAACCTAGAGCAGGTACAGGCGATCATGATGGCTGCGGACGAGCTTGGCGCTCCCGTAATCATGCAGGCGTCAGCCGGCGCGCGCAAATATGCAGGCGAGGCTTTTTTGCGCCACTTAATTTCTGCTGCTGTTGAGGCCTACCCTCATATTCCGATTGTGATGCACCAGGATCATGGGCAAAGCCCAGCAGTATGTATGGCGGCGATCAAGAGTGGTTTTACCAGCGTCATGATGGATGGATCGCTTGAGGCGGATGGGAAGTCGGTGGCGAGTTATGACTACAACGTAGCGGTTTCCCAAGAGGTGGTGAAGTTCTCGCATTCGATTGGTGTTACGGTTGAGGCTGAGTTGGGCGTTTTAGGTTCACTTGAGACCATGATGGGCGACAAAGAGGACGGTCATGGCGCAGATGGCACTATGACGCGTGAACAGCTTTTGACGGACGTGGAGCAGGCTGCTGATTTTGTGCGTGCGACCCAATGTGATGCCCTGGCAATCGCGATTGGTACTAGCCATGGGGCGTATAAATTCACTAAGAAGCCCACCGGCGATATTTTGGCAATCACCCGCATTAAAGAAATTAACCAACGCATTCCAAATACGCATCTCGTGATGCATGGCTCTTCGAGCGTGCCGCAGGAGTTGCTTGCCGAAATTCGCGAATTTGGTGGTGACATGAAAGAAACCTATGGCGTGCCCGTAGAAGAGATTCAGGAAGGCATCAAGCATGGGGTTCGCAAGATCAACATCGACACCGATATTCGGCTGGCGATGACTGCCGCGATTCGCCGCTATTTGTTTGAGAACCCAGGTAAGTTTGATCCACGCGACTATTTAAAGCCGGCCCGTGAAGCTGCTAAGGCCATTTGCCTTGCCCGCTACACCGCATTTGGTTGCGCCGGTCAAGCCGCAAAAATTAAGCCGATCTCGCTCGAGAAGATGGCTGAGCGCTATCGCAGTGGCGAGCTTGCGCAGATCGTGAAGTGATTCCATGAACGCCCTTCACACTACGTCAATCACCTCACTGCCACTGCTCTCCAAGGGGAAGGTGCGGGATGTGTATGAGATTGGTAGCGATCGTTTGCTGATGATTACCACTGATCGCCTGTCGGCCTTCGATGTCATTTTGCCGCAGCCCATTCCAGAAAAAGGCATCATTCTTAACCAAATGGCGAACTTTTGGTTTGATAGGTTAGCCCATGTGGTTCCAAACCACCTCACTGGCATTGATCCAGTAACGGTGGTCAAGCCCGAAGAGGCAGACCAAGTACGCGGCCGAGCGGTGGTTGCCAAACGCTTAAAGCCGATTTTGGTTGAAGCGGTGGTGCGTGGCTATTTAGCCGGAAGTGGCTGGAAAGATTATCAAGAGACGGGTAGCGTATGCGGCGTAGCATTAGCTCCTGGATTGCAAAATGCGCAAAAGTTAGACAAGCCGATTTTTACGCCAGCCGCTAAATCGGCGATGGGTGAGCACGATGAGAATATTTCGTTTGAAGAAGTGGTGGGGCGCATTGGCGCGCCATTAGCCAATCAAATTCGGGATGTGAGTATTCGTTTGTACGAAGAGGCCTCGCGCTACGCGGCTAGCCGCGGAATCATTATTGCCGACACCAAATTTGAGTTTGGCTTGGATCAAAACAACCAACTGGTATTGATGGATGAAATTTTGACGGCGGACTCTTCTCGGTTCTGGCCAGCAGAAACCTATCAGGTCGGAACCAATCCTCCGTCGTACGATAAGCAGTTTGTGCGCGATTGGCTCGAAAGCGTTCGAATTGACGGTAAGCCATGGTCTAAGGCGCCTCCCGCGCCCGACCTGCCGGCCGAGGTGATTGCCAAGACTGCTGAAAAGTACCGTGAAGCCTTGGTGCGCCTGACTCAGGCAGCGTAACCCAAATGCCCCGATCCCAGTCAAAAGGCTGGGATAATAGATCCTCTTTCGGTTTTAGGCTTATGTGGAGAATGCGATGAGCACGAATTCGGGCGCCAAGCCCATGGTCGGTATTGTGATGGGTTCCAATTCAGATTGGGACGTCATGCAGCATGCCGCCCAGATGTTGGATCAGTTTGGTGTTCCATACGAGGCGCAAGTGCTCTCAGCGCACCGCATGCCAGACGATATGTTCACCTATGCCGAGAATGCCCGTGAGCGCGGTTTAAGGGCCATCATTGCCGGCGCCGGTGGTGCCGCGCATTTGCCGGGCATGCTGGCTTCTAAAACCCTAGTGCCCGTATTTGGCGTTCCGGTCCCCAGCAAATACTTGCGCGGTGAAGATTCTCTGTATTCGATTGTGCAAATGCCCAAAGGTATTCCAGTAGCGACATTCGCGATTGGCGAGGCCGGCGCCGCTAATGCTGCACTGCATGTCATAGCGATTTTGGCGGCACACGATGCGCAACTTATGCAGGCCTTAGAAGCATTTCGGGCCAAGCAAACCGCGCTTGCGCAATCCATGGAATTGGCGGCCAAGTAATTCATGAGCACGAATCCTTCGCAATCTGTTGGTATCAGTAAGCCACCTGCCTGGCTTGGCATTTTGGGCGGCGGTCAATTGGGCCGGATGTTTATTCATGAGGCGCAGTCTTTGGGTTTTAAGGTGTGCGTACTCGACCCTGACCCTTTAAGTCCCGGCGGCTCGGTTGCGGAAAAGCATTTGTGCGCGGACTATTTGGATGTCGCCGCCTTAACTGAGATGGCAGGTCTGTGCTCTGCTGTCAGCACGGAGTTTGAGAATGTGCCTGCAAGGGCCTTGGATTTTTTTAAAGAGCGCGCTATTTTTGTGGCGCCGGATAGCAGTTGCGTTTCGATTGCCCAAGACCGCATCGCTGAAAAAGCATTTTTAACGCAGTGCGCTCCGCTGTCTGGCGTGGGACCAGTGCCTTATGGCATTCTCAAAACCGAAGCGGACTTAGCATCGATTTCTCCAGACCTTTTTCCAGCAATTGTGAAAACCGTGCGATTGGGTTACGACGGTAAAGGTCAGGTCACTGTGATGACACCCGATACGCTGGCGCAGGCTTGGGATAGTTTAGGTAAGGCCGCCTGCGTGGTTGAAAAACGCATGCCCTTGGCTTTTGAGGTTTCCGCGATCGTGGCTCGGGCGCATGACGGCAGCGTGCAGTCGTATCCCCCATCAGAGAACATTCATCGTAATGGTATTTTGCATACCAGCACGGTGCCAGCCCCTTCCCTAGAGCAACGCCCCGATTTACTGCAGCGGATTCAGAAAGCAACGATTGCGATTGCCACAGAAATGCAATACGTGGGCGTTCTGTGCGTTGAGTATTTTGTGTTGACGGACGGCAGCATCATTGCGAACGAAGTCGCGCCACGCCCGCACAATTCAGGGCACTTTACGATGGATGCGTGCGTTACCAGCCAGTTTCAGCAGCAGGTGAGAGCGATGGCGCGCTTGCCTTTAGGTGATACCCGCTTACTGAGTCCGGTTGCGATGCTCAATATCTTGGGCGATGCGTGGTTTAGCCCTGATGGCGTTTCTGGTGCATCGGCAACGGAACCCGCTTGGGAAGAAGTGCTGAGTCACTCCAATGCCAAATTGCATTTATATGGCAAGGCATCACCATTGCCGGGTCGCAAGATGGGGCATGTAAACTGCCTTGGCCAATCCCTCCTCGAGGCGCAGCAAGCGTGTGCGGATGTGGCACACGATTTGGGTATCGCCCCTTAAGTGATATCACCTGCAGTGCAAGCACAAGATCCGCTAGCAGTGATTGACCCCGCCCTGATCAAGCAGGCCGTAGTCGCACTCAAGAATGGCGATTTGGTGGCCATTCCTACAGAAACCGTTTACGGTCTTGCGGCGGATGCCAGTAATCCGACGGCGGTAAAAAAAATCTTCACTGCAAAAGGCCGGCCAGCAGATCATCCACTCATTGTGCACGTCGCAGCGCCGTCTGCAAATGACGATTCAGCAGCGCAAGAGGCGGCTTGGTTTAACCTCCTGACGCCTTGGGTGCGCGATCTCTCCGAGGACGCAATGCGCTTAATCCTCGCATTTTGGCCTGGGCCGCTCACGTTGGTCTTTAAAAAAGACAAGCATGTGCTGAGTGAGGTAACAGGCGGCCAAGATACGGTTGCCATTCGGTCGCCCAGTCATCCGATTGCGCAAGCGCTATTACGAGAATTGGGTGGTGGACTGGCAGCGCCATCCGCAAATCGGTTTGGCAAGGTATCGCCCACTCGCGCGGCGGATGTGCGTAGTGAGTTTGATGATTTACCAGCGCTGTTGGTGCTCGATGGCGGTGATTGCGAAGTGGGTATCGAGTCGACCATTGTGGATATGACATCAAATCCGCCCGTATTGTTACGCCCTGGCGCGATTACGCCTAATCAGATTCAAAGTCGTACAGGCATAACGGTAGTGGGTTTAGATCAGCGCTCTAACAGTGGTGAAGATGGAGTAAGGCCACGGGTATCGGGCAGCCTAAAGGCACACTATGCGCCGAATACACCCATGCGTATGTATGCCCCTGGAGGTTTGTACGACTGCCTGGCGGAGTATCCGGATATTAAATCCCGGGTGGCAGTGGTCATGTGGGAATCGGAGCGGGCTATTGGTGGGCAATCGAATCATATGGAATGGCATGAGATAGCCGTGCCGCTCAGTAGTGAAGCGTTTGCAAGCGGACTTTATCGACTCTTGCGTGACTTAGATGATCAAGCCTGGGATTTAATTTTGATACCCGAGCCGCCAACCGGGCAAGAGTGGGATGGTGTGCGCGACCGACTTCAGCGCGCCTGTTTTGGTTCCGGTCCATCAGAGAGTAACCACGTTAAAAGTTGATCGTGGGCCTCGATACCGCGATAGGCATTGGGGTGATTAATGAATGAGCTCACCGCATAGGTCTTGCCTGATTTGCTAATGACGTAACCTGAAATGGCCCTCACCTCTGTCAGGGAGCCCGTTTTAATCCGAGCCTCCGGTTTTTTCTTGAGATGCAAAAATTGCCTTAGCTGCCTAATTAAGCGATTCTTCATCGTGCCGTCAGTACCAGCAAGCGGCAGGGAGTTCATAAATAGCTCACCGCTTGGGAGGGTGCGCGCAGTTACCAATAAGTCATTGAGGTGGCGCGCCGTAATAGCTTCATTGCGCGATAACCCGGAGCCATTTTCGAGTACCAGTTCGGGAAAGTGCAGTCCACGCTGTTTAAGCCAGGTTTGGGTAACCCGATCGCTCGCTTGAATGCTCGCGGGTTTACCAATTTTTTCTAAAGCCAAGGTTAAAAAAACTTGGCGAGCCATGACATTATTCGAAAACTTATTAATGTCCCGCACCGCATCGAGCAAGGCACCCCCCTGAAAATCGAGCAGAGATCGTGCAAATAAGGGAACGTCGCCGCTACTGCCTTGCGGTTGTTTGGCCCATACACCACCAGCTAGCTCCCATGCGGCGGCAAAGCCCAAGGTTAAAAACGTGTCGGCATCAAAGGCAACGATGTTGTAAGCAATCGTCTTGCATGCGGAAGGAAATTCACCTTTAAATAGCGCCTGCCATTGATCAGGTTTTTTTTCTGTTGAACCCAGTTCTTTAATCAGTTCAAATTGCATTTTTTTGCGCCAACTATCACAGGATTGCGCGCTGGGCATTAATTGATTCCTCACCTGAAATTGCGTTAGTGCCGGCGTATAACTGATGGCGACATCTTCACTGGCGCGCGCCTGGCTCAGATGAAAAGATAAGGTTCTAAATGCATATAGCAATGGATCAGGCGGTACGTTATAAGCACGCAAAGACTCGCCATCAATAGTGTGGTGCTCCATTACTTCGGGGCTGTAAGCACTTCGATCAAAAATCAGATTACCATCAATTTTTTTAATGCCGAGATCGCGTAGGCCCTTCATCATGCGCTCTAACTCTTCTGGAATCAGCTTAGGGTCGCCGCTCCCTTGCAAATAAATATTGCCCTTGAGGGTATCGTTTTTGATTGCGCCATCGGTGAAGAGTTTGGTAGTCCAGCGGTATTCGGGGCCCAGTAAATCAAGCGCGGTTAAGGTGGTTAGCAGCTTGATCGTCGAGGCTGGATTCATGGCGCGAGTAGCGCGCCAGTCGATCACTTCGCGTGCCGCTTTCCCATTATCGCCAGGCACTTCCAGAACGGAAATACTGATGGCGTCTCTGGGGATGTGATTCTTGTCTAAAGCGCTTAAAACCACAGGTGGGATCTCCTGAGCGGAGATTACTTTGGACGCCTCTGTCCGTTCTGCCGTAGCAGCTAACGCGCATCCGACTAGGAAAACCCCTAAATGGATAGTCGCACGATGCGCTAACCGGGTCGTTTGGGAGGAGAAAAGGGAAAAAAACAGCACGCAGCAATAGTAAGCGAAAAATGCAAGAAACCCCCGCAAATGCTCTATTTGCGAGATGGGATATTGGATAGGATAAACATTGGGCTCAGGATGATGCTGCCATGGGGTCCGCTTCCGAAGCAATAAAACCAGTTTTAACGCTTCAGGATACGAATATGACAAAAGCAGCTTGATCGATGTCCTTGCGCATGGTGCTGACTTAACTAAGGTAAAGGCAGAGGAGGCAATAACGCTTGCATTGGAGACAATTAAGCAGGTGGTCACCAAGGGACAATCGGTTCAATTGGTGGGATTTGGTAGCCTCTCTTCCGGAGCTCGCGCTGCCCGTTAGGTTAGTAATCCGAAAGCCGGAGAAGCGATTCAGGTTGCCGCATCCAAAACCGTTAAATTTACAGCGGGCAAGGCTTTTAAGGATGCAGTTAATCAGCGTTAAAAATAGAAGCTAAGATCGACCCCAATAACAGCCTAAGAGGCCGTTTTATTCCTGCGTATCATGGTTTAAGAAGGCGTCAATCAAGGTATTTTGTTTCAAGAGAAGCTCTTTCAGGAGGGCAATCCGTTCCCTTAGGGGTTTTTGCCGGTCGGCAACCAAGACATCAAGGCGCTGCGCAAAATGAATGCCGTTCATGAGTAGTGCACCCCCTTTAATTTTGTGCACCATGCTGGCAAAGTCCGATGCAGATAGGTCGCTGGCATCGATTTCACTAATGCACTGGTGATGCACTTCCATGATTTCGTGCAAGATGAGTTTGCCAATTTGATGTTGATCCTGACCTAGGTTGCCAAGCCGCGGAAAACAAATCGGATCAAGGGGGTATGGGGAGTCACTCGAATCGGTAGAGACTAGCTTAAAGTAGCGCGACAACTCATTTTCAAGACTGGCTAAATTTAGCGGCTTAATCAGAACGGAGTTCATGCCCGAAGCAAGTAAATGCTGGCGACTATCTAGTGCATAAATATCGGCAGTGACGCCGATGATGACTAAGTCTAAAAAACCAGAGGCACGAAGCGATTGCGATAGATCAGCGCCATGCATACCCGGCATAGAGTGATCGGTCAGCATTACATGGAAATGAGTGGTTTTGACCAGTTCAAGCGCTTTGTTGGCATTTTCACAAACTGTCACTTTGGCGCCCAATGCCGCTAATTGCAAGGACAGTATCTGCCTGCTGGCAGGGTGGTCTTCCACCACCAAAGCATGGACTTGCTGCCCCTCATGCAACATGATTTGAGCGCGATGCGTGGCTTGGTCTGGGCTGAGGCGATTGGACGCCACTTGGGTGGTTCTTGGAAATGCTGCGCAAAAGTGCACATTACTGCCAAGTCCGGGCGCACTCTCAAAATAGAGGCGACTATCCATAGACTGAATTAAGTGATTGGTAATCGTTAAGCCGAGCCCAGTACCTTGCAAAGGTTCGCTACTATTAATTGCCTGTTGAATCGATAACTGCTCAAATGGTTGGAGTGCCAGTGCAATGTCATCCGCACTCATACCAATACCGGTATCCACAATTCGAAACTCAATCAATTGGCCCGCATGATCGTCCGCCAAAATCGTGATCGAGAAATGAATCGAGCCCGCATTCGTAAATTTAATGGCATTACTCAAGAGGTTTTGCAGTACCTGTCGCAGCCGCAAGCAGTCAATCATCAATACCTCCGCAATGCGCGGATCCAGATGCGAGTGCAAACTTAATTGGCGTTTTGCGGCAAAGATCGTAAACGAGTCGTTGATCTCTTTGGCGAGGGTTTTAAGGCAGCACGGTTCAGGGTTGAGTTTGAGTTTGCCTGCTTCTATTTTAGATAAATCGAGCACTTGATTGAGCATGCCGAGGAGCGATTCAGCGGAGGCATAGGCGCTTTGCAATAGCGGCTTTTCGCTCTCGGGCAAACGAGGGCTTTTCAGAAGCAGTTCTTGCACACCTAAAATGGCATTCATCGGGGTGCGGATTTCATGGCTCATCTCCGCCAAAAATACGGATTTCGCTTCATTAGCCCGTTCCGCATGCTCTTTTTGAATCAATAGGGATGCGTGGTGTTCCGCTTGGCGCTTACGGTTACGGTATAAACAAATAATCCAGCCTAAAGCGCTAAGCAGCATTGCGAGAAAAACCCCCAACACGATTGGGCGCCTCCATGTGGAGGAATGGAGTTGCACAAATCCAAGGTCAACCGTATCACGGTATTGAGCATGGACTTGCTCCATTCCAAAGCCAGGCATAGAGAAAATGGCGCGCGATTCGATGGGATCGAGACTGTGCAATGTTTTTTCTAAAATGCCGTGGAGCGGATAAGCATGCCGTCCAATCAGCCAGCGATAAGAAAGGGGTTTGCGCCCATAAAATCCGTTGAGCTTGAGTTGATGTTTGTATTCTCCGGCTAAAAAATATTGAGCTAAGCGCATTGGCATGACAATCGCATCCAAATCGCAATGTAATAGGGCATTGAATAAATGGCGGTTAACGGGTGTAGGGGCTGGCACATTCACGTCCGCATAAAAGACGGTTTTTTCTGGCGGCGGACTATGATCCTTCGCAACTTCTTCGCGCGTCACCAGTACCTGATGCCCCCAAAACACCGGCTCTGACCAAATACCAAACTGTGTTTGATGCGATGTCGATGTGGGCGGATCAATAATAAAATCAATATCACCGCGTGCGAGTTGCTGGTGAACGTCAGCATCGCTAGATCGCCATATGGGCAAAAACTGTTGGCGCGTTTGCTTGCCAAGCGTATTTAATAAAGCTTGGTAAACCCCAGTTTGCCCATGCTCATCGACATTATGGAGATAAGGCGCGTATTTTTCATGAATACTAAACCGCACAATCGGGTGAGCTGCAATCCAGTCCTTTTCAGTCGGGCTTAACTGAATGTGGTGGGCGGTCGCCAGACTGCAATAGAGTAATCCGGCGACGAGACTAATACGAATGAAATGCATGCGACGCATCATCCCTCGATAATGTGGTTGTTACGGCAAAACAGAATCAGATCGGCAATGTTGTTGATCCCCAGTTTTTCAAAAATGCGGGTTTTATAGGTTGCAACCGTTTTATTGCTAATGTGCAATAAGTCTGAGATGTGCTGATTACTACTGCCTTTGCCTAAATACTTCATGACTTGCAGCTCGCGATCAGAGATGCTGTCTAGCTTTTCTTGATCACTAAGATGGGCATTCCCATTACGTGTATGAGAAAAGCAGCTATAGCCCTGAGAGATTGCGACACACGCGGCTAAGATAACATTGGATCCCGCAGTTTTATTAATGAAGCCATGCGCACCTAAGGAGCGCACTCGCCCCCCGTACACTTGCTCATCTAAGCTGGATAGCACGAGCATGCGTATATCGGGATACGCCAAGTGGATGCGGCGAATGACGTCGAACCCATCGGTCTTCGGCATATCCAAATCCAGCACAATAATATCTGGGTTTATCTGTTTTACACTTTGTAGGCACTCTTCTCCATTCTGGCATTGCCCTACCACCTCAAACAACAGCTGATCTTGCAGCATGCTTTTAAGAGCCATGAGCATTGCGGGGTGATCGTCTACCAACATGACACTTTTCTTCATTGCTTATCTCCGTTCTGGTTTGGGTTTTCTTGTGGTTTAACTGCAAAAATAGCCTTAGCAATACGACTGTCGCTGATATGAAGAATTTGGTGCCTACTGACGGGCGACATCATGAGGCCGCCATAGCAAAAATCCACGGGTAGAAGCCGCGCATTTTCAAGGTCTTTAATTAGGGTAATCCCACTTGCATA
>JAUYRJ010000059.1 GCA_030696845.1 Polynucleobacter sp.
TGATATCAGGCGGGTTTTCTTCGCCATAGGAAATGCCAAGACCGCCACCCAAATCCAGATGGTGAATCACAATCCCCTCTTTCTTTAGCTGGGCCACTAAATCGAGTACTTTATCAAGCGCATCTAAATACGGCGCGCTGCTAGTGATTTGAGAGCCAATGTGGCAATCAATGCCTACTACATCAATTTGCGGTAACAGAGCAGCCTCACGATAGGTTTTAAGAACCTCATGGTACGCAATACCAAATTTATTGTCTTTTAGTCCGGTGGAGATATAGGGGTGTGTTTGCGCGTCGACATCCGGGTTCACGCGCAATGAAATGGGCGCGCGGAGCCCAAGCTCAGTAGCGATGCGATTAATCTGATGCAACTCCGCAATCGATTCCACATTGATGCACTTAACGCCCGCCCTCAGCGCCGCGGTAATTTCAGTGGCTGACTTGCCAACGCCCGCGAATACCAGACTCGCTGGATCGGCTCCAATGGCTAAAGCCCGCGCTAATTCACCGCCGCTTACTAAATCAAAGCCCGCGCCCAAGCGCTTAAAGCAATCGAGCACCGCTAAATTACTATTGGCTTTCATGGCGAAATGAACCCGGGCACGACGACGGCCGGTTTCATCCACACAAGCGTGATCGTAGGCCTGATACGCTTCAGTAAGGGCGCGTCTACTATAGATGTAAAGAGGGGTTCCGTATTGCTGGGCGAGGTCGGATAAGGGAATATCTTCGGCATACCATGCGCCATTGCGTAGAGTAAAGCCCGATAAAGCGGGTAGTGGAATGGAGTTAGTTAAGGTCATTTTGCTAGGGAATTCGTATTGGGGCTATTAATGCTTTGCGGTGAATACAGAACACCCTTGGGCTCTGGCTCACTGGGTGGGCTTGGCACGGGCGGTACATTAGGCAGGTAGAGCGGCCCTCTAATCCCGCATCCCGCTAGGGACATTAGCAGAGTAATACCAAGGACTCTCAGTGGATTGGCTATCATGGTTATCTCTAAAACGAATGATTGAATATAGCATGCAGCAGCCCGAGAATGCGCTTGGCAACCCAGCCCCAGAGTCAATTGATGATAAGCAGTTTCATCAGCTTGGGGCCCACCTATTGGAATCGATTGAACTGGCTCTAGAGAGCGCGGATGATGCGTTGGATTTGGATTTGGATGTTGAGCGCCAAGGCGGAAACGTGATTAACATTCGGTTTCGTGATCGCAGTGTGATTGTGGTCAACACACAGCCACCCTTACATGAAATCTGGGTTGCGGCTAAGTGCGGTGGTTTTCACTACCGGTGGGCTGGAACTACCTCAAATCCGATATGGCTTGATACAAAAACAGGTCGCGAGCTGCTCTCCGACCTTTCAGAGTTTGCCAGCGCGCAGGCGGGCAAACCGATTGCGATTATGCTGAAAAAATAAATGCATTAGCGATTAGGCTGCTCCCGTAGCAGTCAAGGTCTCGATCACCGCGGCATCGGGAACTTGCTTCATTTGCGCCTTACCTATTTTTTCTAGCAAGATGTAGCGAATTTGCCCGGCTTCAGTCTTCTTATCGACCTGCATTAATTCCATATAACGTGGAGCGCCTAATTGAGGTGCTTGAGTTGGTAGGCGCATAGACTGAACAATGTGCTTTAGGCGATCTGCTTCGCTGCGGGTAATGTAACCCAATCGGCACGATAAATCCGCGCCCATCACCATTCCGCAACCTACCGCTTCGCCATGCAACCACTCGCCATAACCTAGGCCCGACTCAATCGCGTGTCCAAAGGTGTGGCCAAAATTAAGGGTTGCCCGAATGCCGCTTTCCCGTTCATCGGCAGAAACTACGGCTGATTTAATTTCGCATGAACGCAGTACGGCATACGCCATTGCATCGGTATCGCATGCGAGTAAGGCCTTGGTATTGGCTTCGATCCAGTTTAAAAATTCAGCATCGGCAATTGCGCCGTGTTTGATCACTTCAGCAAGGCCTGCTGATAACTCCCGCGCTGGTAGAGTGCGAAGCGTATGCAAGTCGGCGATCACTGCTACGGGCTGATGAAAGGCGCCAATCATATTTTTCCCAAGGGGATGATTGATGCCAGTTTTGCCGCCAACGGACGAGTCTACTTGGGCCAATAGGGTTGTGGGGACTTGAATAAACCGAATGCCGCGCATAAAACTGGCTGCCGCAAAGCCGGCCATATCACCAACAACGCCGCCACCAAGAGCAATGATCATGGTCTGACGGTCTGCGCCATGCGCTAGGAGTTCGTCAAAAATCAGCTGCAAGTGTTGCCAATCTTTATAGGACTCACCATCGGGCAGTGCAATCACGTGCACTACTTTACCCAGCTGTTGCAAGGTGTTGCTGAGCGTTTGCGCATACAGCGGTGCTACGGTTGTATTGCTCACGATAAATACCGTACTGGCTTTAAGATACGGCTCAAAGAGTGCGGCTTGCTCAATTAATTGAGTGCCAATGTGGATGGGGTAGCTGCGATTACCTAAATCGACTTCGAGTGTTTTCATGTGGCTAGTTCAAGTTGCATCAGTAATGTGTGGACCAGCTGATTGACGCTGGGCTTACCCGTCTCGATGACGTGGTGGGCGATTTCGCGATACAAGGGGTCGCGAATGCGATACAGATTTTCTAGGGTTTGACGCGCATCTCCGGTTTGCAAGAGTGGACGGCCTTCGCCGCCTTTGGTGCGATGCCAGAGTTCGGTTGGACTGGCATGCAAATAAATAACGGTGCCGTGGCTTTTGAGTAGGGCGCGATTTTCGGGGAGGATGACTGCCCCTCCACCAGTGGCAAGCACAATCCCTGTTTCATTGACCGCCTCTTTGATGGCCTGCGCTTCACGCCTGCGAAATCCGGCCTCACCTTCCATCTCAAAAATGACAGGGATCTTGACGCCACAGCGCTCCTCAATCAAGCAATCGGCATCGATAAAGCGACGTCCCAGCTTGCGAGCCAATAATTTGCCGACAGTGGATTTGCCGGCACCCATCAGGCCGATCAAGTAAATGTTGTCTGTTAAGGAGTTCACTCCCTGATTTTATTAGGGTTTATCAAGAATGGTGGGTGTTATGAAAACCAGTAGCTCGGTTTTATCGCGCAAAGAGGACTTATGTTGGAAAAAATGCCCAATCCAAGGGATATCGCCTAATAGGGGGACTTTTGCAATGTCCTCCCGTTCGGTTGTTTGATAAACACCGCCAATAATGACTGTACCGCCATTTTCAACCGTGACCTCAGAACTGAGGTTTTTGGTATCTATGGCGTAGCCTTGTTCGGTTTTCATGCCAACCGTGTCTTTGTTGATGGAAACCAGCATAGAAATCTTGCCGTCCGGATGGATTTTGGGGACGACTTCTAGGCGTAAGTTTGCTTTGCGAAATTGCAATTTACTCCCTGTTTGACTCGATGTTTGATAGGGTAGCTCGGTTCCTTGTTCAATCGTCGCTTTGACCTGATCGGCTGTCATGATGCGTGGGTTGGACAAAATCTTGCCTTGCCCATCGCTTTCCAGTGCAGAGAGCTCCATTTGCAGTAGTCGGGTAGCTCCTTTCGATAGGAGGGTGGCAGCAAGGACGCTGGGATCAAAGCCGGCTAAGCCGGCAGCACCTAAATCGATGGTGCTGGCGACCTTATTTTCAGGATTGCCGCGAACGCCATCGGCATGAAGACCTAGCTTTACTCCAAGGTTGCGTGCAAAACGATGGTCGGCCTCCACTATTCGAGCCTCGATCAGAATTTGCCGTGGGCTGGTGAGGTGATCGCCGCCAAAAGGGAGAGCTGCATCATCTCGCCGGTATTTTTGGAAGCTCAGGATTTCGGCGTGGGGCCCAATCCAATAAATATCCCCTTGCCGAATCATCCGCAGACCCCGGCTAGCCAAAATGGAATCGAGCGCGGTATGCCACGCGGTATTTTTTAGATCAATCGACATGCGTCCTTGGATCGATTCACTGAGCAAAAAATTGGTAGCACCTAGGCGAGCCAGTATCTGCAAGAGTTCACTCACCTCAATATGGGCAAAGTGCAAACTAATGGGCGCTCTTTTGGGCTCCTGGACAATGGCTTTTGGAAGCCCTAAATCAGAGCGTGGGTTTGAGGATCCAGCAATAGCGGGAGCGGCAGGAAGGTAGCCGATGACCATAAGCCAAATGAAGCAATACACCGCGGCCACTTCTATTGCCCCTTGCTGACATGGAGCAAAACCGATTTGCCGCTCAACGAGCTAAGGCCAGCTGCTTCGCGGGTGATGGAGCTGAGTTTCCAATCGTTCATGACAGTGCTATGGAGCGCAAGAGTTTGCATGCCGCTATCCGTATCAAAAAACCCAGTAATACCCGATTCGGATTCACTCATCCCCAAATAGCGCCAGCGCTTAAGGCTAAGTTCGGCCAGGCTGTGTTTGGACTGTAGCGGGTGTTGCGTAAGCGCTGTGGACTGCGCCTTACTCTTGTTATGCTGAGCTGTGTTCTCCATCAGATCTAAGAGCGCATCATGGTCATCTGCTATGTCAGATTGGAGCTGGAGAAGTATTGCTTTTAGTTCCGGTATATCGGGGTCGGTTTGCAGGAGGGTGTGCGTTTTCAGATCGGCATCTGCACGCCACTCATAAATTAGGTAGGTATTCAAGGCAGTGCTAATCGTTAGGCAAAGCGCCAAACCAAGCCAGATTCGCCGTTCATGTAAGCTCAGTTTATCGGTAAACCGATGCAAATAAGCGTTAGATGCCGCGCCAAGTGGGTCAGTGTTGGGATGTGAATCAGCCTGGGGGAATTGATTCGGGAGACGCATTGCGTCGGTATCGTAAGGGTGGCGGTTCATGGCGGAGTGATTCTGGGTTGTGGCACTTTCTTGGCGCTTGGGGCGGATAATCGTGGGGTCGTCCCCCAATTCGCTCAAGATGGCGTCAAAAGCATCGGGAGAAATTGATCGTTTTGGCATCCATTGATTCTTGCTAAGAAGACAGTGGATCGCTATCAGGCGCATCCGCATTGTTTGTCAGCCTAATTTGAATCCAGGAGCAGGAAGCGCCCGACATATAATTCACCTATGGCGCTATCCCCTAAAGACAAGCCACCAGTCAAGCCCTCGCTTAAACGATCGCCTGACGGTCGGTCTTATCGTCCTCAGTCACCAGATCACTTTTCGTTTTCGAATACCATCCGCGGACCCTTGATTAAGGCCCTGCTGATATTCGGTCTGATTGGGGGGATGATCGTTACCCTATTAATTGCGTACGCATTCATTATCGCCAAGCCCAATCTGCCGCCAATTTCGGCCTTGGTAGAGTACAACCCCAAAGTACCGCTCCGCGTATATACGGCCGACAAAGTTTTAATTGGCGAGTTCGGAGAGGAGCGACGTAAGGTCGTGCCGCTTTCAGAAATACCAATGCAAATGCGGAATGCGGTATTGGCGATCGAGGATGACCGTTTTTATTCTCATGGCGGCGTTGATTATCTGGGGGTATTGCGGGCTAGCTTGGCAAACTTGCGGGGGCGCTTATCGCAGGGTGCGTCGACCATCACCATGCAGGTCGCGCGTAATTTTTTTCTGAGCAACGAAAAAACGTTTAGCCGAAAGATATACGAAGTCTTACTCGCATGGGAAATTGAATCGAAGCTCAGTAAAGATAAGATTTTAGAAATCTACATGAACCAAATTTATTTAGGGCAGCGCGCATATGGATTTTCAAGCGCCGCGCAAATTTATTTTGGCAAAGAGCTAAAAGACCTCAGCATTGCCGAGTCTGCGATGCTGGCGGGACTACCCAAGGCGCCATCTGCTTACAACCCAGTGAGTAATTTTCGGCGCGCCAAGATACGTCAAGAATACATTTTGCAGCGCATGCGCGATTTGGAGTACATCACGCCAGAGCAATATCAACAGGCGATGGCCGAAGAATTGCGGGTGCGTGGCCTTGGTAATGAATTCACAACCCGCGCTGATTTTGCCGCCGAAATGGTACGGCAACTCTTATTCACCCAGTATGGCGAAGCGATATATTCACAGGGCTTAAATGTCTACACGACCCTGATTAAAGCCGATCAAGATGCGGCCTATGCGGCAGTACGCCGAGGTATTTTTGAATACGATTTGCGTCATGCGTATCGGGGCCCCGAGGGATTTATTGAGTTGCCTGAGGATGAGGTCAAGCGGCAACGCGCCATTGATGTGGCATTGCTCGACTACCCGCCATTGGATGAGTTGCAGTCCGGTATCGTATTGGAAGTGAAGCCTAAAGAGCTGCGGGTCATGATTGCGACTGGCGATGTGATCACCATTAAAGGGGAGGGGCTAAAGCTAGCATCCGCATCCCTGACGGACAGCT
The DNA here is from genome assembly GCA_030696845.1 of Polynucleobacter sp. Classification (GTDB taxonomy): domain Bacteria; phylum Pseudomonadota; class Gammaproteobacteria; order Burkholderiales; family Burkholderiaceae; genus Polynucleobacter. Next base: position 6,335 of record JAUYRJ010000059.1, read on the forward strand.
CCCAACCAAAGAAACGACTTCGTCCTGGCGCAGTGGTGCGCTTGCTTTCGGATGGCGGTATGTGGAAGCTGGCGCAACTGCCCCAAGTAGAGGCTGCCTTTGTTGCTATGGATCCTGAAAATGGCGCGATTCTTTCCTTAGTGGGTGGATTTGATTTCCGTCGCAATCAGTTCAATCATGTAACGCAAGCACTGCGACAGCCTGGTTCGGCATTTAAGCCATTTATTTATGCTGCAGCGATTGAAAAAGGGTTCTCGCCAAGCACCTCGGTCAATGATGCACCGTTGTCGATTGGCAGCATGGAGACTGGCAGTCAGGCGTGGGAGCCCAAAAACTACGACGGTAAATTCGAGGGATACATGCCGTTGCGTACCGCGTTAGCAAAATCAAAGAATTTAGTATCGGTTCGTGTGATCCGCAGTATTGGGCCTTCGTATGCACAAGAGTTCATTCAGCGTTTTGGCTTTGAACCCGAAAAGCATCCACCGTATTTGACGATGGCGTTGGGCGCGGGTGCTGCCACCCCATTGCAAATGGCATCGGCCTACAGCGTATTTGCTAATGGGGGCTATCGGGTCGACCCCTATTTAATTAGCAAGATGGTTGACTCTAAAGGCGCCGTTCTGTTTGAGGCGGAGCCGGTTAGAGCAAAAGTAGATGCAACGCGCGTGCTGGATGCAAGGACTGCCTTCGTGATGGACAGCATGTTGCAAGAAGTGACGCGATCTGGAACGGCGGCAAGCACGAGATCTAAGCTAGGTCGAAGCGATATTGCCGGTAAAACAGGAACTACCAATGATTCTAATGATGCTTGGTTTGCTGGATACAACCCGAATATCGTTGCGGTTGCGTGGATAGGATTTGATAAACCCAAAAGCCTAGGTGATCGCGAAACGGGTGGTGGCTTAGCCTTGCCCGTTTGGACTGCGTTTATGTCTACCGCCTTAAAAGGCAAACCGGAAGTGCCAAGAGAGATTCCTGCGGGAGTGACTCAGGAGGGGGGCGATTGGTTTATTCCTGAGTTTGCCCCCTCAGGCGGCATTGAGCCAGTGAATTAAATTACTAATGGCACGTCAAGCGCGTACGGTCATTCCCGGCCAAGCCATGCATGTCTTGGCGCGCGGCAATAATCGCGAAATACTGTTTCATGAAGCGGCAGATCGTGCGGTTTATTTGGATTGGTTGCGAGCGGCAGCTAATGAGTTTTCCGTTGCGGTTCATGCTTATGCCTTGATGCCCAATCACGTCCATTTGCTGGTCACTCCCAAGGAATTAAGCTCACTTGCAAAGCTAATGCAATCACTGGGGCGGCGATATGCCCAATACTTCAATCAGCGCCACGGCCGAACCGGCACCATTTGGGAGGGGCGTTATCGCTCATCCCTAATAGACCCAGATTACTTTCTGCGTTGCCAGCGCTACATCGAACTCAATCCAGTGCGCAATGGCGAGGAATCCCACCCCAAAGACAGCCGCTGGACCAGCTATGCCAGTCACATTGGGGAAAAGCCGGAATCGTGGCTTATTGATCACCCCAGTTTTTGGGCTTTAGGAAACACGCCGTTTGAGCGTCAGATGGCTTGGGCCGCCTTCGTGCGGGAAGGGGCGCCCCATTGGGAGGATCGGCAAATTACCGAGGCCTTGATTCGTTCTAAGCCGTGGCTTAGCCCAGAATATGCAAAGCAGCTCTTTAAAGATCAGGATGCGATTGTTTTAATGCGGCCGCGAGGCAGGCCCTCTAAAACCCAGGCTGGTATTAATCCTTTAAGTTCAATTACTTAAACAGTATTTTTGACCTGAATGGGGTATACAAACCTTCACTCTGTCCCTATTTAATAAATTGTTCTTGGAGCAACGCCTAATAAAACGGGACAGAGTCAATTAATTTGATTGCACTACCTTGGGTAATCCCCTATATTTGATGTCCCATCATTATTTGCGCTTTTTGGCGCCGTAATCGAGACACAATATGAACAGCAAATTAGACCATTCCGCAGCGCCCGCACAAACCCCTTCCATGGAGCAAAGCGAGTATGCGATCAGGCCCGCGGCGCAGGGTTTGTATGACCCCAGCAATGAGCATGATGCATGTGGCGTTGGCTTTGTAGCGCACATCAAGGGTCAAAAATCCCATGCGATCGTGTCGCAAGGCTTGCAAATCTTAGAAAACTTAGATCATCGCGGCGCGGTGGGTGCTGATCCATTGATGGGCGATGGAGCCGGTATTTTGATCCAAATACCAGATGCTTTGTATCGTGAAGAAATGGCAAAGCAGGGTGTCGCATTGCCGCCATTGGGTGAATATGGCGTGGGCATGATTTTCTTGCCAAAAGAAAATGCATCGCGCTTGGCGTGCGAACAAGAATTGGAGAGAACTGTTCGACTAGAAGGTCAGGTAGTCTTGGGTTGGCGCGATGTACCTATTGATATCAAATTACCGATGTCGCCAACGGTACAAAAAACCGAACCCTTCATTCGCCAAATTTTCATTGGGCGTGGACGCGACATCATGACAACCGATGCATTAGAGCGGAAGCTGTACGTCATTCGAAAAACCGCTAGCCATGCGATTCAAGATCTGCATCTTAAACACGGCAAAGAATATTTCGTGGCATCCATGTCGGCGCGGACAATTGTTTACAAAGGCTTGCTATTAGCAAATCAAGTAGGCGCTTATTATTTGGATTTGCAAGACGAGCGCTGCATATCGGCACTGGCTTTAGTGCACCAGCGCTTTTCAACCAACACCTTCCCAGCGTGGGAGTTAGCTCACCCTTACCGGATGATTGCGCACAACGGAGAAATTAACACCGTTAAGGGCAACGTGAATTGGGTGAATGCACGCACAGGCGCTATTAGTTCGCCAGTACTGGGCGATGATTTACAAAAATTGTGGCCCTTAATTTACCCAGGACAATCCGATACCGCTTGCTTTGATAACTGCTTAGAGTTGTTAGTGATGGCGGGTTATCCGCTGGCTCAAGCCATGATGATGATGATTCCAGAGGCGTGGGAGCAGCACACCCTGATGGATGAAAACCGCCGCGCCTTTTATGAATACCATGCAGCCATGATGGAGCCATGGGATGGCCCGGCTGCGATGGCATTTACGGATGGTAGGCAAATTGGCGCTACGCTCGATCGCAATGGCTTGCGCCCAGCGCGTTACTACGTAACGGACGATGATCTCGTGATCATGGGATCTGAAGCCGGAGTATTGCCTATCCCGGAAAACAAGATTGTGCAGAAGTGGCGTTTGCAGCCCGGCAAAATGTTCATGATTGATATGGAGCAGGGCCGGATTATTGATGACGTTGAGCTCAAGGATGCGGTATCGAAAGCGAAGCCATACAAGAGCTGGATTGATGCAGTGCGCGTTAAATTGGATGAAGTGGATTTATCCAAAAAGGACATTGGTGATGAAAAAGCCCATATACGCCCGGCGGCGAAATTATTAGATCGCCAACAGGCCTTTGGCTACAGCCAAGAGGATTTGAAATACCTCATGGCACCGATGGCGGTAGCTGGAGAAGAGGCCATTGGTTCGATGGGCAATGACAGCCCATTGGCAGTTCTATCCAATAAAGATAAATCGCTTTACAACTACTTTAAGCAACTCTTTGCGCAAGTAACCAATCCCCCAATCGATCCGATTCGGGAAAATATGGTGATGTCCCTCGTTTCCTTTGTGGGACCCAAACCCAATTTATTGGATACCAACAACATTAATCCGCCAATGCGCTTGGAAGTAAGTCAGCCCATTTTGGATTTTGAAGAGATGGCGAAGATTCGCCACATTGAGCACTACACCAATGGCAAATTCAGAACCTATGAGCTGGATATTTGCTATCCAGTAGCATGGGGTAAAGATGGCATTGAGGCTCGCCTAGCGTCCTTGTGTGCAGAGGCGGCAGATGCGGTTCGCCTTGGTTTTAATATCGTACTGGTCAGTGATCGTCAGGTGGATGAGAAGCATGTGGCGATTCCAGCGTTGTTAGCGACTTCCGCAATACACCAGCATTTAGTAGAGAGAGGTTTACGCACCAGCGTTGGCTTAGTTGTTGAAACTGGTAGCGCACGTGAGACTCATCATTTCGCATTGCTAGCTGGCTACGGCGCTGAAGCGATTCACCCCTACCTTGCTATGGAAACCTTGGCTGAGATGGCAAAGGGCTTGCCAGGCGATTTATCGCCTGAAAAAGCCATCAAGAATTTTGTCAAGGCGGTTGGCAAGGGTTTGCAAAAAGTCATGTCAAAGATGGGTATTTCGACCTATATGTCGTATACCGGCTCGCAAATCTTTGAGGCGATTGGCTTGAATCAGGGAGTAATTCAGCAGTATTTCAAAAACACTCCGTCCAATGTCGGCGGTATCGGTGTATTTGAAATTGCTGAAGAGGCTCTGCACTTGCACCAACAGGCCTTTGGCAATGACCCGGTGTTATCCAATATGCTGGATGCAGGCGGCGAATATGCTTACCGGGTGCGCGGTGAAAATCACATGTGGACGCCGGATACGATTGCAAAATTGCAGCATGCCACGCGCACGGGTTCCGACAAAGGCTATCAGACGTACAAAGAGTACGCCAACATCATTAATGACCAAAGCAAACGTCAAATGACCTTGCGTGGTTTGTTTGAGTTCAAGCTTGATCCAAGTAAAGCCATTCCGATTGATGAAGTCGAGCCCGCAAAAGAAATCGTTAAACGGTTTGCGACGGGCGCGATGTCCTTGGGATCGATTTCAACGGAAGCCCATGCCACCTTAGCGATCGCGATGAACCGGATTGGCGGCAAATCCAATACCGGTGAGGGCGGTGAAGACCCCAATCGCTACAAGAATGAGCTCAAAGGCATTCCGATTCGCAAAGGCGAGAGCTTAGCCAGTGTGTTAGGCAGTGATGTGGTTGAAGCCAACATTCCACTCGAAGATGGCGACTCATTGCGTTCCAAAATTAAACAAGTGGCATCCGGTCGTTTTGGAGTAACCACCGAATACCTGCGCTCTGCCGATCAGTTGCAAATCAAAATGGCGCAAGGCGCTAAACCCGGTGAAGGTGGCCAGCTTCCAGGAAGCAAGGTATCAGACTATATTTGTAAGTTGCGCTTCTCAGTACCCGGCGTGGGTTTGATTTCCCCACCCCCACACCACGATATTTATTCGATTGAAGATATCGCGCAGTTGATTCATGACCTGAAGAACGTGAATCCCAAGGCCGATGTATCGGTCAAATTGGTTTCTGAAGTGGGTGTCGGCACAGTCGCTGCTGGCGTTGCGAAAGCTAAAGCGGATCACGTCGTAATTGCTGGCCATGATGGCGGTACGGGCGCATCGCCTTTGTCCTCCATTAAACATGCCGGCTCTCCATGGGAGTTAGGCCTTGCGGAAACCCAGCAAACCTTAGTGCTCAATCGCTTGCGTAGCCGAATTCGGGTGCAGGCCGATGGTCAAATGAAGACCGGCCGTGATGTCGTAATTGGCGCTTTACTTGGCGCCGATGAATTTGGTTTTGCGACTGCGCCACTCGTCGTTGAGGGCTGCATCATGATGCGCAAGTGCCATTTAAATACCTGCCCGGTGGGTGTTGCGACACAAGACCCAGAGCTGCGTAAGAAATTTGCTGGCAAGCCAGAGCATGTAGTGAACTTCTTCTTCTTTATTGCCGAAGAAGCCCGCGAAATCATGGCGCAATTGGGCATTCGTAAATTTGATGACTTAATTGGGCGAGTGGATTTATTGGATACCCGCAAAGGCATTGATAACTGGAAAACCCATGGCCTGGACTTTAGCAAGATTTTTGCAGTTCCTGAGGTGCCAGCCGATGTGCCTCGTTATCAAGTTTTAACGCAAGATCATGGCCTGGGCGGCGCCTTGGATCATATTTTGATTGAGAAGAGTGAGCCCGCTTTAGAGCGCGGTGAAAAAGTATCCTTCATTGTTCCAGTGAAAAACGTGAACCGCACGGTTGGCGCCATGCTCTCTGGAGAAATTGCTCAGCGTTATGGCCATGCCGGTCTGCCAGATGACACGATTCACATCCAACTCAATGGCACTGCAGGACAAAGCTTCGCGGCCTTCTTGGCGCACGGCGTTACCCTGGACCTGGTGGGTGATGCGAATGACTATGTTGGCAAAGGCCTATCGGGTGGGCGCGTGATTGTGCGCGCGCCCCATGAGTTCCGTGGCGATACCGCCAAGAACATTATTGTTGGCAATACGGTGCTCTACGGCGCCATTGGTGGCGAAGCTTTCTTCAATGGCGTTGCTGGTGAGCGCTTCGCGGTTCGTAACTCCGGTGCGACTGCGGTAGTGGAAGGCACTGGCGACCACGGTTGCGAGTACATGACTGGCGGTACGGTGGTTGTTCTTGGGGCAACCGGGCGCAACTTCGCTGCAGGCATGAGTGGCGGTATTGCCTATGTCTACGATGAAGACGGTTTATTTGCGAAGCGCTGCAACACCAGCATGGCGACTTTGGAAAAGGTATTGCCCAGCGCGGAGCAGGTTGCGAGTGTTCCCGAAGCGCAATGGCACGCGCCAAACGATGTAAAGGATGGTGGCCAGCGCTTAACCGACGAACAGATTCTGAAGACCTTGATTGAGCGTCACTTCCGCCATACGGGTTCAGAGCGCGCCAAGGCACTCTTAGCCGATTGGGAAAAAGCGCGTGCGCTCTTTATCAAAGTGCACCCAACCGAGTACAAGCGGGCCTTGGGTGAACTTTGGGAGAAGGCACAGAAAACCAGTTCAGCGATTGCGTAAGCGACTTTAACGGCGAAGCGATTGAAACGAATAAACGAGTAATACGAAATTGAAGGAGCAGTGAAGATGGGTAAAGTAACTGGATTTATGGAGTTCGAGCGCGTTACAGAAACGTACGAAGCTCCGGTAAAGCGCTTACACCACTACAAAGAGTTTGTTGCGGCGCTCAGTGATGAAGAGGCAAAAGTACAAAGTGCGCGCTGCATGGATTGCGGAATTCCATTTTGCAATAATGGCTGCCCAGTCAATAACATCATTCCTGACTTTAACGATTTAGTGTTTCAGGGGGACTGGAAGAATGCGATTGAGGTTTTGCATTCCACGAATAACTTTCCCGAATTCACGGGTCGTATTTGCCCGGCACCATGCGAAGCGGCTTGTACTTTAGGTATTAATCGCGACGCAGTCGGTATTAAATCGATTGAGCATGCCATTATCGATAAAGCCTGGGAAAACGGTTGGGTAAAGCCGATGCCCGCAAAAACCAAAACCGGTAAGAGGGTTGCTGTTGTAGGTTCAGGCCCTGCCGGTATGGCAGCCGCACAACAGTTAGCCCGCGCGGGCCATGATGTAACCGTATATGAAAAGAACGATCGCGTTGGTGGTTTATTGCGTTACGGTATTCCTGATTTCAAGATGGAAAAGTGGCTAATCGATCGCCGTGTAGAGCAAATGCAAGCGGAAGGCGTGGTGTTTGCTACAGGCGTTTATGTTGGTAAAGAAGCGGTTGGTGTGGAAGTAAAGAATTACTCCAACAAGACCGTATCGCCAGAGCAGCTGATGAAGGAGTTTGATGCGGTGGTTATTAGTGGCGGCGCAGAACAGCCCCGCGATTTACCCGTGCCAGGCCGCGAACTCGAGGGCATTCATTACGCGCTGGAGTTTTTGATCCCACAAAATAAAGAAGTGGCTGGCGATTTGCAAAACGGGATTCGTGCTACCGGCAAGCATGTGGTTGTGATTGGTGGCGGCGATACGGGTTCGGATTGCGTTGGCACATCGAATCGCCATGGCGCATCCCACGTCACGCAATTTGAATTACTGCCACAGCCTCCTGAGCAAGAGAATAAGCCGCTAGTCTGGCCATACTGGCCAACCAAGTTACGCACTTCTTCGTCGCATGAGGAAGGCTGTGAGCGCGATTGGTCGGTTGCCACAAAACGCTTTGAGGGCAAGAATGGCAAAGTCGAGAAGCTGATCGGCGTGCGTTTGGAGTGGAAGGACGGCAAGATGGTTGAAGTAGCCAATTCCGAATTCGAGATCAAGGCCGACTTAGTCCTCCTGGCCATGGGATTTGTCTCACCGGCGCAACAAGTACTCAATGCATTTGGTGTTGATAAAGATGCGCGTGGCAACGCAAAAGCGCAGGTAGAGGGGCAAAAAGCCTATCAAACCAACGTAGCCAAAGTATTTGCCGCGGGCGATATGCGCCGCGGCCAATCGTTGGTGGTATGGGCGATACGTGAGGGTCGTCAGTGCGCCCATGCGGTTGATGCCTATTTAATGGGCTCTTCGGTATTGCCGTTATAAAATCTAGCAATATTGACCATCCCAAAGCCATACATTGACCAATCGAGCCGCCGCGTTCAATCAAAACCATCAAGATGATGTAGTCGTCTCGATTAAGGACGTCAATTTTTCGTATGCCCCTGGCGAGCGCCAGATTTTGTCGGGGCTCAATATGGAGTTTCGGCGCGGCAAGGTGGTTGCGGTGATGGGCGGTTCGGGTTGCGGCAAAACCACGGTACTGCGCCTTATTGGCGGTCAGGTCACAACGCATGAAGGTGAAGTGGTATTCGAGGGTGCCAATGTGGGATTAATGGGCACCGCAGAATTAATGCGTGCGCGTAGGCGTATGGGTATGCTGTTTCAGTTTGGCGCTTTGTTTACTGACCTGAGTGTATTTGAGAATGTTGCCTTTCCCCTGCGAGAGCACACCAATCTGAGTGAAGATTTACTGCGCAACTTGGTTCTAATGAAGCTTAATGCGGTCGGCTTGCGCGGCGCTCGCGATTTAATGCCATCGCAAATTTCTGGCGGCATGGCAAGGCGTGTCGCACTGGCTCGGGCAATTGCGTTAGATCCTCCGCTCATCATGTACGACGAGCCGTTTGCGGGCCTGGATCCCATTGCCCTTGGCATTACCGCGCGTTTGATTCGGGATCTCAATACCGCATTAGGCGCGACGAGTATTTTGGTGACCCACGATGTGGAAGAAACCTTTGAGATTGCGGATTACGTCTATTTCATCGCCAATGGAAAAATTGGCGCGCAAGGCACCCCTGATGAGCTGAGTCGTTCTAGTGATCCATTTGTGCGGCAATTTTTAGATGCGTCTCCCGATGGACCGGTGCCGTTTCATTACCCTGGCGTTGACCTAAAGGATGATTTTGGATTCGAGGCGGGCAAGCGATGATTGTGCGCAAAGCCATCGACTTGCTTGGGGATCTCGGATTTTTTGTTCGGGGCAATATTGTGAGTTTGGGCCATGCTACGCGCATGTTCATGGCGGTAGTAATGCGCTCAGGCTCCCTGCTAAAACGCCCCCGTTTGGTCTCTGATCAAATTTTATTTATTGGTAATCATTCGTTTGTGATTATTGCGGTATCGGGATTATTTGTCGGTTTTGTGTTGGGGTTGCAGGGCTACTACACCTTAAATCGCTATGGCTCAGAGCAGGCATTGGGTTTGCTCGTTGCGCTCTCCCTCACGCGAGAATTGGGACCCGTTATTACGGCACTCTTATTTGCTGGTCGGGCTGGTACGTCGCTCACTGCCGAAATTGGATTGATGAAGGCGGGTGAGCAGCTTAGCGCGATGGAGATGATGGCGGTTGATCCATTAAGCCGTGTGGTTGCGCCCCGCTTATGGGCCGGGATTATTGCGATGCCGATTCTGGCAACCATTTTTACCGCAGTCGGTGTGATTGGTGGTTATTTTGTTGGTGTTCCCTTGATTGGCGTTGACTCCGGTGCATTTTGGTCACAAATGCAGGGAGGCGTTGCTCTGTTTTCCGATATTGGTAATGGCTTAATCAAAAGCGTGGTGTTTGGAGTCGTGGTGACATTCATCGCGCTCTATCAAGGTTTTGAAGCGAAAGCCACTCCAGAAGGGGTTTCGCAAGCCACCACCCGAACCGTGGTGATTTCGTCTTTGGCGGTATTGGCGCTGGATTTCTTGCTAACCGCCTTGATGTTCTCCAACTAACGATGAAATGCAGAAGGATTAAACTGAGACCGTTATGAGAAAAAGCGCTATTGATGTTTGGGTTGGAATTTTTGTTGCCATTGGCTTATTGGCGGCATTGTTTTTGGCCCTTAAAGTCGGCAATATGAACGCGGTGTCGTTTGCGCCAACCTATACAGTCACCGCGCGCTTTGACAATATTGGCGGTTTAAAGCCACGTGCACCCGTGAAAAGTGCGGGCGTAGTGGTCGGTCGCATAGCCGATATCCGCTTTGACGACACTACCTACCAAGCAACGGTGACCATGACCTTGGAAAGCAGTTATCAGTTTCCAAAAGATTCAGCAGCGAAGATTTTGACTTCCGGTTTACTAGGGGAGCAGTATGTTGGCCTGGAGGCGGGCGGCTCTGATCAAATGCTGGCTCAAGGCGGCATGATTACCCAAACCCAATCCGCCGTGGTTTTAGAGAACTTGATTAGTCAATTTTTGTATAACAAAGCAGCTGATAGCGGAAAAGACGAAAGCGCCAGCAAGTGATTGCATGGATCGAGACCATAATCAAGCCATCCCTCAGGCGCGGGATGATTGTGGCACTTTGCGTCAGCACGATTGGTTGTGCGAGCATTCCTGCGGGAACGCAGCCTTCCCCGCATGATCCTTGGGAGTCTTTTAATCGCTCGGTTTTTATATTTAATGAGGGTTTGGATGACTACCTGCTCAAGCCGGTGACCACTGGCTATCGCTATGTCGTGCCTTCGTTTGCGCGTGATGGCATCAACAACTTTTTTGGTAATTACAGCGATATCTATACGGCGCTTAATCACTTACTGCAGGGAAACCCTGGTTTAGCGTTTAAAGATTTCATGCGTGTAGTGGTCAACACCATCTTTGGTTTGGGCGGTTTTATTGATATGGCCACACCAGGAGGTCTTCCAAAACACAAGGCGGATTTTGGTCAAACGTTCGGTGTTTGGGGTATTCCATCAGGCCCTTATGTTGTTTTGCCCTTCTTTGGGCCGAGCTCGGTGCGCGATACCTTTGGAACGGCCGCGGACGTTGAGTCGGATTACCTATTTAGGCTATTACCCGACGTTGCCATTCGCAACACGACAACAGGCCTGCGGGTTATCAATGCTCGGAACAATTACTTCGAGGCCAGTGATTTATTGGATGGCGCAGCGATTGATAAGTACTCCTTTATGCGCGACGCTTATATTCAGCGTAGGGCCTACCAAATTGAACAAAGCAAGGCAGGCGATGAGGATGAGGAGACTGCAAAGTCTCCGTTTGAAAACCCCTACGAATAAATTCGTGATTTAACAGGGCCTCCTGAACCGATTTAATGGAGCGGGCTAAAATCGCACAACAATCGACCCCCGATTTAAATGCATACTTTTTTTAGGAAGTGTCACTAAATATGAAAATCCGTCAACACCTTACAAGCTGGTTTGCTACAAGCTGTTTATTGTTGGCGGTAAACGCCAGCGCACAAAATGCCGCAATTGATGAGTCCACGCCGAATGGTTTGATTAAAGGTATCGTGAGTGAGGTGATGGCTTCCATCAAGGCGGATCCCGAAATTCAGAAAGGGAATATTCCGCGTGTGGTGGATTTGGTGGAAAAGAAAATCGTCCCTTATACCGATATGCGCCGCACTACGGAAATGTCGATGGGACCCAATTGGAAAAAAGCGACACCAGAGCAACAAGCGCAACTCGTTTCCGAATTTAAGACCTTGTTAATACGTACGTATTCGGGCGCGTTAAGCCAAGTGCGCGATCAAACGGTGCAGTTCAAGCCCCTGCGTGCAGCGCCTACGGATACCGAAGTCATTGTGCGTACTGTTGTGCTGGGGCGTGGCGACCCAATTCCGCTGGATTACCGCCTGGAAAAAACGCCCGCAGGTTGGAAGGTGTATGACATCAACATCTTGGGCGTTTGGCTAGTGGAAAACTACCGCAACCAATTTTCCAATCAAATCAATCAAAATGGCATTGAAGGTTTAATTACCTTTCTTAAAGATCGCAATAAAGCGCTGGCCAGCAGTAAGCCCACTAATTAAGAGCGCATACGAATCATGGCTTATTCTCTACCAACGACTGTGACGCAGCAAAATGCTGTCGCGCTAGAAGCCGATGGTCTGCGTGATCTGGCTGCATTAGAAACTGTGGATTGCGCCGCTTTGGTGGATTTTGATTCGACCGTATTGGCGGTTCTGATTGCCTGGCAAAAAAAATTACGCAGTGTTGGTCGCACCTTGATCATTCGCAATCCCCCACAAAAATTACAGGTCTTGGCCCAAGTTTATGGCGTGGCTGAGTTATTGGGTACAGCATCGGCATGACAGCGGCGTTATCGATTGAGGGCATTTCAAAACACTACGGGCTGCTACAGGCGCTAGACGGTGTGTCGCTCACAATTGAGCAGGGCGAATTCTTTGGCCTCTTAGGGCCGAATGGCGCGGGCAAAACGACCCTCATTTCGATTCTGGCGGGTTTATGTAGGCCGGATCAGGGGCGTGCCGCCATTATGGGAATTAATGTGCAGTCCAAGTTTCGTGAGGCGCGCCGGATGTTGGGCGTAGTGCCCCAAGAGCTGGTGTTTGATCCCTTTTTCACCGTACGCGAAACCTTGCGCTTTCAGTCGGGTTATTTCGGCATTCGCAATAACGATGCGTGGATCGATGAGATCATGGCCAATTTGGACTTAACCGGAAAAGCCGATAGCAATATGCGCTCTTTGTCGGGCGGCATGAAGCGTCGGGTCTTGGTGGCTCAGGCTTTAGTGCATCGCCCGCCCGTCATCGTGCTCGATGAGCCGACGGCAGGCGTGGACGTGGAATTGCGCCAATCTCTCTGGCAGTTCATTAGTCGACTCAATCAAGACGGCCATACCATCGTGCTGACAACGCATTATTTAGAGGAGGCTGAGGCTCTGTGTCAACGCATCGCCATGCTCAAGCAGGGCCGGATTGTGGCGCTCGATACAACAGCCAATCTACTCAGTCGCTTTGGTGGAGCAAATAAAGAAAATGGTCAAGCGGTGGATTTGGAAGACGTCTTTGTCAACATCATGTCGGGAGATGCGTTGTGAAGCACGCCCCATTTGCGTACGGCAGTGGCTTTCCAACACTGCTACGTAAGGAAGTAAAGCGTTTTTATAAGGTAGCCTTTCAGACCGTGGCTGCCCCTGTTCTGACAGCAGTCTTGTATTTAATGATTTTTGGACACGTATTGGAAGACAAGGTTCAAATGTACGGCCATTTAAGCTACACCGCTTTTTTGGTGCCAGGTCTTGTGATGATGAGCGTATTGCAAAACGCGTTTGCTAATACGTCCTCATCCTTGATTCAATCCAAAATTACCGGGAACTTGGTTTTTGTTCTGCTCGCGCCTTTAACAAATATAGAGTTTTATGCCGCCTATGTTCTTGCGGCGGTGTTTAGGGGTGTGGTGGTGGGCTGCGGCGTCTTTTTAATCACCGCCTGGTTTATCGAGCCCAGCTTTGCGTACCCGCTTTGGATAGTAGGGTTTGCTTTTTTGGGCGCGGCCATTTTGGGTAGCATGGGTTTGATAGCCGGTATCTGGGCGGATAAGTTTGATCAGCTCGCTGCCTTTCAGAACTTTTTAATCATGCCAGCGACGATGTTATCGGGTGTGTTTTATTCGATTCATACGCTGCCTCCAGTTTGGCAAACCATTTCGCATTTCAATCCCTTCTTTTATATGATTGACGGATTTCGGTATGGCTTTTTTGGTGTATCCGATGTGTCGCCGTGGATGAGCCTCTTGGTGGTAGGTGGATTTTTTATTGCCATATCGATCGCGGCTTTGCGGATGCTGCAAACGGGTTATAAATTACGTCACTAAGCTGGTGAGTAAAAAACCGATGTACCTTAAGGAGTATTGATGTTACCTACCCCCGAACAAATTAAGTCCTACATTGAGCAGGGCATTTCCTGTACGCACTTGGAGGTTGAGGGCGATGGACAGCACTTTTTCGCTACCATTGTGAGCCCGGCTTTTGAAGGCAAGCGCTTAATTCAGCGACACCAGATGGTTTACGGTGCCATGGGTGATCGGATGAAAGCGGAAGTGCATGCCTTATCGATTAAGGCCTTTACGCCAACGGAGTTTTTAGAGAAGTCTGGGCAGTAAACAATACCTGCAGCAAATCAAGAATCAGCAAAGAGCGTAATGGATAAATTAAAAATGATAGGCGGTACACCGCTACAGGGCGAGGTAGTGATTGCGGGCGCGAAAAATGCAGCACTGCCTATTTTGTGCGCATGCCTTTTGACTAAGGAGCCGATCGTCTTGCGCAACGTCCCCGATTTGCAGGATGTGCGCACCATGTTGAAGTTGCTTAAAAATATGGGCGTTCAAGTGGATTTTCCGAATGCGCACGATCGAACACACTTAATCTTGAATGCGGCAAATATCAGCAGTTCAGAAGCAACGTACGATATTGTTAAAACCATGCGTGCATCGATTTTGGTCTTGGGGCCATTGCTCGCACGCTTAGGCAATGCGACGGTATCCTTACCGGGGGGCTGTGCGATTGGCGCAAGGCCGGTGGATCAGCACATTAAAGGCCTGAAGGCGATGGGCGCCGCCATGAAAATCAAAAGCGGCAATATCGAGGCGAAGGCCGAGAGACTGCAGGGCGCATCGATTTTGACCGACATGATTACGGTTACCGGTACCGAAAATTTATTGATGGCGGCAACATTGGCCAACGGTACTACCGTTTTAGAAAACGCTGCGCGCGAGCCTGAGGTGGGTGACTTGGCTGAGCTCCTTGTCAAAATGGGCGCCAAGATTACGGGTATTGGCACGGATAAATTAGTGATCGAAGGCGTAGAGGTATTGCACGGCGCCGAGCATAGCGTGATTCCCGACCGCATCGAGGCCGGTACATTTTTGTGCGCGGTAGCGGCGGCTGGTGGGGATGTTCTGGTAAAGCAGTGCCGCCCGGACACCTTGGACGCCGTTTTAGCCAAATTGCGGGACGTGGGTTTAGAGATGGAGGCGGGCCCGAACTGGATCCGCGCCAAGATGAAAAAGCGCCCGATGGCGGTGAGCTTTCGGACTTCGGAGTACCCTGCCTTTCCAACCGATATGCAGGCGCAGCTCATGACGGTGAATGCGATTGCGCAGGGTAGCTCAACCATTACCGAGACGATTTTTGAGAACCGGTTTATGCACGTGCAAGAGCTCAACCGCCTTGGAGCCGACATCGCTATCGAGGGCAATACGGCGATTGCTCAAGGGGTGGACAAATTATCGGGCGCCACTGTCATGGCAACCGACCTGCGGGCTTCGGCTAGCCTGGTTATTGCCGGCTTAGCTGCTCAGGGTGAGACCATCGTAGACCGAATCTATCACCTGGATCGGGGTTATGACCGCATGGAGCATAAATTGACGCAACTTGGCGCAAACATTCAGCGCGTGAAATAATAGTTCCATGAAACTCACTCTCGCCCTATCTAAGGGACGCATCTTCGAAGAAACCGCGGCGATTTTGTCCAAGGTCGGTATTCGGCCTCTGGAGGATCCCGAGAAGTCGCGCAAGCTGATTATTGAGACCTCTAACCCCGACGTACGATTACTTATCGTGCGCGCATCGGATGTGCCAACCTATGTGCAGTTTGGCGGAGCGGACTTTGGGGTGGCTGGTTTGGATGTCTTAATGGAAAAAGGCACCGATGGCCTGTATGTGCCATTTGATTTGGGTATCGCTAAATGCCGCATGTCGGTTGCGGTGTGCGCTGGCTTTGATTACGCAAAAGCCGTGCGTCAAGGTTCGCGCTTAAAAGTGGCAACGAAATACATCAACTGCGCTCGCGAGCACTTTGCCAATAAAGGCGTGCATATCGATACGATTCAGCTCTACGGTTCCATGGAGCTTGCGCCGCTTGTTGGTTTGGCGGATGCGATTG
This sequence comes from Polynucleobacter sp., assembly GCA_030696845.1. GTDB lineage: Bacteria > Pseudomonadota > Gammaproteobacteria > Burkholderiales > Burkholderiaceae > Polynucleobacter. Next base: position 22,226 of record JAUYRJ010000059.1, read on the forward strand.
TGGACTTGGTTTCGACTGGCAACACCCTAAAAGCCAATGGCTTGGTTGAAGTCGAGGCGATCGCCGATATCAGCGCGCGCCTGGTCGTCAACCAAGCGTCCTATAAACGCAAGCGTGCGCAATTGCAGCCTTTCTTTGAGCAACTGAAATAATCCAAATGACCAGCTCAGTTCCAGTAAAACGCCTCAATAGTAGCGATGCCAACTTCAAGGCCACGTTGATGGCAAGCCTCTCCTTGCCAAGTGCGGACGATAACGCAATTGATGCGGCAGTACTGGCAATTTTGGCAGACGTTAAGGCGCGAGGCGATGAAGCGGTGTTGGCCTACACGAAACAATTTGATCGCTTAAGCGCTGCGAATGCCGCTAAAAGCGTTGCCGACCTCGAAATTTCCCGCGGTGATTTAGAGCAAGCGTACGCGCAGTTATCGCCCGAGCAAAAAAATGCCCTGGATATCGCGGCCAGTCGAGTGCGCGCGTATCACGAAAAACAGCGCACCGAAGCGGGCTGCCATTCTTGGGAATACACCGAGGCCGATGGTACGCGTTTAGGTCAAAAAGTTACGCCACTGGATCGCGTTGGCATATACGTGCCTGGCGGCAAGGCGGCCTATCCATCCTCAGTACTCATGAATGCCATTCCCGCCAAAGTGGCAGGAGTGCAGGAAGTCATGATGGTGGTGCCTACGCCCGATGGCGCGCGCAATCCCTTAGTGCTGGCCGCCGCATGGCTCGCTGGCGTGGATCGGGTCTTTACGATTGGCGGCGCGCAAGCCGTTGCCGCCTTGGCCTATGGTACGCATACGGTTCCCGCAGTCGATAAGATTGTCGGTCCAGGCAATGCGTATGTAGCTGCTGCGAAGCGCCGTGTTTTTGGTACGGTGGGCATCGATATGATTGCGGGCCCATCCGAGATTTTGGTTTTGTGCGACGGCAGCACCAACCCGGATTGGGTCGCGATGGATTTGTTTTCGCAGGCGGAGCATGATGAGTTGGCGCAGTCGATTTTGCTGACACCCGATGCGCAATTTATTGAAGCGGTACAAGCCAGTATTGATCGGCTGTTACCAGAGATGCCGCGCCATGAGGTGATTCGGACCTCGCTGACGAACCGTGCGCTCTTGATTCAGGTGAAGGATATGGCGGAGTCATGCGCCATTGCCAATGCGATTGCCGCCGAACATTTAGAGATTTGTGCAGCGGAGCCACGCCGCTGGGCTGATTTAATTCGCCACGCGGGCGCAATCTTTATGGGTAATTACACCAGCGAAGCGCTGGGTGATTATTGCGCTGGACCAAACCACGTATTACCAACCGCGCGCACAGCGCGCTTTTCATCACCGCTTGGTGTGTATGACTTTATTAAGCGCTCAAGCATGATTGAGGTTAGTGAGGCCGGCGCTCAAACCCTGGGCAAGATTGCCAGCACCTTGGCCCATGGCGAGGGCTTACAAGCTCACGCTAGAGCGGCCGAGATGCGGCTGAAATCATAGGCGACTTTACTAAACCAGTTCTTTTAGCGCTGCAATCAATTCCTGATTTTGTTCGTCTGTGCCAATCGTGATCCGCAGAAAAGCATCAATGCGGGGCGATTTAAAGTGGCGCACGATGATGCCGCGCTCACGCAATTGCTCGTAAAGCGTAGCGCCTGCGTGTTTGGGGTGGCGTGTAAAGACAAAATTCGCGGTGGAGGGCAGGGTCTCAAAGCCGAGTTGATCTAATGCGTCAACCAACACCCCTCGCGTCCGAATGACTTTGGCCGACATGCTCTCCAAGTAGGCTTGATCTTCGATTGCTGCGATCGCGCCGGCCTGCGCTAGGCGTCCGAGTGGGTAGGAGTTAAAACTGTTTTTAACGCGCTCCAGCCCTTCAATCAGGGCGGGGTGCCCGACCGCAAAGCCTACGCGCAATCCCGCTAAAGCGCGCGACTTGGAGAGAGTATGGGTAACTAATAAATTCTCGGGGCAATGTTCACCACGCAAGAGCGGAATGCAAGACTCGGTACCGTAATCCACATACGCCTCATCGATCACCACCACCGAGCCAGAGTTTTTCTTGAGCAAGAGCTCAATCTCGGCACGGGGAATTGCCCTGCCAGTAGGGGCATTGGGGTTGGGAAAAATAATGCCGCCATTGAGTTTGGCGTAGGCATCGAGTTCGATTTCAAAATGGGGGCCTAAGGGCACGGTTTCGTATTGAATGCCAAAGAGCTTGCAATAAACCGGATAAAAGCTATAGCTAATGTCCGGAAACAACAGGGGTAATTTTTGCTTGAGCAAACCCTGAAACACATGCGCTAAAACCTCATCCGAGCCATTTCCTAAAAAAACCTGCTTTGGATCAAGGCCATGCAGTTTGGCAACGGCGGCTTTGAGACGAGATCCTTCAGGGTCTGGGTAGAGGCGCAGGTCAGCGGTATTTTCAGTGGCAATCGCAGCTAAGGCTTTAGGCGATGGGCCATAAGGGCTTTCATTGGTATTGAGTTTGACAAGCCGCTGCAGTTGCGGCTGCTCCCCTGGCACATAAGGGGTGAGGGTTTGTACAACGGGGCTCCAAAAGCGGCTCATCGGAATTGATCTCAGAAAAAATAGTAAAACAGTCAGGCAAGAAAAACAAAAAACCAGATAACCAGAACAGCACAGCGTCATTCATAGCTAAGTGAATGATTTGCATACAACAAATCCATCAGCAATGATATTATGAGGCTTCAATAAACACTTCGCCTACGGGCGCTTTGATGTATGCGGCAGGCCGACGTTACCCGAAATACTTCGGAAACCCAAATTCAGATTGCCATTAATCTTGATGGTACTGGCAAAGCCGAGCTCGCCTCGGGTGTGCCATTCCTCGATCATATGCTCGACCAGATCGCCCGTCACGGGATGATTGATCTCAAGGTCGTCGCCAAAGGCGATACCCACATTGATGATCATCACACCGTTGAGGACGTTGGCATCACCCTAGGTCAGGCTATTGCCAAGGCTGTTGGAGACAAGTCGGGCATTACTCGCTACGGGCATTCTTATGTTCCGCTTGATGAAACCCTGTCTCGGGTGGTGATCGATTTTTCAGGGCGTCCCGGTTTGGAGTTTCATGTGCCATTTACCCGCGCGCGGGTAGGGGACTTTGATGTGGATCTCAGTATTGAGTTCTTTCGTGGTTTTGTAAACCATGCTGGCGTGACGCTGCACATCGATAATTTACGTGGTGTAAATGCCCACCATCAAATTGAGACCGTATTTAAAGCCTTTGGCCGCGCCTTGCGTATGGCCCTTAGCTTAGATCCCCGCGCCGCTGGCGTTGTGCCTTCTACGAAAGGTAGCCTCTAGTCATTGCCGGATGCGCCATCGTTTGTTACTGTTATGACGATGCACCAACCGCTTTTTTTATTAGTCGCTAAAGAATAGGTCTCCTTTGACCCAACAGATTGCCATCGTCGATTACGGAATGGGAAATTTGCGTTCCGTGTATCAGGCCTTTCGTCATGTCGCCCCGAATGCGAATGTGCTGTTCGCAACCGCGCCGGAGCACATTCAACACGCCGATCGCGTAGTTTTGCCGGGTCAAGGCGCGATGCCCGACTGCATGAAGCAGTTAAGGGAGTCTGGTTTATTGGAGGCCTTGCTACTGGCTGCGAAAACCAAGCCCATGTTGGGCGTGTGCGTGGGTGAGCAAATGCTGTTTGAACACAGCAAGGAAGTGCGCGCAGATCAGCGGCAGGACATTCATGCTTACACGCCCTGCTTGGGCTTAATTCCAGGTGAAGTGCGGCGTTTTGACTTAGCCGGCCAATTGCAAGCCGATGGCTCTGAATACAAAGTACCGCACATGGGCTGGAATCAGGTTCGGCAAGAACAAAGTCACCCGCTTTGGGAGGGCATTCCGAATTTAAGCAGTTTTTATTTTGTGCACAGCTTTTATGCCGTACCAGCCAAAACAGAACATACCGTGGGCTCAACCGAGTACGGCGCGTGGTTTACATCCGCGATTGCGCGGGATAATATTTTTGCTACTCAGTTTCATCCAGAAAAGAGTGCAGAATACGGATTACGGCTTTATGAAAACTTCGTTACTTGGCAACCTTAATTTTTCCTATTCATCATGCTGCTAATTCCTGCAATTGACATTAAAGACGGCCACTGCGTTCGCTTAGAGCAAGGCGATATGGACCGCGCTACGGTTTTCTCAGAAGATCCCGCCGCCATGGCGGCGCACTGGGTGAGCAAGGGCGCGCGCCGCTTGCATCTAGTGGACCTGAATGGCGCCTTTGCGGGCAAACCCAAAAATGAATCCGCTATTAAGGCTATTCTCAAAGCCGTTGGCGACGACATTCCAGTGCAACTCGGTGGCGGTATTCGGGATTTAGAAACCATTGAGCGTTTACTCGATGATGGCATTAGCACCATCATCATTGGTACGGCCGCAGTGAAGAACCCCGGCTTTGTGCAAGATGCCTGTACCGCCTTTAGCGGCCACATCATGGTGGGCCTCGATGCCCGCGATGGAAAAGTGGCCACCGATGGGTGGAGTAAGCTCACCGGCCATGAAGTCATCGATCTGGCGAAGAAGTTTGAGGACTACGGAGTAGAGGCGATTATCTACACCGACATCGGACGCGATGGCATGCTCAAGGGCGTCAATTTAGAAGCGACGATTAAGTTGGCTCAAGCCGTGCGCATTCCGGTGATTGCCAGTGGCGGCCTATCCAACAATAAAGACATTGAAGCGCTTTGCGCTGCTGAACAAGAGGGTGTGATGGGCGTGATCGCTGGCCGCTCGATTTACTCCGGTGATTTGGATTTAACGACTGCGCAGCAATATGCCGATGAGCAAACCGCTAAATACGCGGCGCTCATTGCAAAAAAACTCAGTAGCTAATGTTCACTTCAAGCACAGCGTCATCAAACTAAAACCATTCAAAACCATTCGCTTCATTTACATCATAAAAACGCGTGCTCACTAAACGAATTATTCCTTGCCTGGATGTGACCGCTGGACGTGTCGTCAAGGGCATCAACTTTGTGGGTTTGCGCGATGCCGGCGATCCGGTAGAGATTGCGCGCCGCTATGATGAGCAGGGCGTGGATGAGCTGACGTTTTTAGACATTACCGCCACATCCGATGGGCGCGATTTATTGTTACCGATTATTGAAGCGGTCGCGGCGCAGGTGTTTATTCCGTTAACGGTAGGCGGTGGCGTGCGGGCGGTTGCGGATGTGCGGCGTTTACTAAATGCGGGCGCTGATAAAGTGAGCATGAACTCCTCCGCGGTTGCAAATCCGGATTTGGTGTCCGATGCGGCTGCGCATTACGGTTCGCAATGCATCGTAGTGGCAATTGATGCCAAGCGCGTTGCAGAGAACCGATGGGAAGTATTTACCCACGGCGGCAGAACCGCAACGGGGTTAGATGTGGTGGAGTGGGCGCGCGAAGTAACGCGCCGCGGCGCCGGCGAAATTTTGCTGACCAGCATGAATCAGGATGGTACGCAAGACGGATTTGATTTGGCCCTAACGGCGGCGGTGAGCGCCGCAGTGCCTGTTCCGGTGATCGCCAGTGGTGGCGTGGGCAACTTACAGCATCTGGTGGACGGCATTATCAAAGGCAGGGCCGATGCCGTGCTGGCAGCGAGCATCTTTCATTACGGCACCTATACCGTAAAAGAGGCCAAGGAATACATGGCGGCCCAGGGAATCCCCGTTCGGCTTTAAGCAAATACGACGCTAGTGCGTCCAATCCGTTGATCCCGATTGGCTTTGCGAACCACAATTTGAATATCACGACCGAGCTTATTGAGGCATTGCAGCATCTTCGTTTCGCTAATGCCGTGGAATTGGCCGCGCAACATGCTTGATAACTTAGGCTGTGACATACCCAAAATTAAAGCGGCCTCCATTTGGGTTAGGCGACGATTTTTTATGATTTCACCAATTTTTTCAGCTAAACCAGCCTTGACCATCATCTCTTGGTCGTTGGTAAAGCCGATGTCAGCGTAGATATTGCTAGTGCTTTTTTCTATTTTTAAGGCCATATCAAATTATACCTAAATAGATATAAATTAATACCGCAATTCATTGCAGATTAGTAGTCAAATACGCAACTCTGTCAGAATGAAAGCCTATGAACACAACCGCCGGCGCATTTAAATCCAATCCCAATCTCACCCCGGGCGCATGGCTCGATGCCGTAACGTGGAATGAGCAAGGTCTGGTGGCAGTGATTGCCCAAGAGCAGGGCACAGGCGATGTATTGATGATGGCCTGGATGAACCGCGATGCCTTGCTCAAAACACTGCAAATCGGTGAGGCGGTGTATTGGTCACGCTCACGCCAAAAGCTCTGGCATAAAGGCGAGGAGTCGGGTCATACGCAAACCGTCAAAGCCATTCGCCTCGATTGCGATGGCGATACGATTCTGATGGTGGTCGACCAAAAGGACGGGATTGCATGCCATACGGGCGCCCACAGTTGTTTTTTCTTGGACTGGGACTCGGCAAAGGGCGAGTGGCAAAAGCCATAGGAATAGAATGCATTCATGAGTAAGTCAGAATCCCCTCCGAATTTAGATGCTGTTCTAGCCCATCTGGCGGATGTGGTGGATGGTCGCCGCGCTGATTTTGTGGCTGGCAACGCCGACCCTAAATCCTCGTACATTGCGCAGCTCTTTTCTAAAGGCGATGACGCCATCCTAAAAAAGATTGGTGAAGAGGCAACCGAAGCGGTGATGGCGGCAAAAGATAGCCGGCATCACGGCTTAGCGCAGGAACAACAGGCTTTGCTGATTGGGGAAATGGCTGATTTGTGGTTTCATTGTTTAGTGGCTTTATCGCAGTTCGGCCTGCGCCCAGAAGATGTCTTGGCGGAGCTGACCCGTCGCGAGGGCGTCTCTGGAATTGCGGAGAAGGCCGCCAGAAAATCCTAAAATAGAGCGTTTAGCCCTAATACAGCGCTTTTTGACCGAGTAATCTATGGAAAATCACGAAAACTGCATTTTTTGCAAAATTATTGCTGGTACTATTCCGTGCCAAAAAGTCTATGAAGATAATGAAATTTTTGGCTTTAAGGACATTAATCCTGCGGCTCCAATCCATTTTCTCTTGATACCCAAGCGGCACATCACGACCCTCGAGGCCGATGCGCCCCAGGATGCAGAATTGCTGGGTAGAATGGTGGCATTGGCGCCACGCTTAGCGAAAGAGCAAGGCTGTCGTCCCGGACGGGATGGTGGCTTTCGGTTATCGCTAAACAATGGCGCGGATGGGGGTCAAGAGGTTTATCACACGCATTTGCATGTGATGGGCGGACCGCGCCCCTGGAATAAATAATTCAAGGAGAGCAGAAAAATGGGTTCATTTAGCATTTGGCATTGGCTGATTGTTCTGGTGATCGTGATGCTGGTATTCGGCACCAAGAAACTGCGCAACATGGGCAGCGACCTTGGTGGCGCAGTCAAAGGCTTTAAAGAGGGCATGAAAACCGGCGATGAAAAAACCGAGCAAATTCCTCAGCAAACCGCTTCCGCTGAAAAGACCGTCGACGTGCACGCCAAAGACGTCAATAAGTAATTTGAATGCGATTGCAATCGGTGTGCGCATTACATGATTGATCTGGGAGTTTCAAAACTCGCGTTGATTGCGGTCGTCGCATTGGTGGTGGTAGGGCCAGAGCGTTTGCCTAAGATAGCCCGTATGGCCGGTAATTTATTTGGCCGCGCACAGCGCTACATGTCCGAGGTGCGCAGTGAAGTCAATCGCCAAATCGAGTTAGACGAGTTTAAAAAACTCCGTGAAGAAAGCACCACCATGTTCAAGGACGTCGAGAACAGCATCAACTCGACCGTGCAGGAAGCCCAGCTCAATTTAAGCGATCAAGCGGATTCCAGCAGCTTTACATCCAATTATTCAGGCAGCATGAGCCTGGATGAGAACGCGGTTTACCGCGAGAGCTTGCGCCAGGGGCGTGATAGTTGGCGTGTAAAGCGCGGCAATCGCCCCACCTGGTTTAAGCATTCTTCGGGTATGCGTACTCGGGTTCAGTCCGGCGCGGCGCGAATGAAGCGTTATCGCCACACATCTTCTATTAAGTAACGATTGATGCAGCCCACCGATTCCACTAATACCAGTAGCGCTAAGACCGACGCGAAAGACGACTCGGCAAATAAAGACTTTGATGCCGCTGCTGACGCAAGCGTAGGAGAGGGTTTACAAGAAACCTTTCTCTCCCACTTATTTGAGCTGCGTGATCGCATTATTAAAGCCAGTCTCGCGGTCATCATCGTGTTTGCCAGCTTGGCCTATTGGGCGCCGGATATTTTTCATATCTTTGCACAGCCCTTACTCAGCTCCTTGCCTGAAGGAGGCAAGATGATCGTGACCGACATCACCGGCTCCTTCTTTGTGCCCATGAAAGTCACTATGCTGGTGGCATTTTTGATCGCATTACCTTGGGTCATGTACCAGTTATGGGCCTTTATTGCCCCCGGTCTATATCAGCACGAACGTAAATTAATTTTGCCATTGGTAGTAAGCAGTTATAGCCTCTTTTTAATTGGCATGGCGTTTGCTTACTTTTTGGTATTTCCGACAGTATTTAATTTCATGGCGCAGTACAACGCTCCCTTGGGCGCGGAGATGACCACGGATATTGATAAATACCTGAGCTTTGCCATGACCACTTTCCTAGCCTTTGGTATTACTTTTGAGGTGCCGGTAGTTGTTGTCGTACTCGTGCGCATGGGCATGGTGACCTTGGCCAAGTTAAGGGAAGCAAGACCCTATGTCATCGTGGGCGCGTTTGTGATTGCCGCCATCGTCACGCCGCCCGATGTACTCTCACAATTGCTTCTCGCAATACCCATGACCTTGCTCTATGAACTGGGTTTACTGATTGCGCGTTTCTATGAGCCTAAGAAATCACCAGAAGACGAAGCAGAGGCAGCAGCGGATGCGCAGGCCAATAGCCAATAGCTAATGGCTAGTAGCCGATAATAAAAGCGAAGAGTCAATCGGGTATGTAGTTCAGTACGTATCTTTTGTTCGGCATTGCAAGTCCAAACACCTTGTGATTAAATCAAAGTTTGAAGATAGGGAGTAATCCATGAGGCCTTCACTTGCCCTGCAAGCAAATCGAGCTGCTATACGACTGGTGGTTGAGCGTCATCATGCACGCAATGCCCGCGTTTTTGGATCAGTACTCCATGGCGATGACCTAGAGGGTAGTGATCTAGATATTTTGATTGACCCAACACCCGAAACTACTATGTTTGACATTGGTGCGATTCGGCACGAATTGCTCCAGTTACTTGGTGTGCAGGTCGATGTGCTTACGCCCAATGCTTTACCCGAAAGCTTCCGCGCTCAGGTGATTGCGCAAGCGCGCCCTGTATGACCTTACCGCACTTCCGCCAATAAGTAGCTCGGCATTAAATTAGGCAGCCACTTTTTGTTTAGTCGATATATTGGTTGGTAGCGCAAAGGTACTGACTAACCACTGCGTCACTTTGTCAAAGCGATAGCGGCGTTGCCGTAAGTTCCCCTCGCGTTCACGGCTCTCCATCATTTCCAATTCATCGGCTGATGCATTGGAGGCCGACAGACCAGCAATGGATTTAACGGAAGAATTATTTTCTTCACCTTTACTGCTGGTAAACACTTTTCCAGCCGCCAGCAGGGCGCGGCGTTGCCCAATCGTTTCGATCTGAATTAACCTTGGCAAAATTTTTGGTAGTTCCCAGCGTATGTCAACGACGATGCAGTGCTCATGTTGCAATTGATCTATATCTGCCAAAAGTAATTCGGCTTTACTGAAATTAAATTGATTGGCAATCACGAGGCGGTGGCACAAGAGCAGCCACTCGTGTTCAATCTTGTATTCAGCATGGCGATTGATGGCTTGCTCCGCGCGCAGTGCTAAATCGTGCCAGTGATTCAGCGAGGGCTTGGGGCAACTCTCTAAAATTTTCGAGAGCAACACACCGGCTTCATCAACACCTTGCTGTTGCGCTTGCCATACCCAGTAGGATGCTTGCAAGCCCTTCACCTTTTCCGCTACCTTCTCGCGTTTGCGCCACAGATTGGCACCTTTCCTAAACTGCGCTTGAGCGTGCCCTAAGTCAGCCGCGCGATCAAAACAGCGATCACTCTCGGCCGCGTTGTATCCAGAAAATTGCGGACGACGAT
>JAUYRJ010000047.1 GCA_030696845.1 Polynucleobacter sp.
ACAAAAAGATCAATAAAAAACCGGTCTTAGTAAAGCGCGACATTCCTGGGTTTTTAGCCAACCGCATTCAACATGCCTTGATGCGCGAAGCCTTATCTTTAGTTGATGCCGGCATTGCCACCCCAGATGACATCGATGATGCGGTTCGCTATAGCTTTGGATTTAGGTATGCGGCCGTAGGACCCATGACCCAAAAAGAAATCTCTGGCTGGGATGGTATGGCCAACGCTGCCAAGGAAATATACCCATCACTCTCGACGATTTCGACCATTCCGCCAAGCCTTGCCAAACTAATGAGCGAAGGAAAGACGGGCATTAAAGCGGGTGAGGGCTTCAGAAAATGGACTCCGGAGGAAAGCAAAGCCATGAACGAACTCTATTCACGCAGACTGAAGGCCGCCTTTGATGTACTCAAAGTTGAATAACGCCCCACTCTTTAGAAGCCGCTTTTTTAACTAACGTGAGACTAGGGATCACGCCTACACCGATGGGACTTAATTGCTCAAAATGGAGTAGCCCGTCTCGCGCGGCTAGAGGTTTGTCGCAAATATCAAACTCCAGATATTCATTTGACATACTTAAGCCCCAAGCAGCTTCATTGACGGCAAATCCAATACTGGCCGTTGCAGCAGCAGACAAGGAAGTTTCAGCCACCTTGCAGGCCAAATTTAATTTGAGTTTGCGCTTTTGCATCTCCAGCGCAGCGCGAACGCCTGGCAATATGCCGCCTAATTTAATTAACTTTAAGCTGGCGCCATCATACACACGAGACTCATCAAATTCGATTATTTCATTTAGACCATGGATAGATTCATCCAAGCCAACCGGTAAAGGAGAGGCCTTTTTTAAGGCGAGGAAATCGGCCATGGGATGTGCCGATGCAATTGGCTGCTCTACAAACGATAATTTGGATGCCAATGGGGATGTGCAAAATGCGACCGCATCGGCTAAAGTAAATGCGCCATTTGCGTCTGCCGAAACCGTATCACCCTCGAGCACCTCGCAAATGGCTGCAACCCGCTCAAGATCGCGATGCAAGCCCAGCAAACCCACTTTAATTTTCCAGTGCCGATACCCTTGCGCGCGAAGCGTAATCGCATCAGTGATTTCCTGCTCTAAGCTACCACCCAGCATACGCAAGATCGATAAGGGCTCTGGCTTTTCCTGGGTATTGATGCCGCTGGCTCGACGCGCAAAAGAAAAAAGGCTTTCCTGCTTTTCTTGCGCAAAGATATCGAGCAAAGCCACTTCAACGCACGACTTAGCAGATGCATTGGAATACAACACGCGCGAAGCAAGTTGCCCGATTTCATTTGGATCAGACCATTCTAAATCTTTGATCCGATTTAAAAGATATGCGGTATTGGATAAAAGACTGCCGAGTGTTTCCCCGGTCATGAGGGGCGCAGCGGAGGTTTCGCCCCACCCTTCTCGTCCATTGCTATCCACAATGCGAAGTAGCAGCGTGTTGGCGTGGGTCACTGTCTCGCCTGACATTTTGATGGGCGCCTTTAAAGGAATGGAGAGCGGATAAAGCTGTGCGGTCTTAATTTTCATTCGTTGTTTGAAGTGTTGTAAATGCGTTTTAAATAAAAAATATTAAGGAGATCATATGCTAAAAATTATCAAAACTATTGCGCTACTAAGTGCTGCTGTTTCTTTTGGGGTTGGCGCGCAGAACTATCCCAATCAACCGATTCGGCTAGTGGTGCCATTCGCCGCAGGAGGTCCATCCGATGTTCTCGCCAGGGCCTTCAGCCAAAAGCTCGGAGATGACTTAGGGCAGCCCGTCATTATTGACAACAAACCTGGTGCCGGCACAAACTTAGCCGCTGAATTTGTCGCACGATCTAAGGCTGATGGATACACCCTCTTTTTGATGATGGTCGGCACCCAAGCAATTAATGAATCGCTTTATAAAAAACTCAACTACAACGTCGTAAAAGACTTTGCGCCAATTACATTAGTAGCGTCATCCTCACTCATGCTGGTTGCAAACCCATCAGTGCCGGTTAAAAACGTCAGCGAATTAATCGCCTACGCAAAAGCCAATCCTGGCAAAGTCAACTTCGGCTCATCGGGTACTGGCACACCCCTGCATTTGGGTGGGGAACTATTTAATGTCCAGGCCGGCACCGACATTACCCATGTGCCTTATAAAGGTGCGGCTCCCGCCCTAACCGATGTGTTAGGAGGTCAAATTCAGACTGCCATGATTGGAACGCCTGCGGCCCTGCCATACGTCAAGTCCGGAAAGCTCACGCCAATTGGCGTTACCAGCCTAAAACGCTCGCCCAATGCGCCTGAAGTCCCAGCCATTGCTGAGACCTTAAATAAATTTGAGGTTGAGCTTGTTTATGCTCTAGTTGCGCCAGCTGGTACGCCAAAGGAAATTATTCAGCGTCTCAATACTCAAATGAGCAGCATTCTGAACAACCCAGAAATCAAAAGTCAACTTGCCAGCAAGGGATTTGATGTTGAGACCAGCACTCCCGAGCAATTGGGCGAATACATTAAGGCTGAAGTGGCTAAATGGCGTCCGATTGTTAAAAAATCAGGAGCTACCGCGGAGTGATATCTGAATCTACAATAAACCCCTTATTTAACCGACCGTAACCTAGACATGATCGAAATCTCTGAAAAACGCCTGATTGGCCCCATTATTCGCTTACACCCGAACGACAATGTTGTTGTGGCTCGAGTTGATGTTGGGATTGGCACTGAAGTGCCTAGCGAGCACTTTACAAGCCGTAGTCAAGTGCCCGCAGGCTACAAGATTGCCGCCAAGAAAATTCTGAAGGGCGAGCCCATCCTCAAGTACAACGTCACCGTGGGCTTTGCCAATGTCGACATTGAACCGGGCACGATGGTGCATGGGCACAATACCGAGTTCAGGGAATTCGATCGGGATTACGCCTACGCCAGTGAATTCAAACCCACAGTGATGCTACCTGAAGCGCAGCGCGCCACCTTTCAAGGTTATGTGCGCGCCAACGGTAAAGTGGGTACACGCAATTTCATTGGCATTTTGTCAACCGTCAACTGCTCAGCAACTGTTGTCAATAAAATTGCCGAGTGGTTTACGCCAGAGCGCTTAGCCGACTATCCGAACGTAGATGGTGTTGTCGCGTTTAGTCATTCGATTGGATGTGGCATGGAAATGACGGGCGAACCTATGCAGTTATTACGCCGCACGATGGCTGGTTACGCAAGGCATCCCAACCTCGCTGCCGCCCTGGTGATTGGCTTGGGCTGCGAGCGTAATCAGCTCAAAGGCCTGATGGAGCAAGAAGACTTGCAAGAGGGGTCGAACTTGCATACCTTCATCATGCAAGAAACGGGCGGCACACGTAAAACCATCGAAGCAGGCATCGAAGCGGTCAAAGCCTTACTGCCCGAAGCCAATAAAGCTAAGCGGCAAACCGTTTCCGCAAGCCATTTATGCGTTGGACTGCAATGCGGTGGGTCGGATGGCTTCTCGTCGATTACCGCTAACCCCGCCTTAGGAGCCGCGATTGACATTTTGGCGCGCCATGGTGGTACTGGCATTCTGTCTGAGACGCCTGAAATTTACGGCGTAGAGCACACCCTCACGCGGCGCGCAGCCAGCAAAGAAATTGGTGAAAAACTGATTAGTCGCATCCGCTGGTGGAAAGACGAATACTCGGTTGGCCGTGATGTGCAGATTAATGGTCAAGTCAGCCCCGGCAATCAAATTGGTGGTCTTGCCAATATTTTTGAGAAGTCACTCGGCTCCTCCATGAAAGGCGGCACGGGTCCACTAATGGAAGTCTACCGCTACGCTGAGCCAGTGACAGCCAAGGGATTTGTATTTATGGATACGCCTGGCTTTGATCCGGTATCGGCAACAGGTCAAATTGCTGGCGGTGCCAACTTAATCGCTTTTACAACCGGCCGCGGCTCGATGTTTGGATCTAAGCCTGCGCCTTGCATCAAACTCGCTACCAACACGCCCATGTATCAGCGCCTGAGCGAAGATATGGATATCAACTGCGGTGAAATTTTAGATGGCACGGTCTCAGTTCAAGAAATGGGGCAACGCATTTTTGAACTCTTTTTGCGAACCGCATCGGGCGAGCCTTCCAAGAGTGAATTGCTCGGTCTTGGGGATTATGAGTTTGTGCCTTGGCAGATCGGCATTATGAGCTAGGGGGAATGCTATCTTTTAGCCTTTGTTGTGCTGTTCTTTTGTTCCAATCAGCGGGCCCAGTGCCCGCTGATGCATTTAGGGCCCGGTAGCTTTGGCACCATACTCCGCCAGACTAAAGCCGCTTAAAGCCCTGTAAAATGAATCGCATTGGCAGATCAACATCACTACAGGAGTTGTTTCAGTCCCATGAAATTCAAGGATTATTACGAAACCCTTGGTGTTGCCCGTAGCGCGACCCAGGACGAGATCAAGCAGGCCTACCGCAAGCTCGCGCGCAAATACCACCCCGATGTCAGCAAAGAGGTGGGCGCTGAAGAACGCTTCAAAGAAGTGGGCGAAGCATTTGCGGTTCTAAAAGACACTGAAAAACGCGCCGCCTATGATCAAATGGGTAGCAACTGGAAGAGCGGACAGGATTTCACGCCACCACCCAATTGGAATCCCGGATTTGAATTTAGCGACGGTGACTTTGGTGGCGGTGATCAAAGTGATTTCTTTGAATCCCTCTTTGGACGCCGCGCGCAAGGCGCACGCCAACATCAAGCACGACCCCAAAAAGGACAAGATCAGCACGCCAAGATCATGATTGATTTGGTCGATGCGTATGAAGGGGCTAAGCGCACCATCTCACTATCGATGCCTGCCATGGATGCGCAAGGGCATTTGGTCTACCAAGAGCGTAAATTGGATATCAGCATTCCGAAAGGCATTCGGGCGGGTCAAAATTTACGCTTAAGCGGGCAAGGTGGTCCCGGCTACGCAGAAGGTGGAGCGGGCGACCTTTATTTAGAGATTGGCTTTAATCCAAACCCCATCTACCGAGTCGACGGCAAGGATGTCTATTTAGATTTGCCGCTCAGCCCATGGGAGGCCGCACTAGGCACTAGCGTTAATGTCCCAACCCCTGCGGGCTCGCTTCTTGAGCTTAAAGTTCCGGCAGGTACCGCGGCAGGACGCAAGATGCGCCTCAAAGGCAAGGGCATTCCAAGCAAAGAGCCGGGCGACCTATATGTTGTCCCCACCATTGTTGTACCTAGCGCAGAGACCGAGGCACAAAAAGAAGCTTACCGAGCACTAGAAAGCGCATTTGATTTCAACCCCAGAAGCCACTTGAAGGGATGATCACGATGTCACGAGCAGAGATAACTTGGATTGAAGGCAGTATCGTAGAAAACGAGATTCAGATGACTATGGTGGAGCTCGCGCAAGCCGCATGCACACCAGAAGAATTAATTATGGCTTGGGTTTCCGAAGGAGTCTTAAGCCCTGCTGGATCATCACCGCAAGATTGGCGCTTTAGCGGCGAAGCCTTGCAGCGCGCCAAAACGGCTGCCCGTTTAATGCGGGACTTAGAACTCAATGCGCCAGGAGTAGCACTCGCTTTAGATCTCTTGGATGAAATCACCCAACTGCGCAATCAGCTTCAGCGCCAAATTCAAGAGTAAATCCGTTTGCAACACGAACTCCTTAAAACGTCCCCAAGCCAATCCAGCGACATTAGTCTTTTTTCAGCAACTGCCTTAGGTGTTGGCGGCATGATGGGAGCAGGTCTCTATTCCTTATTGGGATTGGCCAGCTTTCATGCGGGCAATTACCTGCCCGTGGCTTTTTTACTGGGCGCTATCGCCGCGTCTTTTTCAATTTATTCCTATGCCAAACTGGGCGCGGCCTTTCCGAGCAGTGGCGGAGCGGCCACCTTTACGGTGATGAGTTTTGGTCCTGGCATTCTTTCGGGCGGTATTAATTTATTTCAATACATTGCCTATCTGATTGCGGCGGCACTCTATGCAGCTGGCTTTGTGGAGTACACCAACACCTTATTTGGCGGCGACTTATCGCCCTTAGTGCTTAAACTGATTACTGCCGGGATTATTTTGGCATGTACTTTTGTTAACTTGCTTGGCGCTAGCCGTGTCGGTCGCGCTGAAATGATCGCAATTAGCCTCGTTGTTATTAGCCTGCTGGTCTTTTCAGCGATGGGTTTTGAGCAAGCAAACTTCAGCAAGCTCAATATCGGCAGTCCATCCATTGAAGGCATCGCGGTTGCGGCAGGTATTTTGTACATCAACTTTCAAGGCTTTGGAGTGGTTACCAACTCATCCTCTGCCATGAAAAGCCCCCAAAGAGAACTGCCGCTAGCCATGTTCTCTGCCTTAATTTTAGTAACCATTGCCTATTTAGCCGTGAGTAGCGCCGTTGTTCTGCTGATGCCATTAAATGCAATTCAAATGGATAATGGGCACGTACTTGCCGATGCTGCGCAACGGGTTGCCGGCAAACTGGGTCACATCGTGATTAGTATTTCTGCGCTGCTCGCCTGCGCGGCCGCCGTCAATGCCACGATCTTTGCGGCTTCCAATATCGCAGCCGACGTAGCAAAAAAGAAAATGATTTCGGATGCGCTGGGTGCTAGCGTACTTAAGACCAATATTCGCGCGCTCACGATTTCATCAATCGGGGTCATTGTGTTGGCGTTGATTTTTCCCTTGGCGGAAGTGGGGCAAATGGCCAGCCTCGCTTTTTTGCTGGTCTATGCCGCTATTACCTACGGTCACCTTCGTGTTCACCAAAAAACCGGAGCCAAGCCCTCCATGTTGTGGTTTGCAATCGCAATTAATGTGGCCTTATTTGGCGCGCTCTTTTTAAATACGATCAAAACCGCGCCCTCAAGCGCGATCGCCTTAGTACTAGCGCTGATTAGCTCGTTTGGCATTGAGGCAATAGCGCACTTCCGGCAAAAATATAAAAAAACCGCTTAAGTACCAGAACGACTAAGCAATAGCTCCCAACGCTGCAGCTTGGTATCAATTTCTGCGGTAATTTCAGATAGACGTGCCTGCATGCTAGCGGCCAATTCAGGCTCATTTTTATACAGATCGGGGTTGCTCATCGCAATCCCCATTTCAGCCTGCTCCGCTTCCAAAGTTTCGATTTGCAAGGGCAAGGCCTCTAATTCAGAGCGCTCTTTGCTATTGAGTTTTTGTACGCCGCTTTTAGCCGCAACTGGCTTGACCTCCACCTTGGCTTTTTCGACTGCTTTTGGAGGGGCTTCGGCTTTAATGCTGCCATTCTCACTGCGGATTTTGTCAGAGCGTGCCTTTTGGATCTTCCAGTCTTCGTAGCCACCCTCATACTCACGCCAAAAGCCATTACCCTCATTGGCGATGATGCTCGTCACCACGTTATCCAAGAAGTACCGATCATGACTTACCAAAAAGACGGTGCCTTTGTAGTCTTGCAGCAATTGCTCCAGCAAGTCTAAAGTATCGATATCCAAATCGTTAGTCGGCTCATCCAATACCAAGACGTTTGCTGGTCTTGCAAATAGACGCGCTAACAACAAGCGATTACGCTCG
Source organism: Polynucleobacter sp. (assembly GCA_030696845.1). Taxonomy (GTDB): domain Bacteria; phylum Pseudomonadota; class Gammaproteobacteria; order Burkholderiales; family Burkholderiaceae; genus Polynucleobacter. The sequence goes on from JAUYRJ010000047.1 coordinate 7,528, forward strand.
CCACCCGATAAGGTGCTTACCGGTGAATTGGTGCGCTCGGGCGCGAATAAAAAATCACTCAAGTAACTTTTGACGTGCTTACGATTGCCGTTGATCTCAATCCATTCACTACCGGGACTAATGTAATCCTCTAAGGAGGCATTGAGATCCAAGCCTTCGCGCATTTGATCAAAATACGCGACTTCAATGCGTGTACCCATTACCGCTGTACCTGAATCGGGGGTAATGCTACCCAAAATCAGCTTTAAAAGCGTTGTCTTACCTGCGCCATTGGGCCCCAGTAAACCCACCTTATCGCCTCGCAAAATGGTCGCGGTAAAGTCGGTCACAATTGGTCGATCGTAGGATTTGGATACGTTTTGTAAATCGGCCACAATTTTGCCGCTGCGATCGCCTGCGGAAACCGCCAACTTCACTTGACCCATCGCATCGCGGCGCTCTGCGCGCGTGGCGCGGAGTTTTTCCAGGCGGGCGATTCGGCCAACGCTGCGGGTTCGCCTCGCTTCAACCCCTTTCCGAATCCATACCTCTTCTTGAGCAAGGAGCTTATCGGCCCTAGCATTGGCTAAGGATTCCGCATTGAGCTCCTGATCCTTTAGCACCTCGTAGGCGGAAAAGTTACCGGGGTAGCTGCGCAAGATTCCGCGATCCAATTCCACAATCTGGGTGCAGACCGCATCCAAGAAAGCACGGTCATGGGTAATTAGAACAACCGAGCCTTGGTATTCTTTTAGGAGCTCCTCCAGCCACGTAATCGAATCCAAATCCAAATGGTTGGTAGGCTCATCGAGTAACAGCACATCGGGCATGGCGACCAGGGCCTGCGCTAAGGCGACCCTCTTTTTAGTACCGCCCGATAGCGCGGTGATTTTCATCTCGGCATTGAGGTGCAGTCGGTCAAGGGTTTCATGAACGCGCTGCTCCCAGTTCCAACCACTGACCGCTTCTAAGGCCGATTGCAACTCATCCAAGCGCTGATGCGAAGCATCGTCCCACTCGCCCACGCTCAATGCTTCGTATTCCTCACGCAAGGATTTGGCTTGCGCCACCCCTTTGGAGACAGCGTCAAAGACGGTTTCATTTGCTTCAAACAGGGGCTCTTGCGGTACGTATGCAATCCGCAGACCTTGCTGGTATTGCAGCAAACCGTCATCGAGCTTTTCGCCACCCGCCAGGATTTTCAATAAGGAGGACTTACCCGTGCCATTGCGGCCGATTAAACCAACGCGCTCACCGGATTCCAGTGAAAAAGCGGTGTTTGCGAGTAAGTCGACGTGGCCAAAAGCCAGTTTTGCATCAGTAAGTACGATTAAAGCCATGCCGCATTATCGTCTGATCTGAAAACCAGGTCCTATAAACCCAGAATTCTTAGCAAAAAGGGGCTATATACACTCGCTGAAAATGCCAAAAGAGGGCACAGCCCTCCTTCCTCCACCACACTTTCCGTGCATTGATTAGAACTTATACGTCACGCCAAGCGCAGGCATCCACGGGTTTAAGGTAAGCTTCCCGGCATTTGCGCCAGCGGCGGTAGTCACCTTGGTGGACATGGTGGCGTACTTTAAATCCAAATTAAGGCCCCAATGTTTATCCAGCATGTAATCCATACCGATTTGCCCTACTGCGCCAAAACTGGAGTTATCAACAGAATACGCGCCACCGCCTAAGTTGTTGCGACTACTGAAAATCGTGTAGTTCACACCAGCGCCAATGTAGGGCTTAAAAGCGCCAAGCTCGGTGAAATGGTATTGCAAGAGTAAAGATGGTGGCAGGGCTTTGATGGTTCCCAGCTTATTACCCCCGGCATCAATTTGCACCGATTGAGGGTAGGTTAATACCAATTCGGCAGCAATATTCTTGGTAAAGAAATAGGAAACATCAAACTCTGGAATCATTTGGTTTTTTGCTTTTACATCCAAAGCTTGAACTGAATTCGTTTGACCGTTTTGCCATAACAAGCCGACAGCGCGTACCCGAATCATCCAGGGATTTTCAAGGTCTTGGGCAGAAGCCATAAGCGGGGCTAAAGTGCTTACGGTAGCGAGGCTAATCAGGAGGGATTTGAGACGCATAGTACTTTCCTTTTCTTTTGGTAATGAAGTAAACCAGTTCATTTTCAGTTCACACAAAAAAAGAATGTTGATCTGCATCAAATGCACATATGCGATCGACCGATCAGGGCCGCGACGTCTATGAAATGGGTAGTGCGATTGATGTAGATCAAACGGAGCGATGCAAAAAGGCAACGCTATAAAAGGCAGTGCTATTACTGATTTTTGATTGCTGAGTATTTTTACTGCTTGCTCAGGCAATCCAAGGCTAGGGCTTCCGCCACCCGAATGCCATCTACGCCAGCCGACATTATGCCGCCCGCATAACCTGCCCCTTCGCCCGCAGGATAAAGCCCTTTGATATTCAAGCTTTGGTAATTACTACCGCGCGTTATGCGCAGCGGAGAAGAAGTGCGTGTTTCAACACCAGTAAGGACTGCGTCCTTCATGGAAAAACCCGGAATCTGTTTTTCAAAAGCAGGTATCGCTTCCCGAATCGCCTCAATCGCATAGTCCGGTAGACTACTAGCAAGATCAGTTAAATGCACACCTGGCTTATAGGATGGAATCACATTACCCAGACTGCTCGACGGCTTACCTGCCAAGAAGTCGCCAACCAGTTGACCAGGCGCTTCGTATGTGCCGCCACCAAGCTCAAAGGCATGCGACTCTAGGGCGCGCTGAAACGCGATGCCAGCCATGGGTCCGCCCGGGTAATCGTCTGGCGTGATACCCACCACAATGCCTGCATTGGCATTGCGCTCATTGCGGGAGTACTGACTCATACCATTGGTGACTACACGGTTTGGCTCAGATGTAGCGGCAACCACGGTTCCGCCAGGACACATGCAAAAACTGTAGACCGAGCGACCGTTTTTAGCGTGGTGTACTAATTTGTAATCCGCCGCGCCAATCAGGGGATTGCCTGCATGCGGGCCCAATCGCGCCCTATCGATTAAGGACTGAGGGTGTTCAATCCGAAAACCAATTGAAAATGGTTTGGCCTCCATGTACACACCCGCGTCATGTAGCGCCTGAAAAGTGTCGCGCGCGCTATGCCCTAAAGCCAAGATCACATGATCGGCGGCGATGCGCTCGCCATGTTCAAGTTGCAGCCCTTGAATCTGCTGATCCTTAATCTCAAAGCCCGTGACTTTTTGCGAGAAGCGAATCTCACCGCCCAGCGCAATGATCTCTTGGCGCATTTTTTCAACGACACCCACTAGGCGGAAGGTGCCGATGTGGGGTTTTGCGACATAAAGAATTTCTGCGGGAGCGCCGGCCTTGACAAACTCATGCAATACCTTGCGGCCGTAAAACTTGGGGTCCTTAATTTGGCTCCAGAGCTTGCCATCAGAAAAGGTGCCTGCGCCGCCCTCCCCAAACTGCACATTGGATTCCGGGTTGAGGGTATTTTTACGCCAAAGACCCCAAGTATCTTGGGTGCGCTCACGCACGGCTTTGCCACGCTCGAGCACGATTGGCTTAAAACCCATCTGCGCCAACACCAATGCCGCAAAAATACCGCATGGGCCAAAACCAATCACGACCGGGCGCTTCGTAAAGTGCTCAGGGGCTTTTGCAACAAAATGGTAACGCGTATCGGGCGACGGCCTTACATGAACGTCACTTGCAAATGCTTTAAGCAATCGCTCTTCGTCTTTCACAGAAACATCGACGGTGTAAATCAGGGATAGAGCGACATTCTTGCGCGCATCATAGCTGCGCTTGAACACCTGCAGCGCGATTAAATCTGATGCAGTAATGCCCAAATGCCGTAAAACAGCAGCCTCCACGGCATCTGGGGCGTGATCAATGGGCAAACGCAGTTCTGTAATCCGAATCATAGGGCTATACGATACACAGTCTTGACCTGGGGCGTGGTTGTTCTGGGTAGTTTTGTATATATTAAGCGCTATGCAATCAAACCCCACACCCCTCTTTCAGTCCCGCATCGGTCTTGGCACCTGGCTCATGGGCGAAGATCCTAGTAAAGCCAAGCAGGAAACCAAGGCGATTGAACATGCTCTCGCAATCGGCTATCGCCTCATTGATACCGCAGAAATGTACGCGGATGGCACCGCCGAGTCGCTTGTCGGTCACGCGCTGGGCGCCTTTGCCACAAGCCGCCGCGAGGAATTGACCTTGGTTTCTAAAGTATTGCCGCACCATGCCGATAAGAATGGCACGATCAAAGCCTGTGAGGCGAGCTTACGGCGCATGCGGTGCGACTATCTAGATCACTACTTACTGCACTGGCAAGGTAGCCATGCGGAAGAGAGCACCATTGAGGGATTTTTAAGCCTCCAAGAGCGTGGGCTGATTCGCCACTTTGGGGTGAGCAATTTCAATCAAAGTGCCTTACTGTCCTGGCTAAAAGCAGAGCGCAATGTTGGTATGCAGTCGGGCTGCCGCAGCAATCAAGTCTATTACGCCCTCAATGAACGCGGCATTGAGTTTGACTTAGTGCCTACTATGGCAAAACATGGCATCGCATTGATGGCTTACTCGCCGCTGGGAACGGGTAATCTTGCCAAGTACTCTGCCCTATCGGCCATAGCGGCGGCGCATGGCTACACCGCTGCGCAAGTGGCATTGGCCTGGATCTTGCGCAAGCCCGATGCAGTTGCAATTCCGAAATCGGTTCATGAAAACCGGATTGAAGAAAATTGGCAAGCTGGCAGTATTCAGTTGAGTGAAGCGATTCTTACCGAGCTCGATGCCTTGTTTAAACCGCCAACCCGCGCAACCCCGCTGGCTATTATTTAACACCACCTTTGTTTTCCCCTCACGCCATTTTGTTTTATTTTCCGCACTCTTTTTATCCATCTGGATTGAACTAAACCCGCATGATTGAAATCGAAACCAAACCCTGGACCGAGGCATCGGTAGCTGCTTATGCGATTCGCCGCGCAGTATTTATAGAAGAGCAAGGCATTGCGGAAGAACTCGAGATCGACGCCCACGATCCAATTGCCGAGCATGCGCTAGCCTATGTTGATGGTCAATGCGTTGCTACAGCCAGAGTCTATTTAGATGGCCGTGATCCCAGTATCGCCAGAATTGGGCGGATGGCGGTTTTAAAGGCTTTTCGGGGTCAAGGCATTGGAACAGCCCTCTTGGGTGAAATGGTGCGCGCTGGCATGATGCAAGGTGCCAGCGTTTTCGAACTCCATGCGCAGCAAAACGCAGTTCCCTTTTACGCCAAACTGAAATTTACGCCTACTGGCGCACCCTTTGATGAGGCCGGCATCCCGCACCAACGCATGCGCCTTGCCTTTACTGCACCGTAATACCGTATCGGCATTATGATGGTCTGTTTTCTGCTGCCAGATGAGGCAATAGCAAAGACTTCATAAGGAATGGATTAATGGCATTACGCGCAACGATACATAAAGCAGAGCTGCATATTTCCGATGGCGATCGCTATTACTACGCCAGCCATCCCTTAACGATTGCCAAACACCCCTCGGAAACCGATGAGCGCATGATGATTCGCATCATCGCCTTTGCCCTCAATGCGCAAGAGCATTTGGCCTTCACTAAAGGGCTTAGCGATACCGACGAGCCAGACATTTGGGTAAAAGACCTCACAGGCGCGATTGATCTTTGGATCGACATTGGACAGCCCGATGAACGGCGCATATTAAAAGCCTGCGGACGCTCTGAACAGGTCATTGTCTATTGCTATGCCGGCAACACCAGCAAGCTGTGGTGGGATGGCATTAAAAATAAAGTGGAGCGTGCGCGCAATCTGCGCATTGTCGCCATTCCAGAAGAGCAGTCTAAAGCCTTAATCGCCTTAGTCGAGCGCAGCATGATCATTCACATCAATATTCAAGATGGTGAGATGCTGGTTTCGGCCGACCAAGGTCAAGTGACGGTTGTTCCCGAGGTTTGGAAAGCGGCAGCCGAATAAAGCGAAGTACTCCATCGCTCCCATGAAACCCATCGTGGTACTCGATACCAATGTCATTTTGGATATCTTGGTATTTGAGGATCCTAAATCCAGCACCATTCGCTTGGCGCTCGAAAACCAGTCCGTTGACGCGCTTCGTTCACACATTACCGTTAGCGAACTCGCTGATGTCATTGCCCGTCCCGCTTTTGCGCTCAGCGCAGGTAAGCAAGCGCAAATACTGCAGCTTTGGCAAAGCTGGTCGCGCCTCGTGGAGGATGCCGCGATTGATCGGGCGCCGATGCAGTGCCGCGATCCAGACGATCAGATTTTTATTGATCTCGCCTACAGTTTTAAACCTGCGCTGCTACTGAGTAAGGATTTGCGGGTACTGGAGTTACGGCAGCGCGCCCTGCGGGAGCAAATTGAGATTAGCGATGATTACACTTGCTTGGCGCGATTGCTCAATAACGCTGATTCAAGGCCTTAGTCGTCTTCCCCCGGAAAATCCGGCTCTAGGTTCCGGATCACTTCCCCTGCAATTTGGAAAGACCGCAAGCGCGCCTGATGGTCGTAAATTTGACCAGTCACAATGATTTCATCGGCATTGGTTTTTTCCAGTAACTCCTGAAATCCCCGTCGAATGGTTTTGGGTGATCCCACGACAGAGCAGCGCAAGGTGTGCATCACACCTGCTTTCTCATGCGGCTCCCAAAACGAATCCATATCCGCAATCGGTGGTGGCAACTGGCCGCGGGTATTGCGCCGCGCCCGCGTGTAGTGTTGCTGCAAGGTGGTAAACAGGTATTGCGCCTCTTCATCGGTATCAGCGGCCACCACATTCACCCCAAATACCGCATAAGGCTTTTGTAGTTGCGCCGATGGCTGAAAGTAGGTCCGATAGGTTTTGATGGCCTCCTGCAAATAGTCTGGGGCAAAGTGGGATGCGAAGGCGTAGGGCAGCCCATAATCCGCCGCCAGCTGCGCGCCATACAGACTTGATCCCAAAATCCAAATCGGTACTTCCAAGCCCACTCCCGGTATCGCGCGCACGCGCTGTTGCCCCCGATCGGGCGCAAAGTACTGCTGCAACTCCCGCACATCCTGCGCAAATTGGTGATCACTGCTTTGCAAATCGCGTCGCAAGGCTTGCGCTGTCAGTTGATCGGTGCCTGGGGCTCGGCCTAATCCAAGCTCAATGCGATTGGGGTAGAGGCTGGCTAAGGTGCCAAATTGTTCGGCTATCACTAATGGGGCGTGGTTAGGCAACATAATGCCGCCCGAGCCAATCCGAATGGTCTTTGTGCCCTCGGCAATATAGCCCATCAAGACTGCAGTTGCCGAGCTCGCATTGCCCGTCATATTGTGGTGCTCCGCCACCCAATAGCGGGTATAACCCCAGTCCTCGGCATGCTGGGCTAGGTCGCGCGAGTGACGTAAGGCATCGGCAGCAGTAAATCCCTCCGGGATGGGCGATAAATCTAAAATGGAATACGCAATCGACATAAGTACGGTTTTTAGTTGGCCTTAGCGCAAGCAATAGGCATTTTTAATGTGACTCGATAATAAAAGAAAGTATGGCATGACACAAAAACCCCGCATGGCGCAAGCATCGGATGGTGTATTTGCTCCTGGCACGCAGCTCAGGCATAAAAAGACCGGCGGCTTTTATCGGGTGGTCTGCCTTGCCAATATCGAGGCCAGTTTAGAGCCGGCCTACGTTTACGAATCCCTGCAAACCCATGACTACTGGATTCGGCCTAAGGCTGAAATGGAAGACGGTCGCTTTGAACCACTTTGAGCTAGCCACCATCCACCACTGAAAGAGAAGGTGACCACGATGTCATTAGAAGAACGCATCACCAATTTAGAAATCAAGCTGAGCTTTTCCGAGGATTTGATGGAGAACCTCAACCAAACAATCTATAAACAGCAACAGCAAATCGACTACCTATACCGAGAACTGAAGTCGCTCAAAGAGCAGATGAGCGCGAGCGGCTCTGAAGATATGGGTGGCGGCGGCGCCGGCAGGAATCTGCGCGACGACATACCGCCCCACTACTAATACCGCGATTAAGCGGGTACTGCGGCTACCGACTGAATCTGGTCTAAGGCTTTTTCAAGATGAGCCACGGTGCGATCAACGTGCGTCAACTTCTCCAGGCCAAATAAACCGATACGGAAGGTTCTGAAGTCAGGACGCTCATCGCACTGCAATGGAACACCAGCGGCAGTTTGTAAACAGAGCGCAATGAATTTCTTGCCCGTCTGAATATCCGGATCTTCGGTATAACTCACCACGACACCAGCCGCCTGAAAGCCTGGCGCGGCGACAGAAGGATAACCGCGCTCGACTAACATGGCGCGCACCTTGGCGCCCAAGGCGATTTGCTGCTCGCGCAAATGATCAAAGCCCAATGCCTGGGTTTCTTGCATCACATTGCGCAAAATTTTGAGCGCATCGGTTGGCATGGTGGTGTGATACACATGGCTGCCTTTTTCATAGGTTTCCATGATCTGTAGCCATTTCTTGAGGTCCATGGAAAAGCTGCTGCTCTGGGTACTTTCGATCTTGGCGCGGGCACGCTCACTGAGACCAATTAAAGCGCAGCAAGGAGAGCTACTCCAGCCCTTTTGTGGGGCGCTGATCAGCGCGTCTACCTTGCACGCCTTCATGTCTACCCACATTGCGCCAGAGGCAATGCAATCCAGCACAAACAAGCCGCCAACTGACTCTACCGCATCGCCTACTGCGCGCAGGTAATCCGCTGGCAAAATAATTCCGGCAGAAGTTTCCACATGGGGCGCAAAAACGACGGCGGGCTTCTCTTTTTTAATGTAAGCCACTACTTCTTCGATTGGAGCTGGCGCGTAAGGCGCCTTAGTCGCGTTCTCCAGTTGCTTACCCTTAATCACATGAATATTCTGTGTAATGTTGGCCATCTCGAAAATCTGTGTCCAGCGATAACTAAACCAACCGTTACGCAAAATCAGGATTTTTTCCTGGTTCGCGAATTGACGCGCAACCGCTTCCATCCCAAAGGTGCCGCTGCCAGGAACCACAACAGCGGAACTGGCCTTATAGGCGTCTTTAAGCACGCTGGAGATGTCCACCATGACTTTTTTGAACTCTTCAGACATATGGTTTAACGAGCGGTCGGTATAAACCACGGAAAACTCGAGTAAACCATCGGGATCAACGTTTGGAAGCAGGCCAGGCATGCTATCTCCTCAATAAAGGTAGGCAATAACCCACCATGATACTGGTCATCTGAAAACTGCGTGTTTCTGGGGGTATAGGCTAACGGTAGGGCCGAGTAGCGGTTTCTAGGGCAACAGACTGTCCTTTTTCCGCCATATGGTGCAATTTAGCCAGCAATTCCTTGATTTCCCGATCGCTGAGGGGGGCTAATTTTTGGGGGATTAGGCCGTAATTTTCAACCATCAGACGTATGGCGCTGCGGCGACCCATGATCTTGATAAAGAAATACAGCCCAACCACAATGGCGGCAATGATGAGAATGATGGACATAGGTATAGAAGGTCAAAAAAGTGCTAATCAGTAAAGAGCTTGCATCTTAGCAAATCCAAGCGGGTTTATTTCACGAAGGGCAACTCATCCCACTGGGTGGTGTAGTTGGGGGAGCGATTCTCCGAGCGCATGCCCCAGCCCATCGTATTGCCCATCGCCGCCGAATGCACGGCTCTTTTTCCGAAGCGGGTATTGAGCGCATCCATCACCCGCATTAAAGCAGCTGACCTTTGCTGCATGGCGGTATCGTCAAATAAACCTTGCTGCTGTTTTGCTTTTGCAGAAATCGCGCCCAGCATGACGCCAGCCTTTTTATAGCGATAGCCGGCTTTGAAAATGCGCCGTAATCCCGCAATCGCCGCATCCGTAAACACCAAGGTGTCATCGCAGGGCTCGGCTAGTCCAATCGCAATACTGGGGTTGTATTGTGGCTCGTTTAATTTAAAGCGATTGGTTTGCACAAACACCTGCGCAATCGCGGCGACTGAATGCTGGGCGCGGAGTTTTTCACATGCCCGCGCAATGTGCGTTGCTACCGACTCCGCCAGCTCCTCAAAAGAGGTCACCGCCCTGCCAAAACTGCGTGATGCAATGATTTGCTGTTTGTCCGGCACAATCTCCTCGAGCTCCAAACACGAAACACCGTTCAGCTCGCTACCGATACGCTCCATCACTACACCAAACTGAGCGCGCAGGGTTTTTAATGAGGCGCAGCGCAGATCCCATACCGTCTGCATGCCCATTGCCTTTAGGCGTAAAGACAACTTGCGCCCAACGCCCCAGATTTCACCCACGTCCGTAGCGCGCATCCAGTGGCGCACCACCTCATCACTGAGGGCATTTAAATCACACACCCCATTAAAAACCGCGTGCTTTTTTGCCAAATGATTAGCCAGCTTGGCGAGTGTTTTCGACCCGCCCATTCCAACACACACGGGCAAGCCAGTCCACTGCCGAATGCGCCCACGAATCAACTCCCCCAGCGCAAGTGAGCTGGGATATAAATGCAACACGGTATCGATGCGCAAAAAACTCTCATCGATACTGTAGACCTCGATGTCCGGTGAAAAATCCCGCAAGATCGACACCACGCGCTCACTCATATCTCCGTACAGAGTGTAATTGGACGATAGCGCTTTAATGCCATGTTTGGCCGCCAAGTCCTTGAGTTCAAACCATGGCGCCGCCATGCGCACGCCCAAGGCCTTGACCTCACTGCTGCGCGCTACTGCGCAACCATCGTTATTGGACAGAACTACCAGCGGTACTCGCTCTAAGCGCGGCTGAAAGACCCGCTCGCACGAGACATAAAAATTATTGACATCCACCAAGGCGAAGTGCGCCAACTCGGAACCCATGAGCAAACTCAAGAATGGCTGGCGCGACGCGATTCGCTTTGCTGCGGTATTTTGCTGGTGTACTTGCGCACTACCCCCACCACAACTCCCCAGACTTGCAACTCCGAACCGTCCCCAAACGCAATAGCGGGGTAGCTAGGGTTTTCAGGGCGCAGCTCAATCACGCCGCGGTGTTTATATAAGCGTTTAATGGTGTAGTCGCCATTGACCACCGCCACGATGATGTCTTTATGCTTGGGCATCAGCGCCCGGTCCACCACCACCTTATCGCCATCCTCAATGCTAGCGCCCACCATCGAGTCACCCCGTACAGTGAACATAAAGGTAGCGGGTTTATTCTGAATCAAGTACTGATTGAGATCGAGGGCATCCTCCACGTAATCGCCCGCAGGGGACGGAAAGCCCGCCGATAGGGCATGCACCAGAAGTCGCAAATCAGCACGCGGCGCTTCTTGGGCAAGTCGCTCCGGAGACTGACTTAGGCTTACATCAGAGCTGGCCTCAGAAAACACTGCAGCAGGGTAATTCGTCATGAGATCGGGCATCAATACTGTATAAAAACACAGTATAAACACCAGACTGCAAAAACACCAAATTCACCATCAAGTTTGGTTTTTTATAGGTATTTCAGTGAGGAAGGTCACCCGCCCCCCCTCTTTTCAGACTGTTAAGATGGCAATGAACTCATCCATAGAAAGCGTTTCACCATGGCAAACCTCATGCCCTTTTTTGCTCAATGGGGCCTTACCGCCCTCTCCCTCTGGGTAGCCAGTTTCATTTTTGATGGCATTCAGTTTGATGGCGCGCCGTCTTTAATTGTTGCCGCCTTAGTCCTGGGCTTTGCCAATGCGATTGTCAAACCCATTCTGATTCTCTTGACCCTGCCGCTCACCGCCATCACCATGGGCCTCTTCTTACTGGTGATTAACGCACTGGTATTAATGTTAGTGTCATCGCTCGTTAGCGGCTTTACGATCTCCAGCTTTTGGACTGCCTTTTTTGCCGGGATTTTTATTTCGGTATTTAGCCTCTTTATTGGTGCAAGCGTCTTTAGAACAGAAGTGTATTACGGACCTAAGTAAACGCTATCCCAGCTGCGCATGGCCTCGCGGCAAGGGTGCGCTTTATTCATAACCCCTTCCGCATTCTGCGCCAAAATCGAAGCGCCGCCCGTCAAAAACCCGAGTCCAATCGATAGCGCCTGATTTACCACCCCTTCTTTATTAATGCCAACCTGGGGTTTTGTCAGGGTACCTTGCAGACGCACTAAATTCGCTAAATCCACACCAAGCGTTAAACCTGATTTTTCAGCGGGATAAATCGCCAAATTAATGCCTTCGGTATTTAAGTTGACCGACCCGGCCAAGGTAATGTTGAGGCGATCGGTCTCAATGCCAATCGAGTTCGCAATCGTGACTGTGCCGTTTTTCACGGGCAAATACGCCGTCGCGCATTCCAGCACAGTCTCGCTGACTTTTTGACTCAAGGGGTTGATGGCATCAAAGATCGTAATTAATGCATCGCCACCTTGATTTAAAAAACCGGAAGCAATTCGGGCGCTACCGATCGTCGTTTGGCTCTGACCAGTTAAGCGGGCGGCAATTTGATGGGGACTAGCGCCGCTACTACTCAAATCAAACGCGGTTCGCATATCACCACCTATCACCTTTCCCTTTGCATTGGTGGAAGCCAATAGCTGCTCTAAGGTAAAACCATTCGCCTTACCCTTCAGCGTCCATATTGGTAGGTCGGCTTTGATATTGCGCACTCCGATCGAGCCATCGAATCGCCCTTTGCCGAGCCCAAAACCCACATTAGGTACATCGAGTTGCTGCTGATCGATTCGTGCGGTAGCGACAAATTGATTCAGCACCACTTTATTTGGCAAGACCAATTGGCCAATCTGAATATCCAGCTTGCCATTGGCTTCTGGCACGAGTTTGAGCGGTAAGGGCGTATCGCTAAATAAGCGCTCAGCTGACCTTGCGGGTTTTGTGTTGGCAAACGAGGGCGAGATGATATGAAACGCAGAAGCTGCTGATGCCGTCTTGCCAGTAAACGCAGATAGATCGAATGTATTTGCCTTGAGGGAAAAGTCAAACTGACTTTGCTTGTTCGGATCTAGGGCTACCGTACCCGCCAGTTGCAATGGCTTACCACTCAGAGCCACCTCGAGATCAAGCCGAATATCGATCGGCTGACTACCCATTTTGCTGAGCACCTCGCGAATCGAGCTCATTTTGCCTTTGAGAACGATATTCAAATCCCCTTGTTTGAGGTCTGCGCCGACCAGGGTTTGATTACCGCTTTTTTGTAATGAAAGCGATGGAATACCGTATACCCGCTCCGGGGCTCCACTAGCGCGATAATAAATACGGCTTCGCTTTAAGTCGACGTTCTCAATCAAAACTGCATTGCCATCAACTGATGTTGAATCGCTGGATGCGCTTGCAGTCGTGTTGCTTGCGGTAGACGACTCGGCGCTGCCCATCACCCAGTTCCCCTTGCCGCTGGAGTTGGTTTCTAAATACAAATCCAGTCCCGACAGAGCAACACTGCCCACCTCAATGCGGCGACTCAGCAAAGGCAAGAGACTAATATCCAGTTCAATTTTTTCAAGGCGGGCCATATCTTTTTGATCTGCCCATGCCGCATTACTCAAGCTCACCTGCTCGGCTGAAACCGCAATACCCGGAAAAAAGCGTAGGCTCACAGGTCCGCTGATTTTGAGTTCACGACCCGTCGAGTCACGTACCTCGCTAATGAGTAGCTGCGTTAGTTTTTCTGGGCTAATGAGTGTGCTGACATACCCAATGCCGACTGCCACTAAGGTGAAAATGGTAGCAACTACGATAAGGCTAATTTTGATGGTTTTGCTCATAATTTACTATAGCGCAATCCACTTGCCCAAGCCGCAAATAAGAAGGTATACAGTACTATTATGAACACAACCACCGCCGGCTCAAAAGCCATCAAAACCGCCATTACCGCACTGGGCTTTGCGCTGGGCGTATGGATTTCGCCCACTCTAGCGCAGCCACAAGTAACTGAACCCGCGCCAGCGCCCTTAGAAGCCATCGCCACACTCGACGTGCCACGCTATATGGGTACCTGGTATGAGATCGCCAAATACCCCAACTGGTTTCAGAAAAAATGCGTGAGCAATACCAGTGCGCAGTACACCGCCGAAGCCAGTGGCAGCCTCACTGTACTCAACCGCTGCCAAAAGGCCGATGGATCAATGAGCGAAGCGCTGGGCGCGGCCAAGCAAGTGGGGTCCGCCACCTCGGCCAAGCTAGAAGTGCGCTTTGCTCCGGCATGGCTCTCCTTTTTGCCTTTTGTCTGGGGCAACTACTGGGTGATTGATTTAGATGAGCAATACCAATTGGCCGCAGTGAGTGAGCCCACTCGCAAGTATTTATGGATTTTGGCGCGCACCAAAACCGTTGATCCCAAGGTCTACGATGCGCTCTTGCAGCGTTTGCAACAAAAGGGCTTCAATCTAAATGAGATTGAGCGCTCCCTACAAACCGATGCCCCTAGTACGACCAAGTAAGAATGAAGACGATCACCCGCATTTGCTTTGCTCGCCATGGCGAAACCGATTGGAACGCGGAGCGCCGTATGCAAGGCCATATTGATATTCCCCTGAATCAGCATGGCGAGACTCAAGCCGTTTTATTGGCAAAATCGCTCAAGCGCGCCGGACATGCATTTGATTACCTCTATGCCAGCGATCTGCAGCGCGCAGCCAATACCGCCAAGCAGGTAGCCGAGGTCTTAAAGTTACCCGTGACAATCGATGCGGTCTTTCGGGAGCGGCATGTTGGCGTATTGCAGGGCTTACGCTTAGATGAAGCGCCACAGGCGGTGCCAGACGTATGGCAAGCCCACTTAGCGCGGGATATTCATCACGACTTGGGTGGTGGTGAAAGTATCGAACGCTTTCATGCGCGCGCCAATCTAGCCCTTGAACGCATTATGCACAAACACGCTGGTCAATCGGTGATGGTAGTAAGCCATGGCGGCACACTGGACATGATCTATCGCATCGTCACTGGGCAAGCTTTAGATCAGGAGCGGGTCGCCGTAGTGCCTAACACCTCACTCAATTGGATTACCAATGATGGCCAAGGCTGGTCGATTGAACGCTGGGCCGATACCAGTCACCTCGATGCTGTAGCGCTGGATAACGTCGATATTTAAAACCGTCGACCTCAATGAATCGAGTCCTACTTATTTAACTTGGTAATTTTGTTACCCTGAATACCAATGCCGGCCATGAGCCCTTTTTGTCCTGTAATAAACGCATAGATATCGTCTTGAGCAGTAATGCTAGTGGTTGACTTTGCCAGACCTTGATCCACTACCACCACACTCGGACCCACACCCACCTCAAAACCCTCTGTGGAGTTCAGTGCTTTTAATGCGGCCTCTTTCATAAAGAACAATACATAGCCAAACTGCTGGGCACCTGCCTGCAAACCAAAGGACCCGCCTGCGGTGTTGTAATAAGCAACGGGCCTACCTTCCCGCAATAAAACACCCTCTCCGTATTGGCCACCCACCATCAATCCAGCTTTGGTGACCGTCGGAAAGACCAGTACCGCAATGGCTTTCTCGCTGAGTTTTTTAGCATCCGCATTGCTGCTAAGCAGTTGCTGCAAGGTAGTGCGCGCACCGCGATCGATTTCCGCTTTACTGTCTGCATGCGCATGGATACTGAACGACATCGCCAGCAATACAAGCAATGTGTGGAGACTACTCTTAAAAGAAGCCATATTAATCACCAAAAAGGAGTTTACGTTGGAAAATGATAGCGTGTGTTGGCATTCATACCTGAATGTGTGATGATAATAAGATAAGTACCATTACTCTATTTGCCTAAAGGAATCATCATGCGCTCATTCATTCCGTTGATAAGCCTGGTCGCCGTGACTGTTGTGGGCTGCGCCGGTGCCGATGTTCGGCCTGTGGTGGACATGAAAAACGTTAATACCGCCGCCTATGAAAAAGATTTACAAGAGTGCCAGTCGTATGCCAAAGAGCAATCTGGCATGGGTTCTGGCGCTGCCAAAGGCGCAGGCGCAGGCGCTGTCGTTGGCGGTCTCCTGGGTCTTGTCACGGGCGGCAATACATCGGGTATTGCGCAAGCGGCAGGGGCTGGGGCAGTGATTGGCGGTGCAGGTGGCGCGTACTCGGGCAACCAGTCGCAAGAGGCGATCGTGAAACGTTGCCTGAGCGGTCGTGGCTACAAGGTTTTAAATTAATTTGCCGCTCCCGCAATCCCGCAGCCTGGCTTGCGGCGAGCTTAGCCAAGGGTTGGATGTGCCCGTCCTCCAAGCCACTACCGCGGTCAACCCCCACACCTCGCACGCGATCGCCGCTTAGCCGAGCCGAGCGGGTCTTATTTTTTTCGGCCCAGTCGTGAAAAAATCGCTGTGCAGCGCTCAGACCAGGTGGAGCTACAAGCGCGACTTCAGCCAGAACCTCAGCCACAGGCGCAGTCTCCGCTACGAGCTCTCGCTCTCGATCACCCCGTCCGCTCGGATCCGAACTATTCGGCGCAAATTCTCGATGCGACCCTCCCCTATCGTTCTTACCAACATCGTATTGATTGATTGGTGATTGGTGTATGGAGTCTGGTGTATGGTGTTTGGTGTCTGGTGAGCATTGCGTTCGCATTGCATTCGCTATGCGTTCGCATCCATTTTCTACCCCCGTTTTAAGGGGGGTTTCTGGGGGTAAATTCACTATCTGAGCCCCATACCACCTGGCTTTAGCACTTTGCCTGGCCTTCTCTTGTTTTGCCTGGTAACGCGCAATTTCCGCATCGCAGCGCGCTTGCCGCCAACCCTCTTCGGTGAGCGTAAAAAATTCGTGGAGCACTGCAATCACGGCATCTTTTTCTTTTTTGGATGTAGCGCGCACGATTTTTTGCAGCAAAGTGACATCCGCCGGTAAGGGTTTTTCAGTAGCGTAGTAGTGACGCAATAAACGGGAGTACGCTGCGTCTTCCACTAAAGTGAGGTGCATTGTTGACACTGTGTAATCGCCAATGTGGTGTTCGTAGTAGTTCATTTAGCTTACTGCCTCCGTGGTGTAGTGATGCGCAACATGTAGCAATCTACCAAGCAGGAATCATGAAGTCAAAGGCACTTTTGTGACATTAATATGCCAAATGGATGTGTTATTTTTTTCCGACGCGACGTAAACAAAGCCAAACAGCATATAAAAATGATGGTCACACAACCTACCGCATGTGGCTGTATTTTTTAGCATCAACACGCTGCGACACGTCAGGCATTTCTTACTTGAGGGCCAGTAAAAAGGCAGGTTGATTTTGATATTTATTGCGGGGTTTATTTTTGGATCCTGAAAAAATAAATTCATGCAGTGCGATAAATATCGATATCCCTACACTTCAACTTGGTTTTGAAGAGCCGTTGACAATGCCCACGCATCACACCACCATTTTGTAATGCCATCCCATTGACTTCGGTAACGAGTGCGTGCATTGGCCATATTGAGGTGAAAGTGCTTATCAATTTATTAGATCACTATCAATAACATTATTCATTAGACAGATCTAAGCGCCTTGGGCATCATGAATTTGTCCCAACTGACATACGAAAGGAGTAGTCTTGAAGCATCTACTATCAAACCCACAACGCTTTAGCCCATATCGTCAGGCTATTCAACCCATTCTGGTTTCGTACTTTCTTGCGGCTAAGTAGGGCGATTCACCAGCAGCCTGTGCCATTGGCACTCAAGCAAGGCATAACACTAATAAACCAACACGGATTCCAATAGAACAGTGCGCATTGATATTTAAAAGGAGATTTATATGACATCAACCGGAATGTGCCCAGTAACCCAGGGCGCCAATACGAAAGTAAGCGATAACCCAGCCTGGTGGCCAAACGCGCTAAACCTCGACATCTTGCATCAACACGACACCAAGACAAATCCGCTCGGTCCATCCTTTAGCTATCGAGAAGAACTCAAAAAGCTCGATGTGGCCGCCCTTAAGAAAGACATGCATGCGCTCATGACCAATAGCCAATCATGGTGGCCAGCCGACTGGGGGCACTATGGCGGCCTCATGATTCGGATGGCATGGCACTCTGCCGGAACCTACCGCATCGCCGATGGTCGCGGCGGCGCCGGCACTGGCAATCAACGCTTTGCTCCGATTAACTCCTGGCCTGACAATACAAACTTAGATAAAGCGCGTCGCTTGCTCTGGCCCATCAAAAAGAAATACGGCAACAAAATCAGCTGGGCCGATTTAATGATTTTGGCTGGCAATATCGCCTATGAGTCGATGGGACTTAAGACTTTTGGTTTCTCCTTCGGCCGTGAAGACATTTGGCATCCTGAAAAAGATACCTACTGGGGCTCTGAAAAAGAATGGCTCCAAAAGAGTGGTGGCGAAGGCAGCCGTTATTCCGGTGAACGCGATTTATCAAATCCGCTCGCCGCCGTCATGATGGGTCTGATTTATGTGAACCCCGAAGGCGTCGATGGCAATCCTGATCCCCTCAAAACCGCGCATGACATACGGGTAACGTTTGCCCGTATGGCGATGAACGATGAAGAAACCGTCGCCCTGACTGCGGGTGGTCATACTGTGGGCAAGGCCCATGGTAATGGCAATGCCGCTAATTTAGGGCCTGCGCCCGAAGGTGCTCCACTAGAGGAACAAGGTCTGGGCTGGATGAACCACACCACGCGCGGCATTGGACGCGATACCGTCACCAGCGGTATTGAAGGCGCATGGACAGCCCACCCAACCCAGTGGGATAACGGCTACTTTCATTTGCTCCTCAATTACGACTGGAAGCTTACCAAGAGCCCTGCTGGCGCTTGGCAGTATGAGCCCATCAACATCAAGGACGAAGACAAGCCAGTCGACGTGGAAGATCCGGCGATTCGCTTAAATCCCATGATGACTGACGCCGACATGGCCATGAAGATGGATCCGGAATATCGGAAGATCTCAGAGCAGTTCTACCGTGATCCAGCCTACTTTTCAGAAACATTCGCACGCGCTTGGTTTAAATTAACGCACCGCGATATGGGACCCAAGGCACGGTATTTTGGTCCAGACGTGCCTAAGGAAGAATTGATTTGGCAGGATCCGGTGCCAGTCGGCAAAACGGATTACTCGGTGGATGCGGTCAAAGCCAAAATCAAAGACAGCGGTCTATCGATTAGCGATATGGTGGCAACGGCCTGGGATAGCGCTCGCACCTTCCGCGGCTCGGATAAGCGCGGCGGCGCAAACGGCGCGCGCATTCGTTTGGGGCCCCAAAAAGACTGGGAAGGTAATGAGCCCGCACGCTTAGCAAAGGTGCTGGCTATCTATGAGGCGATTGCCAAAGACACTGGTGCCAGCATTGCCGACACCATCGTACTGGGCGGTAACCTAGGCATTGAGTTAGCGGCAAAAGCAGGCGGTGTTCATGTCACCGTACCCTTTACTTCCGGACGTGGGGATGCGACGCAGGACATGACCGATATAGAGTCATTTGAAGTCTTAGAGCCCTTAGCCGACGGCTATCGCAACTGGCAGAAAGAGCACTACGTCGTTACGCCAGAAGAATTGCTACTGGATCGCACTCAGTTGATGCGTTTAACGGCGCAAGAAATGACAGTACTTGTCGGCGGCATGCGGGTTTTGGGTACCAACTACGGCGGCACTGCGCATGGCGTATTGACCGAGCGGGTCGGCGTTCTGAGTAATGACTTCTTCGTTCACTTAACGGATATGAATTACCTCTGGAAGCCAACGGGCCGCAATAGCTATGACATCGTAGCCCGTGGTAGCGATAAAGCGAAGTGGACTGCAACGCGGGTCGACCTAGTGTTTGGTTCTAACTCGGTTTTACGTGCTTATGCTGAAGTCTATGCGCAAGATGATAATCAACAGAAGTTCGTTGATGATTTTGTCAAAGCGTGGACCAAAGTCATGAATGCGGATTTGTTTAATTAAGATCGGCACACCGCAGCAACACGAGGGGCACTGAGGTGCCCCTTTTTTATATTCAAAAGAAAGCGGGGTATGCCCTAATGTACTTTTAAATTCTGAAAGTAGATTCTAGTTGATAAGTACTACGCTAATGATGCGAGGCGACAATCGACAGAGGGTAACCATGGGATTTCACATTACTGAATTAAACGCGGAAACAGGGAAAATCGTAGTCGAAGATCCTGATTTTGGACTCCAATTCGAATTTGTGGAGCCAGACTTTGAGGAAGTCCGAATAAAAGATGACTATGATTTGCACATCAAAACCAAACACGGTGAATTAAAAATACTACCCATTCTCGAAAAATAAGTGCGCTAGCACCGCAGTGCATTTGAAGGGGCAGTGGTTTGCATGCCACTTCGGATCGGCATAAAATGAGGGTGATGCGAAATGATGCCTACATCCGATTTCTTAAGGCAACAGAGGGCCTTTCAGATCAACTCTCTGATCATGAACAGCAAATGTTGAATGAGATTATGAAGAGGGGAGACCGTCTTTTTCGGGTGCAAGAAATCATCGAGATGCGCGCGATTGCCTCACAGGCAACCTTGCACAAGGTGCTACTCAATTTAGTTCACAAAGGGTATGTCAGCCTCGAACAATCCAAAGAGGACGGGCGCATTAAATACATTAAAGCCACCAAAAAAACAGATCAGCTACTAAACCGACTCAACACCTTACTCAAACAATCTACGACTGGTTAAGTCATTTTGCCGACAGCGCCCTGTTGCCACACATACTCATTGGCGGCCTGTATGTCATCTTTAAATTGCTCGGCTATTAGAGTAAATTCATCTTGCGCGGCAATAAACGCATCGACGATAGCCGGATCAAAATGCGTTCCCTTGCAAGCCACAATCTCTTTTATTGCATCGGCGTATGCCCAGCCATGCTTGTATGGTCTTTGCGAGACCAAGGCATCGTACATATCAGCCAAAGCCATAATGCGAGCCTCAAGCGGTATTGCTACACCGCGTAAACCACGAGGGTATCCCGTGCCATCCCATTTTTCATGATGCGCACCGGCAATCTGAATTGCCGCCTGAATCACCTGATCCCGCACACTGAGATTCGCCGCCGATGCGAGCAAAACCGATTCACCAACCGCGGCATGGGTTTTCATGATGTCCCACTCATCCGCAGTAAGGGGCCCCGCCTTTAACAATATCGAATCTGGAATGGCCACTTTGCCAATATCGTGCAAAGGCGCTGCCTTGAACATCGCCTCAATGGCTTCATTACTTAATTTGTCTAGGTAATGGCCGCTTTCTCTCAATTGCTTCGCCAATGCGCGCACGTAATGCTGAGTGCGAATAATGTGATTGCCGGTCTCGTTGTCTCTCGCTAAAGCCAATTTCTCCAGAGCAAGCAGCATTTGGTCTTCTTTTTCATGCCGGCGCTGCTTTTCCGATGCGACCAATTGATCGTAATAAAAATTACTAATCGCAATGTAAATCAGGGCGTATAGCACCACCACGACAACCTGCGCAATAAACTCGGGGATACTTTCATTAAAGAAATGAAATTGCGTCCCGCCATACTCCGAAGAAGTAACAGTCCATATCCGAAAAAGCCACATCATGATTTGAGCGATAATCGCAACCAACAAAAACAAGATATAGATGGATGCAAATTTTCGGTATTGCTTATTTAATTCAATCAGCTGCCATACCGATAAAGTAATCGTGATCGTACTCAAATAGACTACCTGAATTTCATAACCTTGATATAGCTCGATTAATCCTAAACCCATTCCAATCGGTAACAATGCCAATAAAGACAACATGACTACCCATTTTTTTGGTCTGGAATTTAGCGATTTAAATAGAAGGCACAGACCGATCTCGGCTGCTACCATCAGGAGGCTGCCGGATAATAAAGGCAGTGAATGCTTGAACAGGGGAAATAAAACCAGAACAAAGCAAGAGAGCGACATGCACAAGACGGAGAAAGCCCAAAATGCCTTCTGGCTGTGCAGTGGAAATTGCAGCTTGAGATTATGATAAGTGTTAAAGCTCAGGCCAAAGAAAATTAAGCCAAACCCAAGGTACAAGACTTCATTGGCTAACTCCATGTGAAATCAGCCTTTTCAATCAGTGTTACAACGAACAGACAATGCATGACTTCTTTATAACAGTAAAAATGAAGGTGTTTAATATATATTTTTCAATTGACTCGATCTGCTAAGTGATCTGCGTAGGGCCACCCAATATGCAACACACCTTAGCATCTAATCCAGTCAGGATTCTTCTAAAACATGATGACGCATCGCACTCGAAAAATTGCCTTGCAGTATGGCATCAATGGGTAATGCTTTAGCAAACAGAAAACCTTGTGCTTTGTAGCAGCCCAACTCGATTAGCATCTTTTTTTGCTCAACCGATTCGACGCCCTCAGCCGATATGTCCAGATTCAATGCTTTGGATAAACTGATAATACTTTCAATGATTTTTTTGTTGCCAGCCTCGTGATGTGCGGCAATGAATGCACAGTCAATCTTCAGTTTATGGATCGGCATATTACCGAGCCTAGATAAAGACGAATAGCCCTTACCAAAATCATCAATTGCAATTTTAATACCCAGACCAATAATGCAATCGAGTTGACTCGCCGCATCATCTGCGCTCTGGATCAATTCCGTTTCCGTAATTTCCATAATCAAACTGGAATAATCCAACTCGTCACTTAAGTGATCGGCCAAAATCTTAAATATTTTTCTATCCTTAAAGAGCTTTGGCGAAGAATTGAATGAAACTTTAGCGCCCTTAAATTGACTTGTAAGGATATTGAGGTCTCGCAAAATACCCTTCAGCATTGACTCCGTGACTTGCCCAATCAGGCCGCGTTGCTCAGCAATCGGAATAAACTCATCGGGGGGTATAAAGCCAAACTGCTCATCATGCCATCGCGCGAGGGCTTCAAAACCAATGACTTCACCAGTGCGCATATCCACTTCGGGCTGATAGTAAGGAATGATGCGATGCTCCCTCAAGGCAATAATCAGCTTGGTTTCAATGGCATTTCGTCTGGCAATTTGCTGTTTAACGCCATCATCAAACCAGGTCACCCGAGATCGACCGTTTTCTTTAGAAAACTGGAGTGCCGTATCGGCATAAATCAACAGGTCTTGAATATTTTTGGAATTATTCGGGTAAATGGAACCGCCCGAACTAAAACTGGATGAAATGGTGTTTTTAGAATTCGCGCCGATCTCAATTTCCACGCTATGCAGGATGGCGGCGATCTCGACTTTCGTTTTTTCAATATCACCCCGAACTTCAACAATAGCAATGAACTCATCACCGGAGCGACGGAACAGCAAATGCGGATTAGGCAAATTACACTTTAAATACTCGGATACCTGAAGGATAGCCACATCACCTTGTTCATGGTTATAGGTATCGTTAATACTTTTAAAGTGATCTAAATCGATAAACAACAGAATAAATGGGGTTTGCGCATCGGACTCCAACCGCTGCTTGACGTATTCCAAGAAAGCCCGGTAATTCGGTAGTGAGGTTAATTGATCTTCGTAAATTAATTTTTTGAGCTGTTCCTCAGCGGATTTAATAGGTCTAATATCCGAAAAAATAGCGACATTACCCCGATTCACGCCCCGACCATCTATCAAAGTTGATATGGATAACATGGCTGGAATCTCCTCGCTTTGGGCTCCTATAAAGTAGGCCTCCCCTTTCCAGGACCCTTGCTCCCTAATCGCCACAGAAATGCGTTCATGCGTCATTTCTGAGGCATTGTTTCGGTATAAGATTCCCGCAGGCTTGCCGATCAAGTCCTCTTTTGAATACCCCGTCAGACTCAAAAGCGCCTGGTTTACATCCAGAATTTGTCCGCCAGTATCCGTGATCAGAATCGCCTCACCCGCAGTCTCAAACACCTTCGATGAAATCAACAGCTTTGCGTTGGATTCCTTTTGCAGGGCAAAAATCTTCTGAATCGATGTCAAGATCGTATCAATTTCATCTTGGCTATCCGTGGTTTCGCTGACGAAGTCCTCGCCTTTAGCGGCTTTCGACGCGGCCGTAACGAGGTCATTTAGGCGACTAGTCGTGTTTTGCGAAAACGTATAAGACCATTTTTTTAGGCTTAGAAAAACAAAGAGTCCGCCCAAGGCCGCAATCACAAACCCAATCAATACACCCACAAAGCCGCCCAAAATGGACTTGGAGACCCCTACCGATAAATCGATGACATGATCACCACCTTGAATGCGCACATCGCCCGTAACATTATTATCGCCAAATGTACTGACCGGCTTGTAATCGGGGGTATTGATATTGATTTTTAAATAGGGTGGTAACTTCAAGGCGTCAATGCTGGCCTGGATGTCAAATCGAATGAGCAAAACGCCCAGCGCACTATCGGCAAAAGGAGCGACGATGGGCAAGGCAATTAATAAATAGCGTTTTTGCGCCTCATCTAAAAACGCTGCTTGCATTTGATCGGTCTCCACCACCTGGCGCACTACCGGCAATGTCTCCCTTGTTTTCTCCGGAAAACTCTCTGTGATAATAAAATCTCGACCCCGGTAGTCTAATAAGTCCACCTTGTGTTTATTGGTTGCATTAATACGTTGCAATAGGGGTCTTAAATAGGTATCCCGACCTTCTGAATCAGTCAACCCCGTCCAAATGACGGGTGAAGTACCCAGTGCGCTCGCCTCCCTGAGGGCCGCTGAAATATCAGCGTCGATCTTCGTTTTAACTAGGGTTTGATATTGAACGGTTTGATTGTGCTGATAAATGAGGATGCTGGTAATGGATAGAGCCAGAATCAGCGCTGTAGTCAATACTAAATAAGCGCCAATAATCTTAAAGAGTTTGACTCTAATTTGGTTTTGCAGTGACTGAGGCTTAATCATTACTCAATCGGAACAAGATTGCCATTACGCGCAATCGAAACAAAAATCACATTCTTTTTGCTAAGCGCATCGTGATTTTCTTTTGTGAATGCCGGAGCATAATCGCGTATAGCCCCTTTATATTCTGGCAATTCTTCCAGTGCATTGCGAATCTGCTCGCGATTGCTGGACTTGGCCTTTTGTATTGCCAACGCTAGCAGGTGCACCGCATCGTAGGCTTGAGCAACGCCCACCGGACTCAGTATGTCAGCGTTCGATTCGAGTTTATTGTTCTTTTTGACCTGCTCCGCCAAATACCGCGCTTTTGGTCGGTTGTTATTGATAAACGAAAAAGTTTGAATCACGTCAACCTGAATTTTTCCTAAATCATCACCAACCAGTTCGTGTATCGCACCACCCGATACCCCCCAATG
Source organism: Polynucleobacter sp. (assembly GCA_030696845.1). Taxonomy (GTDB): domain Bacteria; phylum Pseudomonadota; class Gammaproteobacteria; order Burkholderiales; family Burkholderiaceae; genus Polynucleobacter. The sequence goes on from JAUYRJ010000047.1 coordinate 32,697, forward strand.
GGACACAATGGGTAAGCGCTTAATGGCTGGCAAGGCGGCGATTTCCTTAAATAAAATCGCCCCTTCTTTTTCGTTTCCCACAAACAATAGGGCTTTACCACCCGCATCCAAGCATTCTTTGTAGGCTTGCGTAAAACTACTATCGCCCCAGTTGTACCACCGGATAGTCGAAAAATTAACGCCATATGCAGACGATTTTGACTTGATGACGTTATCAGCCGACCTACCCCACGACGTGCTCGGTAAAAAGGCGCAGGCATTTTTTGCTATGTATTTTTTAGCAATTCGCTCAATCATCGCCTCGACGCCCCACTCATCTTTGAGTGACACTCGGAAGGAATACGATGGCTTGTAGCTATGATCCGTAATCTGATCGGCAGAACCCCATACAGAAATCAATGGCAGTTTAAGCCGATGCGCTTCTGGAAGCGTTTCCACTGAAATGGGACTGTACTTCCCTCCTAAAACCGCGACGATGTCCTTTTGTTGCGACAACTCAATAAAGTTATCTTTACCGCGCGCAGTGACTCCCTTATTGTCGGATTTAATCAATTTGAGGGGTCTGCCGTTTAAAACGCCGCCTGCTTGATTAATTTCATCGATGGCAACGATCATGCCCGCTTCGATTGCTTGGGGTGCTGTGTTGGTTTTTTGCCCATAGGCCCCATCAAAACCAATATAAATAGGTGCCTGCTCAGAGCCGGTCACTTGACTATGTGAGGCGGATGCAATGACAGATAAAACAACACAAATAATAGCCTTCACTTCATTACCCCGATACTTGTAGTTCATGTGCCTTACACCATGCCAAGCAAATGAACCGCATTGGCATTCATTTTAAAGGAAATTAGCATAATCAAAATGCTGTGTAAGGTTACTAGTATATAAATCTGGTATCAATAGTAGATAAATACCAAATCAAATAAATTCAATATAAATACTTAGCCTGGAATCGCATTCCAGGGATAATCGAAGGGGGCGAGGTGCAATCAAGCCTTACAGGCATAAATAAAAACAATGACCGCCACCTATCTAATTCACAGAAGGTCATTCTGGGCGCTTTACTCACGGCGCTCATTTTCGTTATCAGTCCCATTGCATCCTTCGCAAATACGATACCAACTCAGGCTCCATTCAAAACTCAAACCCCAGTTGCTGATGGTTTGTTCCCTTCTTTTTTTTGCCCATTCTTCGCTTGATTGAATTTGATCTCGAAGCATGTTTCTGAATAACGCCTTGCTTGCCTGCTTTTACTGAAGGCGATTTTTTGCGGCTGTGAAGGCGGTCTTTTGCATTTCGGATTGCATCCTCTAGATGCACAATGGGTTTAATGATGCGGCTTTCGCCTTGCAGGCCTAGATGATCTTGAATTTCAGGGGTCATTTTCCAGGGCTCAAAAAGCCACGTATCTGGAATGGGACGCATCCGCGGCAACCATTTTTTTACAAAGATACCGCGAGGATCGTGATCTTGAGCCTGTTTAATGGGGTTATACACTCGCGTTGTGTTAATGCCTGTGGTGCCAGATTGCATTTGCAATTGGCTCCAATGAATACCGGGCTCGTAATCGAGGAACTGGGTCGCGAGCCACTCTCCAACTGGGCGCCAATGAAGCCATAAGGGATAAGCTGCCACTGAAACCAGCATGGCCCGCATTCTAAAATTGAGCCAGCCCGTTTCTTTGAGCATCACAACACACGCATCCACCATGGGCCATCCAGTTTGAGCAGCTTTTAATGCCTCAAAGTACTCTTGGTTAAATTCTGCCTCGCGTAAGCCGTTATAGCCTGGGTGCATATTGCGCCACTCAATCTCGGGCTCACTTTCGAGTTTTTGGATAAAGTGGCAGTGCCAATGCAGGCGACTCAAAAAGGTAATTAGACCAGCCCGATGTCGCTCCGCACCACTAGGCAGTTCAATGATTTTTTGCCGAGTGCGTTGAACGACTTCTCGCATGCTAATGCAGCCGTAGCTTAAATACACCGATAGTCGAGAGCATGCATCAGGGGCGCTGAGCGGTGAAGAGATACCACCGCGATAGCCTATGCTTCGGGCATTTAGAAAACTATTTAGTGTCGGTATCGCCAGACTTCGACCGCCCCGTTGACGCATCGGCGGATTGTGTTTTAAGTGACTTGGGGCCTCCATCAGAACAGGCCTGGGCTCATAGCGTTTCCAAAAACGGAGCACTGAAATCGCCTGTACGGGCATAGCCATATGTTTTTCCCATACGCGTTGCCATACATCGCGATTCTTTAAACCCCGCACTACTCCAAACTGAGGGTATTCAGTCCAAACTACACGGTGTTGCTTACACCATGCAGCCACATGTTGATCACGTTTATATGTAAATTGATTGCCGGTCTCTTCATGGGAGTGGATTCTTAAAAATGGTTCCACTTGCCAAATTTTAGATAAAACAGCAGTAGCATCACCGTGATGAATTTCTAAAGAGCCGCCATGAGCGCGCAATTGAGCATCTACTTCGATAATGGATTCGCGGATAAATTCAAAATGCTGAAGCGCGACATCGCTTTGGGCCCAAAGCATCGGCTCAACAATATAGATACACCGAATGGGTCTAGTACGCGCTGCTTGCATGAGCGGCGCATGATCCTCACAACGCAAGTCGCGCTTAAACCAAACTAGGTCATAACTCATTAGCAAATCTTACTGCGACTGGCTATGGGTTGCTGAATGAATCCCACTTCTGAGCTCGGTTAAAAATGGGGGGATTACCCTTGCTCTTTAGCCCTAGCTTTATTAATAAAGCTTTTCCTGTTTGCAGCTGAGAATCTTTGAGTAGTGACCCTAAGATCGGTTTAGCTTTCTTCGGGAAATAGTTCACGGGTCAGCTCCTCTACCTGAGGCTTCTTTAAAGCGATACGTCGTAATGTACTTGCCATCATATCTTGGCAGTATTGGGCATTAAATTTTAACCTGCGATAAAAATTGATTTTACTCAAGTAAAAAGTTAATACGCCAAGATTCCTAACCTTTATTGATAAGAAATAATTGAACTTATTTTATGAGTCAAACGGTCTAGCTATCATGTAAGATGTAACTTGATTTTTGAGCTGTCATGGCACTTTGTCAAGGCTACCGCCCTAAATTTTTACAAATAAATTCCTATGAATAGCTTACTCAAAGTCTTCGCTGTTGCCATCTTTGCCCACTCATCTATCTTAAATGCCCAATCGGTCAGTACGTCTATAGTGCCAAATTCTGGTTCATATATCGGCTTAGGATTTGGTGCAAACTCAACCCAATTTAATGGTCAAACAATCCAAGCTACTGGCATCTCTACGGTAATGCCTGCCGGCACAACTGGAAATGCGGGGGGACCTCCCGTAGGCTTTGACTTTAGTTCAACAAATGCAATAGCTCCGGCTATTCAAGCTGGATATTTTCAAAAACTACAGAATTCAAGTTACTTATGGGGGGCTAAGCTCTCTTATAGCTATATGGGCGGCTCAACATCCACAACAAATCGCTTGTTGATACCGCAATTTGGAACGTATCCGAATGGCGATTCATTTACAGGCAATGCTGTTGCGCAATCATTTCAAAAAACAATCAAACATCAAATTTCAATAATTCCATATTTCGGACAATCATTTGATAGAAGTACTATTTACTTTGGTGTTGGTCCGACTATCTCTCAGGTCAACTCTAAGATTAATAACTTAATTGGTTTTGCTGACCTGAATGGGGTTAGGACTGATGTGTCAGGCACTCCTCAGAATTTTTCAGATACGCAGTGGGTATTTGGTGGCACAGCCATGCTTGGTGGCACGTATTTTCTTGATAAGTCATGGTTTATGGACTTTAGCTACTCTTACAGCATGACGCAAAATAAGACTTCAAGCTATTTTTCAACTTTTAATAATCCCGGCACTCCTAATAGCTATAGCGGCTCCTTGATTGGCAGCAGTACAGGTACAGCAACGATTCAGACCATAGGCTTGACTATTAATAAACTTTTTTAGCCCCATTTAATGAGGGTCATTCAAGCTTCCATTCGTCAGCTTTTTTTATTTCTAGTTTTAGCCTTTTTATCGGCATATGAGGCTGCAACAATAAATTTTATTTATCAGGGTTGACCATCCTCCCCTATAAGACTAGCAGGACAGGAACATGGACAACTAACTGATGTTTTGGGTAAGGCCTAATGTTTAATAGATTTTAGGCATACTTGTTGTACAAAAACGCAGTACAAAATTGTCCAATTAAATATCTATAACCAATTAATTGATATTGATATTATAAAAATGGCGGAGAGGGTGGGATTCGAACCCACGGTACCTTTGACAGTACGCCTGATTTCGAGTCAGGTACATTCGACCACTCTGCCACCTCTCCGAACCGAACCGCAATTATAGCGTTGGGTCGCCTTATTGACCTGGCTTTAGGGTGGCAATACCGCCCATATACGGCTGCAAAGCCTTCGGAATGCGGATACTGCCATCTTCCTGTTGGCCATTTTCCAGGAGGGCGACACCGGTTCTGCCGACTGCCAAGCCCGATCCATTCAGGGTGTGGACCAACTCAGGCTTATTGTTGCCAACCTTAAACCGGGCTTGCATCCTTCTGGCCTGAAAATCCCCCATATTGGAGCAGGAGCTGATTTCTCGATAGGCGTTCTGCGACGGAATCCACACTTCCAGATCGTAGGTTTTAGTACTACCAAAACCCATGTCGCCGGTACACAACAGCACTCTTCGGTACGGCAGCTCGAGTAATTCCAGAATGGTCTCCGCATGGCGGGTTAATTCTTCTAGGCGCTGCATCGACTCTTCGGGTTTAGCGATTTGTACTAGCTCGACTTTTTCAAACTGGTGCTGACGAATCATGCCGCGCACATCGCGACCATAACTACCGGCCTCCGACCGAAAGCACGGTGTATGGGCCACATACTGAAGGGGCAACGCTTCTGCCGGCGTAATGCTATCGCGCACTAAATTGGTTACAGGCACTTCCGCTGTCGGAATCAAATAAAAGTTTTCGAGGCGCTCTTCGCCTTCGCCCTCACCCATTTTGCGGGGCACCTTAAATAGATCCTCTTCAAACTTGGGTAATTGGCCGGTACCACGCATCGAAGCAGCATTCACCATAAAAGGCACATACAACTCTTCATAGCCGTGCTGACTGGTATGCACATCGAGCATGAACTGCGCTAAAGCTCGGTGCAATCTGGCAATCTGGCCTTTGAGCACCACAAAGCGCGAGCCGCTGATTTTGGCGGCAGACTCAAAATCCAGTCCGAGTGGCGCGCCCAGATCCACATGGTCTTTAACCGCAAAAGAAAAGCTGGGAACGTTGCCCCATTGCTTGATAACTGGATTGTCGTTTTCATCCTTGCCAACCGGTACGGATTCATCAGGCAGATTCGGAATGCCGGATAAAAAATCGGCAATCTCGGTTTGCAAAATACTGAGGCGCGCAGCGCCAGCTTCCATATCGGCATTGACCTGCGTTGCCTCAGCCATTTCCGCGCTAGCGTCTTCGCCCTTGGCTTTTTTCATGCCAACGGCTTTGGATAATTGATTGCGCTTGGCTTGCAATTCTTCGGTGCGCGACTGCAACGTTTTGCGCTCCCCTTCTAAGGCCAGAAATTGCTCTACTGGCAGGTCAAACTTACGGGTGGCTAAACGCGCCTGCACAGCGGCGATGTCTTTACGAAGGAGTTGCGGATCAATCATGGTGTTTTACTTTAAGCAATAGATCATTAGTTTAAGCGCAAGACTTCCGCGCCAGCAGGCGGACTGAATGTGAATGTGCCAGCCGGTAAAGGGATGTTGAGCTGCATATTAGTCAAACTGACTTGCACCACACTCCCCAAACCATCAATCAGCTCCAGGGCGCGTGGTAATCCACCGCTCATTCCAATGGCAATCGTGGTGTAGGGCAAATCGCTTGCGCCCTTGCCATTCGTGTTGGACTTGGCTTTGGGTTTTAAATTAGCCCAGCGCAAACCCGAGCGCTCCGCACCCTCCTCAAGCTCAAAATGCTGCTCTAAGGACGTTTCACCAAAGAGGATGGCGGCAGGAGTCGAGGCTAAAACCTGCCCCGCTGGACGAAAGGTCGCCTGATTGAGATCCTTATCCCACATGATGAGCTGCTTGCCATCGGCAATGAGCTTTTGTTCATACGGTTTTTTGGTGTCCCAAATAAATCGACCGGGCCGCTGAAACACAAAGCGCCCCTCGGTTTTGCGGATGACTTTCAGACCCTTGTCTTGCGGTTCATTGGGTTTGGGCGCGCGCAATTGCTGCTGCACAAAATCGCCTTCAGCCGTCTTGGAACTGCGCACAAATTGGCGTAACTGCTCTACGCCACTTTCTGCATCGGCAGCAAGGGCAATGGTGGGCACTGCAAACACGGCGGCGCAGAACACTGCGCGTAGAAAACGCATGGGCATAGGGAAAGGGGGCTTATTCAGAAGAGGTGCGAACCAGGATTTCACGATTGCCACTGCCGCTCATTTTAGAGACCATGCCGGCTTTTTCCATCTCCTCCAGCAAGCGGGCAGCGCGGTTATAACCAATGCGCAGGTGGCGTTGTACCAAGGAGATTGAGGCGCGCTTATGCTCGAGTACCACTGCGACCGCTTGATCGTACAAGGGATCGGCTTCGCCGCTACCGCCGCCACTGAGCACGTCCATATTAGACTCATCTGCTCCCTCAAGCACGCCTTCGATGTAATTGGGCTCACCTTTTTCTTTAAGCCACTCGACTACGCGGTGCACTTCATCGTCCGATACAAAGGCGCCGTGTACGCGAACCGGTAAACCGGTACCCGGTGCCATATACAGCATATCGCCCATACCCAGCAAGGCTTCCGCGCCCTGCTGATCCAAAATCGTGCGGCTATCAATTTTGCTGCTCACCTGAAAGGAGATTCGGGTAGGGACGTTGGCTTTAATCAGGCCGGTAATCACGTCCACGCTAGGGCGCTGCGTTGCCAGCACCAAATGAATACCCGCAGCGCGCGCCTTTTGCGCAATGCGAGCAATTAGCTCTTCAATCTTTTTGCCTGAGACCATCATCAAATCGGCGAGCTCGTCAATCACAATCACAATCACCGGCGCTTTGTAAATTGGCTCTGGATCATCAGGAGTTAGGCTAAATGGATTGGTTAATTTCTCGCCCTTTTCTTCGGCTTCTAAAATCTTCTTGTTAAAGCCAGCTAAGTTACGCACACCAAACTTGCTCATGAGCTTATAGCGACGCTCCATCTCGTTGACCGCCCAGTTCAGCGCGTTATACGCCTGCTTCATGTCGGTTACAACCGGGCAAAGCAGATGCGGAATCTTGTCGTACATCGCCATCTCTAACATCTTGGGGTCGATCAGAATTAGCCGTACTTCATCGGCCTTAGCCTTAAAGAGCATCGACAAAATCATGGCGTTAATGCCAACCGACTTACCCGCTCCGGTTGTACCTGCCACGAGGCAATGGGGCATCTTGGCTAAATCGGCCACCATCGGGCTGCCCGAAATGTCTTTACCCAGCGCAAGGGTTAATAAAGAATGATTGTCGTTGTAGACCTGCGAGCTCAGAATCTCGGAGAGGTAAACCGACTGGCGCGAGGGGTTGGGTAACTCTAAAGCCATGCAGGTTTTACCTGGAATGGTCTCCACTACCCGCAAACTGACTAAGCCCAAAGAGCGTGACAGATCGCGCGATAAGTTCACAATCTGGCTGCCCTTGACGCCAATCGCCGGCTCGATCTCGTAGCGCGTCACCACGGGGCCCGGGTAAGCGGCAATGACTTTGACATCCACCCCAAACTCATTGAGTTTGCGTTCGATTAAACGGGAAGTAAATTCCAAGACGTCTGCGGAAATGGTTTCTTTAGCCTCAGGAACCTCATCCAAGAGTGAGAGTGGCGGCAATTCTGAGTCCGGGATATCCACAAAAAGGGGTTGCTGCTTCTCCCGCTCCACGCGGGCACTCTTCGGTACTTGCATTGGCGCGCGTACGATTTGCACCGCGGGCGCAATCTCCACCCGGCCGCGCACCTCCTCCACAAACTCCTCGCGCTCCTCAGCCGCTTGCTCACCGAGCTTGCGGTCCTCAACGCTTTCACGGCGCTCACGGATACCGCGATAACTCAACTCAATGTAGCGACCAAGCCGCTCGGCGACATTCAACCAGGAAAAGTGCAAAAACAAAGACAAACCAGCAAAGAAACCAAACAGCAACACAATCGTTGAGCCAGTAAATCCCAAAGCCATTTGCAAAGGGTCGCCAAGCAACTCTCCCAAAATACCACCGGGTGGTCTGGGTAGCGGCCAATCGAGGGTATGCAAACGAATCGACTCTAAGCCCATACTGCAGATGAGCGTTAAGGCAAAGCCGAGCCAACGCACGATCAAGGATTCGGGTTTTGCCTCTGGGTCCACCGGCAAGGGTACGCTCCACAACTCGCGCCAACCCTGAACAACCCGACGCCCAAAGAGCACAACCCACCAAAAAGCCGATATGCCAAAAACATAAAACAATAAGTCGGCAGTCCAGGCGCCAACACGCCCACCAATATTGCTGGGCGCCTCAAAACCGGCATGCGACCAGGCAGGGTCCGCTTTGGAATAGGTCAGGAGCACTGCCAACAAGCCAAGGCAAAGACCGAGGGTTAAAAACCAGCGGATTTCAAGTAAGAGGCGAGGCATCCGCCCTGCCCCACTATCCTCGGGAGGAAGCTTGGTTTTGGACTGCGGATAGGTGGATTTAGCCATGTTCTGTGATTGTAAACAAGCAATCCTATAATTAGGGTATGACTACTTCTACACCCAAACACAGCAAAGTCCTGATTCTTGGATCAGGCCCTGCAGGCTATACCGCTGCAGTGTACGCCGCTCGCGCCAACCTACAGCCCACCCTCATTACAGGCCTGGCTCAAGGCGGGCAACTGATGACCACTACAGACGTGGAGAACTGGCCAGCCGACCCCGATGGCGTGCAGGGGCCAGAGCTGATGGAGCGCTTTTTAAAGCATGCTGAGCGCTTTAAGACCGAAATCATCTTTGATCACATCCATACCGCAGCCTTAACCGAAAAGCCAATTCGTCTGGTTGGCGACTCCGGCACTTACACCTGCGATACCCTCATCATCGCGACTGGGGCATCCGCCCAATACATCGGCTTACCCAGCGAAGAGGCCTTTATGGGTCGTGGGGTCTCAGGCTGCGCCACCTGCGATGGTTTTTTCTACCGCGATCAGGATGTCTGCGTGGTTGGCGGCGGCAACACCGCGGTCGAAGAAGCGCTCTACCTAACCGGCATCGCGCGCAAAGTCACCGTGATTCATCGCCGCGATAAATTCCGCGCCGAGCCCATTCTGAACGACCGGTTGATGGCTAAAGTCGCCGAAGGCAAAGTCGAGCTCAAACTCAACGCCACCCTAGATGAAGTATTGGGCGATGAAAAAGGCGTAACCGGAGTGCGCATTGCCAAACAGGATGGCAGCACAGAAGAGATCGCCGTAACGGGCGTCTTTATTGCGATTGGCCACAAACCCAATACCGAACTATTTGTGGGTCAGCTGGATATGGAAGGGGGCTACATCAAAACCCAATCCGGACTCACCGGCAATGCCACGGCCACGAATATTCCAGGAGTATTTGCCGCTGGCGATGTGCAGGACCACATCTACCGTCAAGCCATTACCAGCGCCGGCACAGGCTGTATGGCGGCGCTGGATGCCCAGCGCTACCTTGAAACGCTCGAATAACATGCCGCATCGCTGGTAGCAATAAAAAACGCCCATTCATTTGGGCGTTTTTTATTGAAGTCCTGTCCTTGAGTGCGCTCAGCCCATCACAGGCAGTAAGGGCACTATCAGTAAAGCAACGATATTAATGATCTTAATCAGGGGATTAATCGCCGGTCCCGCGGTGTCTTTGTAGGGATCGCCAACCGTATCTCCAGTAACGGCAGCCTTGTGCGCCTCCGACCCCTTACCGCCATGATGGCCTTCCTCGATGTACTTTTTAGCGTTATCCCACGCCCCACCACCAGTGCACATCGAAATCGCTACAAACAGACCAGTCACAATCGTCCCCATGAGCAAGCCACCTAAGGCAGCGGGTCCCAATATCAAGCCAACTAAAATCGGAATGACAACGGGTAGCAATGATGGAATGATCATTTCTTTAATTGCCGCAGTGGTCAACATATCCACCGCCTTACCGTACTCTGGCTTACCAGTGCCATCCATAATTCCAGGAATATCGCGGAACTGACGACGCACCTCCTCGACCACCGCGCCAGCACATCGTCCCACCGCCTCCATTGCCATGGCTCCAAATAAAAATGGAATCATGCCGCCAATGAATAAACCAATAATCACCATGTGATTTGACAAATCAAATGTGATCTGCTGTCCACTTGAAGCTAGTGCATTGGTATAGTCGGCGAATAAAACCAATGAGGCGAGACCTGCGGAGCCAATAGCGTATCCCTTGGTAACGGCTTTAGTTGTGTTTCCTACCGCATCGAGTGGGTCGGTAATATCGCGCACCGATTGGGGCAAGCCCGCCATCTCGGCAATACCACCAGCATTATCTGTAATCGGACCATAGGCATCTAATGCAACTACAATGCCGGCCATAGACAACATCGCGGTTGCGGCAATGGCAATACCATAAATACCGGCCAACCAATAGGCAAGGTAGATCGCGATACAAACAAACAAGACGGGGTAGGCTGTTGAACGCATCGATACCCCTAGGCCCGCGATGATATTAGTTCCATGGCCCTTTGTCGAAGCCTCAGCAATGTGCTGAACGGGCGCGAATTGCGTGCCCGTGTAGTACTCCGTAATCCATACTAATCCCGCTGTCAGGCCAAGGCCAACTGCGGTTGCGGCAAATAAACGCCACTGACTGCCCGGAATACCCAAAGCATTATCTGGAATGATCCAGTTCGTTGCAAAATAAAATGCCACCAATGAAAGTCCGCCTGCAATGACCAAGCCTTTATAGAGTGCTGGCATCACATTTTTCATGCCGGGCGTCGCCTTCACAAACGAACAGCCTACGATCGATGCCAAAATGGAAATACCACCAAGCACCAATGGATAAATAACCGCCTCCAATGGCGCGCCCGAAACCATCAGAGCGCCAAGCACCATAGTGGCAATCAAGGTAACCGCATAGGTCTCGAACAAGTCGGCCGCCATACCCGCGCAATCACCCACGTTATCGCCCACATTGTCGGCAATCACGGCGGGATTTCTGGGGTCATCCTCTGGAATGCCCGCCTCCACCTTGCCAACCAGGTCCGCACCAACATCGGCGCCTTTCGTGAAAATGCCGCCGCCCAATCGAGCAAAGATGGAAATCAAGGATGAACCAAAAGCCAGTCCAATTAATGGGTGCAATACTGCGGAGAGGTCTCGGCTCTCACCGTTTGACGCAAGCAATAAAAAGAAAAGTCCAACGCCAAGAAGTCCGAGCCCCACTACGAGCATCCCCGTAATTGCGCCGCCCTTGAAAGCGACATTGAGCGCCTCGTTCATGCCAATAGTTGCCGCCTGTGCAGTACGCACATTCGCCTTTACCGAGACGTTCATACCAATAAAACCGCATGCGCCCGATAGCACGGAACCAATCACAAAACCAATTGCCGTGGCTAGATCCAAGAAAATACCAATTAATACGGCGAGGACCAAACCGACAATTGCAATCGTTTTATATTGACGGGCCAGATAGGCGGCCGCACCTTGCTCAATGGCCTGAGCAATTTCCAGCATCTTTGCATTACCGCTACTTTGCTTAAGAATCCAACTGCGCACAACGAACCCATAGATTACGGCAGCAACACCGCACGCCAAGGCAAAATAGAGACCTAAAGTTGCATTACCCATGCTGACACTCCCCGAAATGATTCAAGTTGGTTTTGCATCTGGTACTTCTTTTGACCGTGAGCGCATCTGTTCTAATATGACCGAAATGCGCAATTTAAGTATGTAACAGAAAGTCGCCTTTGTCTCTTTGCTAAGATCAGGGTATCCACCAATCACTATCTGGAGTTTGTATGAGTCTTGACAACGTCAAACCGGGCAAAAAAGTCCCCGAAAATTTCAATGTCATCATTGAAATCCCCATGAATGCGGATCCGGTGAAATATGAAGTTGATAAAGAAACCGGTGCGATTTTTGTGGACCGCTTTATGGGTACTGCCATGCACTACCCCTGCAATTACGGCTACATTCCACAAACCATTGCTGGCGATGGCGACCCCGTTGATGTGCTAGTGATCACACCCTTCCCCCTGATTCCGGGCGTAGTGGTTAGCTGTAGGGCAATTGGTGTTTTACAAATGGAGGATGAAGGCGGAGAAGATGCCAAATTATTGGCTGTTCCTGAGGACCGGATTTTGTCAATCTATACCCATTGGCAAAAACCCGAGGACATGAATCCGCTGCGCTTAAATCAAATTAAGCACTTCTTTGAGCATTACAAAGACCTTGAGCAGGGTAAATGGGTCAAGGTGCGCGGCTGGGGCGGTGTTGCTGATGCCCATAAAGAAATCCTCGAAGGCATTGAGCGCCACAATAAAGAAAAGGCCTAAGCCTTGAATCCGTTTCACATTGCCTTAGCTCAAATGAATCCCGTGGTGGGTGATTTGAGCGGCAATGCGGAACTCATCTACTTGGCCGCGACAGTAGCTCACGAAGCCGGCGCCAAATTGTTACTGACCCCGGAGCTGGCCCTCACCGGCTACCCTCCGGAAGATTTATTACTGCGACCTGCGTTTATCGCGGCGGCGGCCAGTACCCTAGAGCAATTGCGTCAGCGTTTAGCGGCATACACTGGCTTAAGCGTCGTAGTGGGCCACCCCCTCCAAACCGAGCGAGGCTTGCATAATGCCGCGTCGGTGCTGCGCGATGGCGCTACAGTCGCCACCTACGCTAAACACAAATTACCCAATCATGAAGTATTCGATGAAGTGCGCTACTTCACCCCCGGCACCGAGCCTTGCATCTTCGACATTGAAGGCTGTCCCATCGGTTTGCTCCTATGCGAGGACGCCTGGCATCCCGGACCCGCTATGCAAGCCAAAGAAGCTGGAGCGCGCTTATTGGTATCGCTCAACGCTTCGCCTTACCATTTGCACAAAGAGCGTCTGCGCCTCGATGTTTTGCGCCACCAAACCGAAGCCACGCAGCTGGCTTTAGTCTACGTCAATGCCGTAGGCGGTCAAGATGAACTGGTGTTTGATGGCGGCTCGTTTGCCCTGAATGCCGATGGGCTGGTTGCCACGTCCATGCCGCAATTTGAGAGCGGCATTGGTCTTGTTGAAATCGATGCTGAGGCCCAGCCCAAGCTGGGCACCATCGCCAAGTCCGCTATTCTGGAATCGCAAGCCTATTCTGCTTTGGTTTTAGGAGTGCGTGATTACGTACAAAAAAATGGTTTTCCTGGCGTCATCATCGGCCTGTCGGGCGGCGTTGACTCTGCCCTAGTTTTAACCGTCGCGGTCGATGCGCTCGGCGCCGATCGGGTGCGCGCCGTGATGATGCCCTCCCCCTATACGGCAGACATCTCCTGGATCGATGCCAAGGCCCTAGCGGACAATATGGGGGTGCAGTACGACGAAATTCCGATTCAGGCACCGATGGCGGCGTTTGAGCACGCTTTAGCTGAGCAGTTTGCCGGACTCGCCTCCGACACCACGGAAGAGAATATTCAGGCGCGGGTGCGCGGCACCCTCTTAATGGCCCTGTCTAATAAAACCGGGCGCCTCGTGCTCACCACCGGCAACAAAAGTGAAATGGCCGTAGGGTATTGCACGCTATATGGCGATATGGCAGGGGGCTTTGCGGTCATTAAAGATATTCCCAAAACCTTGGTATATGCCTTATGCGCTTATCGCAATCGCATTGCCTCAGTCATTCCGGAGCGGATCTTAACGCGCGCGCCTTCAGCCGAATTGCGCCCCGACCAAACCGATCAAGATAGCCTGCCTCCCTACGATGTGCTGGATGGCATCCTGGAAGGCTATATGGAAAAAAATCAATCCAGCACAGAGTTAATTGAGCAAGGATTTGATGAAGCCAGTGTGCGAAAAGTGACTCGCCTAATCAAGCTGAATGAATACAAACGACGCCAAGCACCGCCCGGCGTTCGCGTGACCACACGCGCCTTTGGTCGCGACTGGCGCTACCCCATTACCTCCCGTTTTTTAGCTTAAAACCCTGTTTTATTACCGAAAATAGGCGGACTTAGACGAAGCCATTCGTTTTAAGTATGATTGTTATTAAAGGGGAATTTATGAAATTAATTACATCAATCATTAAGCCGTTCAAGCTCGATGAAGTGCGTGAGGCGCTTGCTGAAATTGGGGTAACGGGTTTAACCGTTACCGAGGTTAAAGGTTTTGGTCGTCAAAAAGGGCACACCGAACTGTATCGCGGCGCCGAATACGTCGTCGACTTTTTACCCAAAGTAAAAGTGGAAGTAGTCGTTGCTAGCGATCGCGTGGACGCGGTCATCGATGCCATTACCAAAGCAGCCCGCACCGGAAAAATTGGCGACGGCAAGATTTTTGTCAGTCCCATTGAGCAGGCTGTACGCATTCGGACCGGCGAATCTAACGAAGCTGCGGTCTAAATCACATCCGGATTGGATTAGTCGACCTGAACCAATAAAATGGTTTTGGCATCGGGATTGCTAGGGCGAACCTTCAATCCCTGAAAATACACCTCAGTGCTGGCAAGTCCTGAGGTCAGCAACTTAAATGGCGGCTTGCCATAAAACGAGCTGCCAAGACCAGGCTCAATGACTTTGGTTTGAGTGCTGCCCGAACCGTCCACTACGCAGACCACCTGCTTCACGTTGGTTTTGACATACACCATGTCGCCTGCTTTATTGGCGTATGGGGGTTTGTAGTTTTCAATAGTGCCATCGGCTGCAGGGCATGCCAGACCGGCAGGAGCGCTTGCTACTGCTGGCGCTGCTACCGTGGCCGGGCTTGACTCCGCAGTTACTGCAGATGCGGCCGGGACCGCGCCTGCGGGAGCAGCATCCGAAGCTGGCGGGGTATCGGCTGGAGGGGCGCTAGCGACTACAGGAGCTGGTTCGGCCTCTGTTGCGGTCTTTGCCATGAAGGCATCGAGCTCTTGCTCAATCAGCGGTTGAAACTGAATGATCGCTATCACCATCGCCACAATAGGCAACAACCAAACTACCTTGGAACCCAATTTTTTATGGTTTGTCGAGCTATACAACATAGGTTGTCTTGGCTCTAGGCCTGCCTTTGGCAAACCTGCTGGCGCTAGCTCCACTTCAGCCGTATCGACTGATGCTTGCGCAGGTAGCGCCACACTCTCCTCCATCACATTCGCTGGCGCTGATTGCGCTTCTACCTCGGTCTGAGCTAAAGGACCCAAATCAAATGCTTCTTGTTCACTGAGCTGAATCAGTGAAGCGATTTTTTTTGCTGCCGTATATTTAATGAACGGAGAATAAAACGCATCCGTTTGACCATTTTCTATTTGCTGAATTTGTTTTTTTGACAAGCAAGCGAGACTAGCCAACTCTTCCACTGAAAGGCCGCGTTTTTCCCGCGCGTCGATAAACGCCTGCGCACGAATGTCTTGAATCGGTTTGCGCTGCATTACTGGTGTGCCTTTGATGTGCTGAGTCACTTGAATTCTCTTTACCCGATCCCGTACGACGAATCGCTTAACCGATCACTGGAGCATCGTCGAGGGAGGCTTCCAAGTACGACTTTACCAGCGCCTGCAAAGAATCAGCGCGCATCTTTTCCATCACTCGGGCTTTATGCACTTTAATGGTGGCATCGGTAGTACCCAGTTGCACGGCAATATCCTTGTTTAATAGGCCTTTTACCAACAAATGGCAGACCTCTTTCTCGCGCGGCGTGAGGGTGCTAAAGTATTTTTTAACCTCCACGTCTTTAGATACCCTTTTCAGCTGTCTGCTATCGTATTCAATCGCATCGGCTACGGAGTTGAGCAGGTCCTCTAAATTGAATGGCTTAAACAGAAAATCCAGTGCGCCTTTTTTCAGGCTTTTGACGATTTGCTGTGGGTGGCTTTGGCCGCTAACAAAGACGATGGGGGTTTTCCGTCCCATGCGCAACAGCTCTTCCTGTAAATCCAGTCCTGTCATATCGGGCATTTGCATGTCCAGCAAAATCACCGCCGGGGCAATGGGCACCGAATGCTCAATAAAAGCTTTGGCACTCGGAAAATCTTGTACGTTATATCCCAGCTCGCGCAGCATTCTGCACAGCGACGCCCGCATAGACTCATCGTCGTCTACTAAGAAAATATGTCCCGATTTATTCATTTTTTTCACTTTAATCTGCAATAACAGCAAATGTAACTTAAGTGACTGAAGTTGGATATTAGCTTTAAGGCTAACTTTTCAACTCTAAGATACTGGTTTTATTAAGAATTTAATATATTGCATCGCAACATAATATTCCTTAGGAATTGGGTGTTGTTCAGAGCAACAGCGCTCATAGCACAATAGAGGTTTTTGATCAAAACCACTAATGGAGTATCCCGCATGAAACGCCTGAATGAACGCTCAAGAATGGTCACTGAAGGGGTTGCACGCGCGCCCAACCGCTCGATGTACTACGCCATGGGCTACGAAGAAGCGGATTTCAGCAAGCCCATGGTTGGGGTTGCAAACGGTCACTCCACCATTACTCCCTGCAATAGCGGCCTGCAAAAATTAGCGGATGCCGCAATCGAAGCGCTGGAGGGTGCGGGCGCCAAAGCTCAGGTTTTCGGAACCCCTACGGTCTCTGACGGCATTGGCATGGGTACTGAGGGCATGAAATACTCCCTCGTTTCGCGCGAAGTCATTGCCGACAGCATCGAAACCTGCGTGAACGGTTTATGGCAAGACGGCGTCGTGGTAATTGGGGGCTGCGATAAAAACATGCCTGGTGGCATGATGGCTTTAGCCCGTACCAATGTTCCCGGCATTTACGTCTACGGCGGCACGATTAAACCGGGGCACTTTAAGGGCAAAGAGCTCAATATTGTTTCCGCGTTTGAGGCCGTCGGTGAATTTACCTCTGGACGCTTGAGTGAAGAAGACTTTAAGGGTGTAGAGCAACATGCCTGCCCAGGTAGTGGCTCCTGCGGCGGTATGTACACCGCCAACACCATGAGCTCAGCCTTTGAGGCTTTAGGCATGAGCTTGCCCTATTCCTCCACCATGTCGAATGTGGATGCCGAGAAAGTGGAAAGTGCCGCCGAGTCGGCGCGCGTCTTGGTCGAGGCAATTAAAAACAACCTTCGCCCCCGTGACATCATTACCAAAAAATCGATTGAAAATGCGGTAAGCATGATCATGGCCGTCGGCGGCTCTACCAATGCAGTGCTGCATTTCTTGGCGATTACCAGCGCCGCGGAAATCGATTGGACGATCGATGACTTTGAGCGCATTCGCCAGCGCGTACCCGTCATTGCCGATATGAAGCCCTCGGGCACCTATCTGGCGACCGACCTGCATCAAGCTGGCGGCATCCCGCAGATCATGAAAATCTTGCTGGACGGCGGATTACTGCATGGCGACTGCATGACGATTACCGGCAAAACGGTGGCCGAGGTGCTCAAGGATGTGCCATCCCAGCCGCGCGCCGATCAAAAGGTTATCCGCACCTTGGATAATCCAATCTACGCACAGGGTCATCTAGCCATCCTCAAGGGCAATATTTCTCCTGAGGGCTGTGTTGCCAAAATTACTGGCCTCAAAAACCCATCGATTACCGGCCCAGCGCGGGTATTTGATTCTGAAGATTTGGCAATGGCCGCGATCATGGACAATCAGATTAAGGCTGGCGATATTGTGGTAATTCGCTATGAAGGCCCTAAAGGCGGTCCTGGAATGCGCGAGATGTTAGCGCCTACTTCGGCTTTGGTCGGCCAGGGTCTTGGTGAAAGCGTGGGCCTCATTACCGATGGCCGTTTCTCGGGCGGTACCTGGGGGATGGTAGTGGGTCACGTGGCCCCAGAAGCCTATGTTGGCGGTACCATCGCCCTCATTAACGAAGGCGATTCGGTGACGATTGATGCGCATAAGCTATTGATTCAACTCAATGTTTCGGATGAAGAGATCGCAAAGCGTCGAGCCAATTGGAAGCAACCTAAACCCCGCTACACCCGCGGCCTGCTGGCGAAGTACGCCAGCCTAGCCAGTAGCGCCAGCAAGGGCGCAGTAACGGATCTGGATCTCAAAATCTAAAAACCCATCCCCCCCCTAGGGCTAATAAGCGCTAGGGGAATCGGTTAAAATAATTATCTGTAAATGATGTAATCAATTACCCCCACTGTTTATGCAGCTTATTTGGATCTCCGGATCAACCTCCCAAGTCAAAAAGTTCAACATTACGAGCCGTAGTCTCACCAAGCTCGCACTCAGTTTGTCATGCGTCTTTGTACTGATTGGCGTTGGCATTCATGCGATGGGCTTTCGGGTGGCTATTCAGTACAGCCCAGAACTGGCGCGCAATATGGGTGGGGTGATTACCGTGCAAGAAAAAGACGAGATTGAGTCGGGATACCGCCATCGCCTGAATGAACTACAAAAACAAGTATTTCAGCTAAGCGATCGCATTCTGGAAATTAAAACCCTCAAAGACCGATTTGCGGATCTGGCAACACCGTCCCCAGTCAAACCCAAAGTCAAAGATCAAAATAACCAAGGCGGCCCGTATCAGCCTATTTTGTTTAAGCCCAACTCCAAGAATTCCTTAATTGAGGACTTTGAGTACGCCCTCAATAGCACCCAGTCCATTAATCAGGGCATCAAAAAACTCGAAGATTCATGGCGTGATCAGTATCAATGGCTCAGTCAACTGCCAACCGGGTCGCCGATCGCCAATCAAATTGGACTATCCAGTAACTTTGGTGCCCGTATCGACCCCTTTACAAGGTCACTTGCCCAGCACCCGGGAGTGGATTTTTCCGCCCCAAGTGGCACACCCATCCTGGCATCTGGCGACGGAGTAGTATTGCGCGCTGAATACGACGGCGCCTATGGCAATTTTATTGAGATCGAACATGCGGATCAGTTTGTTTCTAAATATGCGCACGCCCGTAAATTGCATGTTCAGGTTGGCCAGAAAATTAAACGGGGCCAGCTGATTGCGGAGGTGGGTAGCACGGGCAGGTCAACTGGGGCGCACTTGCACTACGAGATTAGCCGCAATGGCACTATCATTAATCCGATGCAAATCTTGATCGCCAGACCCACTCAGCTAGCGCAGCAGTAATTCACCCTAGCTGTTTGATTCTTCCAATTCATCGGTGGATTCGTTTGCTCTGGCAATCATCAATCCATTGAGTTTGGCGCCATGCTCGATGCCCAGCTGACCATAGGTCACATCACCCCGAACCTCCGAACCATCGTGGAGTTCAACCCGTTCGGTGGCATAAATATTGCCCTCGATAACGCCAGCAACCAAGACGCGGTAGGCGTAAATATCACCCATTACAGCACCGGTTTTACCTAAGGCTACGCAGACTTCCGAGCCCGGCTGAGCTTCGATATTGCCAATAATCTTGCCATCGACCCGTAGGCCTTTGCTGGTCACAATTCGGCCATGCACTTCAGCCGCCGGGCCAATGATGGTCTCAAAATTTTCAACCGATGGCTCTAGCAGGCCTACCGGCCTTTTCTTTTTAAACATGATAGCTGCGGCTGAATTAGTTCTTATTGAACTTGCCGGCGACTTTGCCGCCACGCTGAATATGAATATGCTGATAGGAAATATTCCCATCAATGAAGGCGCGTGGGCCCACATTGAGCTCCTGGCAGACCACTTCGCCAATCACCTTGCCTTTTACCACCAGCATCTCTGAAGAAAGTTCGCCTTCAACACACCCTTCCACATCGACTAAAACGGACTTAGCGGAAATCTTCCCTTTGACCACGCCCGCGATATTGAGCGTACCTTCGGATGTAATGTTTCCAACAAACTCAAAGCCTTCACTAATGATGGAAGGTTTTGTGGGGCGGGCGGCAACGGAATTAATGCCGTCCTGAACGGGGGCTGCATCGTGATGATCGCTATCGGCGAGGTCTGGAACGGCAAACGTATCCTCGAGCGAGTCATTGAAATCGCTGGTGTTTTCTGAACTGATGGGCTGTTTTTTTGAGAACATAATTACGACCTAATAATTAAGGCTGGGTAAATCCCTGGCCAATAAGGTTGAGATCGCCATAAATATGGCCGCCTTTTTCAATTTCGATTTCAGCGTAATTGACGACTCCGCTAACTTTGCCACTCGGCCGAATGATTAAGGAGCGGGTTGCGGTCAGGTTTTCGGTGATTTCACCGCGCACATCAACCGACTCTCCGGTCACTTTTCCGCGGATCACGCCAGAAGTCTCAACAATGACTTGCTTAGCGGATAGCTCGCCCTCAATGACACCAGAAACGGATGCAATATCGGGCACCTCAAAGTTACCCTTCAGCACCACGCCTTCACCGACAAACAGGCAGCCCTGTTGATTACTTTCAGCCATCAAAACTCCCGATTACTTTTAAAAAAATGAGTAGATTGGGCTAATGTAGCACACCCTGCTACCTCGCCTTTTAATGGCCAAAAAAGACTCCAGAACCCCTGCCAACTGGGGCGTTACCCGTGTGGCGTACGCCCCCCCCCTAATTTGGCTTAGTGCTGATGCTTTTGATGCCCGCCGCCCATCGCCTTGACGGGCAGCTTGACCTCAAGCTCTCCTGCTTTGGCAAACTTTAACTTCACGGCCACCATATCGCCCGGCTTTAGGGGAGATTTAATGTTCATGAACATCAAGTGTAGGCCGCCCGGCTTGAGCTCGACAACGGTATTGGCTGGCACATCAATTTGCTTCACCTCACGCATTTGCATGACATTACCGTCCATTTTCATGGTGTGCAATTGGACCTCGGCAGCCGCGGGTGAGCTTGCGGAAATCAATTGATCGGCAGCGCCGGTATTGTCGATCTTCATAAAGCCCCCTGCCGCAGCTTGGCCTGGCACGGTAGCGCGTGTGTAGGCGCCATCAATCGCAATACTACCCACTTTGGCATCTTGGGCATAAGTGTATTGGCTCACGCCCAATCCAATCGCTCCAGCCACTACGAGATGCTTGATCTTATTTACAGTGTGTTTCATATTTTCCTTAATGGTTCATTAACCCAGATACGCCTTCAACTCTTTTTCAAATCGAGGAAGGTCGTCTTGGTTTACAAAAATTCCGATCGGCATCTCGATATCGGCATGCTTTAGTAGCAACCGATAGAGGTGCTTTTCGGTTCGGTCAATTCGGGCCCATGCGGTATTGAATTCAAGGGTATCCACTTTTCCGCCCCAACTTTTTTCAATCTGGAGCCTTTTACCGTCGATTGTGATCTTTTCATAATCCAGTGCATGGCGACTATAGATGTATAAGGCAATGGTGAGCGCGGTGATTTCGATGCAAGTAAATATCAAAATCATCCAAACACCAAACAACCAAAAATAGCCGGCCACCATTAATGAAAATGCGACGATCGAGGCGTAAAAATACCCCACCTGCTTCGGAGAAAAGGAACAGTTTCGCTTCATTAACCAAACGCGCATGGCCATACTGTACTACCAGCTCAAGGTCTTTGTATTCTCCTTAAATAGGGCTGCGCCAGTCACCTTAGCCCCTCCCATCGTGATGCCGGGCAATAGATCAGACTCGGTAAAGCCATAGTGCTTTAAGCACAATGGACACATGATGACCACAGCACCGTTAGCCATCATCTCGCGCAATATGTTTTGCTGTTCTGGGAACTGGGACGCCTGCCCTTTGATGCCTACATAAACGCCTTTATCGCTTAAAAATAGACTGAGCGGATGTCCCTGGGCCGCATGGTGCTTGCCAAAACTCAGTGCCATCGTCACGCGGTGTGGTTCATTGCTGGTTAAGCTGATAAATAAGGGGTCTGTGTTCGCCCCAACACTGGCAAGCGAAAATCCCCATAAGCAGACCAGCAAGGCCCACCGCTTGATTAATTTCAACATGGTTTTTTCCTAAAAATAGTTCAGATTCAGGGCGCGCAATATGGCTTTATGCGCAGCCCAATTCAAGGCGAGAAGCTCGCCTTCAGACTGCAGAATCCTGCTTAGGAATACAGAGGGGGCGCCCGTGAGGGCAATTGCATCCAAGCAAAAAATGGCTTGGGTGCTTGATAAAAAAGAGATGGATATAGTGTGCTTGAACTGGGTTTTGCAAACCGCAAATCCACCATGATGGCAATAGCGTAAATCCCTTGTGCCAAACAATAAGCGCACTCGAGAGTAGCGTCGTGCTGAGCCAGCAGCTCAAGATCAATCAGCTGCTCTACCGTTGCACCACTGGGAGTGCATACCTCCATTGCAAAACTGGAGCCCGGGTTCAGATCCGACCTTGCTTGAGATATGAGCGGTGCGAATGAACCCATCAGCACTGCGACGGCAGTGAGCCAATGTATCCAGTTACGCCTCATTAATCCCATATTTCAATTTTATATTGAAGCCACTGTTTGCTTCTTGAAACCATAAAAAATGGGGGCTTAGAGCCCCCATTTTGCTGATACTGACTTCAAACTAGCTTATGCTGCCGCCTTCTTGCCGCCTGTGAACTTACCAATCAATGGCCAGAACAAGAGGATCAACGCCAAGGCAGTAATGCCGCCTACCAAGTAGTTCGAGAAGAATACATCGACGCTACCTTGAGAGATGAGCATGGACTGACGGAAAGAGTCTTCCGCACGATCGCCTAGAACTAAAGCCAAGACCATTGGAGCCATTGGGTAGTCCAGTTTCTTAAAGACATAACCCACTACACCAAAGCCGAGCATCAACCATACGTCAAACGTCGCATTGTGAACGGTATACGCACCTACCGCGCAGATCACGATAATGACTGGCGCAATAATGGAGAACGGAATACGCAGAATCGATGCGAAGAGTGGTACGCAGGTCAAGACCACAAAGAGACCGGCAATGTTACCAAGGTACATACTGGCGATTAAGCCCCAAACGAAGTCTGGCTTCTCAACGAAGAGTAATGGGCCTGGCTGTAAACCCCAGATCAACAAACCGCCGAGTAATACCGCTGCGGTTGGTGAACCTGGAATACCCAAGGAGAGCATTGGCAACAGCGCTGCTGTACCCGCTGCGTGCGCTGCGGTCTCAGGAGCGACGATACCTTCCATGTCGCCCTTGCCAAAGTTGTTACCGTTCTTGGATACGCGCTTTGCAACACCGTAAGCCATAAACGACGCTGGCGTAGCACCGCCTGGGGTGATACCCATCCAGCAGCCGATTAAGCAGCTACGCAATGAGGTTGCCCAGTACTTAGGCAATTGCTTCCATGTTTGCCAAACCACAGTACTCTTGATCTTTGCCGCCGCGCCAGAGAACTTGAGGCCCTCTTCCATCGACAACAGAATCTCACCAATACCGAAGAGACCGATCACCGCGATCAAGAAGTCAAAGCCACGCATTAATTCCTGACTACCGAAAGTGAGGCGCAATTGACCTGTCACGGTATCCATACCAACGCAAGCCAGCGCAAAACCTAACATCATTGCTGACAGTACTTTGAATGGCGAACCTTTGTTCATACCCACGAAACTACAGAAGGTCAATAAATAGACCGCGAAGAACTCGGGTGGACCGAACTGCAGTGCGAACTTCGCAACCAGCGGCGCCAAGAACGTAATCATCACAATCGCAAAAACAGCGCCAATACATGAAGAGGTAAATGCGGCGGTTAAGGCTTCGCCTGCTTTACCTGCACGTGCCATTGGGTAGCCGTCAAAGGTGGTCGCAACAGACCAGGGTTCGCCTGGAATATTGAACAGAACCGATGTGATCGCTCCGCCAAACAACGCTCCCCAGTAAATACAGGACAGCATGATGATCGCGGAAGTGGGGGGCATGGTGAATGTCAATGGCAGCAAAATCGCAATACCATTGGCGCCACCTAAACCCGGTAACACACCGATGATCACACCAAGCGTTACACCCACCAACATCAATAATAAATTGAAGGGTGTCATCGCAACGGCAAAGCCGTTAAATAGGGCGTTAATTTCTTCCAACTTGAGCTCCTTCTTTTCTAATCTTTTTTAATAGTTGTTTTATCGAACACCAACGAACTCGAGTGGATTAAACCATTGGCCATGTGGCAATGGAACCTGGAACCAATACTCGAACATCATGTACAAGGCAGCACTAACACCAACGCCCACAGCAACTGCTTTCCAGATTGGATACTTACCAAGCCAAACCATGAAAACAATAATGTAAGCGGCTGCAGATACGTAAATACCAATTAATTGCATAAATAAAACAAAAACGAATGCTGGAATTAAAACTGCCATCACCTGTCTGAGTGGCTCTTTCTCAACAAACGGAGCATCCTCTTTTTTGCGATCAACTACTACCGCCTGGTACAAGGTTACCGAGCTTGAAAGAAGAATGATCAGACTAATATAGAAGGGGAAATATCCCGCCTCAGGGCCATCACTGCCCCAAGATGCGCCCAGCTTAATACTGCCCACCATTACCGTTAAACCAACGGCCAAGAAAATTAAGGCAGTAATAATTTCCATGGCACGTGTGCCAATGGCGGATTCTTGTTTTGAATTATTTGCGTGTTCAGACATTGCTTTATTCACTAAAAAAGTTATTCATACTTTGAAAAATAGGACCTCCAAATGGAGGTCCCACAGTACATCATTTAATTACTTCGCTAAAAATCCAGCTTCAGTCATTAATTGCTTATGCAATGCGGCATTCTGATCGAGCCACTTATCGAACTCTTTACCGGTCATGAAGGTCTGGTTGAACGCACCGTCAGCCATGAACTTCTTCCACTCGGGA
>JAUYRJ010000086.1 GCA_030696845.1 Polynucleobacter sp.
CAACCACCTGCCTAACTGCCTCTAACTTGAACTCTTCTGCAAAATGCTCCTTCCCCATTACCGCCTCCGTTTGGTTTAATTAAACTATAACGGTGTCTATTGGAATGTGGGTAGTCCACGGGTTACCAGCAAGCAGGATAAAGAAATTGCCTCTCTTAGATATAAGGCGGTAATTAAAGAAAGGATGAAAAAATGACCCAACATACAAAATCAGGCCATATTACTGCTACCGGCAAAAATATTTATTCTGATCTTGGTTTTTCACCAAAAGAAGCCGCCGCTTTACAGGCTGAATCTAGGCGAATTATCTCTGAAAAATTGGCAATCAAAGAGTCCTTAATGACAGAGTTATCGACATGGATAGATGAAAAGCAATTAAGACAACAGGATGCGGCGCTTATTCTTGGCGTGACGCGCCCAAGAGTCTCCGATGTCGTTCATAAAAAGACCGTTAAATTTACGATTGATGCGTTAGTGGATATGTTGGCCAGGGCCGGCAAGCACGTTGAGTTTGCGGTTCGATAAAAAGACTAAGCGGCTAGTTAGGATAACTGCCGTCTAGCAGGCGACATCAACACCGCATTCATCGTGACTGGATTGAATCAGAAATGACCCGAGCGCGGGTGTGCCATCCATACAGCCATCCTGTGGCTGCAATGGGACGTTGACCGCAGCTAGATTGACGTCCCAGCCTTACAAAACATTATTTATTTCAGTACCGCGAATATCGATTGGGTGATGTCATCCACGCTACCCGTGCCGCTCACTTTACGATAGGCGGGGGCTCTAACTGCGTCTGGGTCGCCATTAGCAGCCCAGCTCGAGTAGTACTCGACTAACGGACGCGTTTGATCGGTGTACACCTGCAAGCGTTTGCGCACGGTTTCTTCTTTATCGTCTTCGCGCTGAATTAAGGGCTCGCCCGTGACATCATCCTTGCCTTCCACCTTGGGCGGATTGAATTTGATGTGATAGCTGCGCCCCGAGGCGGGGTGAACGCGACGACCGCTCATGCGATCAATGATGGCATCAAAGGGCACGTCGATTTCTAATACAAAGTCGATGGACACGCCCGCATCTTTCATGGCCTGAGCTTGCGGGATGGTTCGAGGAAAGCCATCAAACAAGTAGCCTTGATTGCAATCCGGCTCTTTCAGGCGATCTTTAACGAGACCAATAATGATGTCATCTGAAACGAGGCCGCCAGCATCCATAATTTTTTTCGCGGCAACGCCCAAAGGACTTCCTGCTTTTACCGCAGCGCGCAGCATATCGCCTGTCGAAATTTGTGGAATACCAAATTTTTCGCAAATAAACTGCGCTTGTGTTCCTTTTCCGGCGCCAGGTGCGCCTAGCAGGATTAACCGCATTGTCTTTCTCCCCTCAATATTTCATTGTCCCGTATTTTGTATATGTCTTTACGGGTATTTTCCTAGGATTATCCCCGAGAAGCGAATGCGAGCCGAACTCGCTCTAAATCAGCCTCGGTATCGACCCCGGGAGGCGGTAAATCAGGTGTAATATGCACCTGAATGCGAAAGCCGTGCCACAGGGCGCGTAGCTGCTCTAGCGATTCAGAGCGTTCTAGCGGGGCAGGCTCCAGTCTTGCATAGGCTTCCAGAAAACTAGCTCGGTAGGCGTAAATACCTAAGTGACGCAGATATTGCGTACTGGCGCTGACCCCGTTTGCGGCATCGCGCGCAAAAGGAATTATCGAACGCGAAAAATACATCGCTTCGTGATGGCGGCTCAGTACTACTTTGACAACATTGGGATTAGTAATTTCTTCGGCATCCCCTATTGGGGTCGCGACCGTCGAGATAGCGCATTCGGGATGTGTTGCCAATACTGATGCAACTTGATTAATTAACTCTAGCGGAATTAAAGGCTCGTCGCCTTGCACATTCACAATCAGGGCATCCGGGGGTAATTTGAGCAGTTGCGCGATTTCCGCGATGCGATCAGTGCCAGTGGGGTGATCCGCCTTGGTTAATAAGCATTCGATGCGATGGGCATCGCACACCGCTTGAATTTCCGTCGAATCAGTGGCAACAATGACGCTGTGCGCTCCAGAGCGGCTAGCTTGCTCTGCAACTCGAACCACCATAGGCTTACCAGCAATATCAGCCAAGGGCTTACGCGGTAGTCGCGTAGAGCCTAGGCGCGCTGGTATGACAACGCTAAATTCAGGTAGGGTGGCGGACATAGGTAAGGGTAATTTAGAGGGCTTGGATTTCGTCTGGGGTGAGGCCGCGCGCCTCATCCACGAGCATTACCGGAACGTCATCCCGAATTGGATAAGCCAGCTTGTCGATTTTACAAATCAACTCGGACCGTTTGCGGTCGACATGCAACGTGCTTTTACACAAAGGGCAAACCAAAATATCGAGTAAACGCTGATCCATCTTTTTTCCTTTGGGCTTATAAATGGCTTGTATTCAATAGGGATCGGGTCGCTTTAGGATCGATTCGATCAAGTCCATTACCGCTTGGGGCAGGGTAAGCAACATGGGCACTACCCAAACGCGCTCATCCTGTATCTCAGCGCATTTTACGGCATCCTTTTCCGTGATCAAAATGCATTCTGCATCGATCGCATTAAAAAAAGCGGCATCAAAGGTAGCGTGATCCGGCAGAGCGATGCCGGTGAGGCGCGTTTCTAAATTGGGTAAGTGCGGTTTGATGCTATCGAAAAAACGTTGCGGGTTGCCGATTGCCGCAACTGCGGTAATGCGGCCGTTGGCAAAGCGAGCCAAGAGCGAATCAAGCGTAGCGCTTGCCTCGCGCTGATGGAGTTGATAAGGAATGCCGAGCTCCGGCTCCAATATAAACGCGGGTCGATCCGCAATATAGCGGGAGTTAGCCGGTATGTTTTTGCTAGCGCCGGTGGTGAGCGTGAGATCGCGATCGCGATCGACGGGCTCTCTTAAGGGTCCGGCTGGTAATAAAAAACCATTGCCTTCACCGCGACCGTCGCGCACCACGATTTCAAGATCGCGACCACCCTCACGAGCCGGCCACCGGATTAAATCCAAATGCTGCAGACCATCATCGCTGATGATGACATTCACATCCGGGTCTGCTTTAAGCAACGCCCGAATACTTTTGCGGCGAGCGGGGCAAACCCAAATCGGTACTTGATTGCCGGTGCGCTGCGCCATCAGGACAGGCTCATCACCCACCACGCTAGGATCTGAGGCGCTGCTTACTGCCACCGGATGAGCGTGAGCATGGCTTGCGCCATAACCACGGCTGATGATGCCGGGCCGGTAACCCAGTGCGCGCAGTCGCTCCGCCAGCGCAATCACAATCGGTGTTTTGCCTGTACCGCCGACGCGCAGGTTACCCACAATGATGATGGGCACATCAAAGGGCTTGCCCTTGACCAATCCCAAATCGTGCAAGGCTTTTTTAGCGGCGACTATGGCGCCATAAATTTTAGAGAGGGGCCATAAGAGCCAACTGAGGATGCCGCGACGCTCCCAAAAGGCGGGCGCTGATGGCAAGCGCATTGTTGATTTAGGCACAGTCGCTGACCCGCATTATTTTTTGCCTTGACTGCTGAATACGACATTCGGCATGTTGGCATCACGCGCCGCCTCTAATGCTCGCATCACAGCCTGATGGGGCGCGCGTGCATCGGCATCAATGGTGACCTGCGGAGCATCTTGAAGGGTGTTTGTAGGGCTCGATGGCCCAGTCAATTTAGTCAATGATGCGGCAAGCTGGCTTGGGTCGGTGACTTTGCCATTGAGGGCGTACCGCCCATCACGGCTGACGGTAACGGTGATGGACTGGGGTTTGCTGGGCGTATCCGCGCCGCTCGCAATCGGTAATGTAATGGCCAGTTCGTTATACCGCGTAAACGTAGTCGAGACCATGAGAAAAATTAATACGACTAAGAGCACATCGATAAACGCGATTAAATTGATTTCAGGATCAAGGCGTGCGAAGCGCTTCGAGGCCCGAGGGATCTGAGTGATACGCGCTTGATGCTCAAGGCGCCGATCAATCCAGTTCATCGCGTTTCGGGGTAGAGCTTTTTAAATAATTGCCTTGCGAATTCTTCGCACTCACGCTGACGTTGGTCGGCAAGCGCGCGAAACGCACGCCAACCTGCGTAGGCTGGAATCGCAATCAATAAACCAAATGCGGTGTTGTAAAGCGCAATGGAAATGCCGTTAGCCAATTGCTGCGGGTTGCCTCCGCTACCGGTCACAATGCCTTGGCTACCAAAGATTTCAATCATGCCAACGACAGTGCCAAATAAGCCGAGTAGGGGTGCGAGGGTCGCAATCGTGGCTAGAGCGCCCAGATAGCGATCCAATTTAATCGATGCGGCATCGGCGGTAGTGGCTAATTCTTCTAGCGCTGCCTGCGCGGTGCCGCCCGACTGTTTTTCAAGCAGAAGGCTAGCCAAGAGGGAGCCGGCAAGAGACGATTGCCCCAATGCGTGAATGGCATTGCTGGAGTTCGGCTTGCCTTGGGCTAGTGCATCGCCAAGACTAAATGCCGTTTCAAGATCGGTTTTGGGCAGAATGCGGCTTTGGCGTAAATACCAGCCTCGTTCCAGCAGAATGGCAAGGCCAAAGACAGAGAGTGCTAATAAGGGCCAAATGGGCCAGCCGGCGGACAGTAAGATGGTGTACATAAGATCAGTACTTTAGCTGAAATGAAATCCTCCCCGCGGAGGATAGCAATAGCTAGATCCTTGATATTTTTCGTGAATTCAGGTTTTGGCTACGGATTGGCAGGCTGTGGATAACTCTGTGCAAAACTTTTGACCTTATGTTCTGTAAGTCCTTGATTGATCGTGAAATTAGGGGTTTTGGATAGGAATATGCTTGCCATTAAGCTAATTTTTATCTATATAAATCAATGGCTTATATGGACAGTGTCGGATTTATACTACATCTGGGGTCAGCAAATACTTACTTCCTAATTTAGCAAGGTATTGCCAAACGCAACTGTGGATATGTTTAGGCTCTACACTGGAATTGCTTGGTCATTTATCAAAACGAACATTACAAAATGCCTGAAATACCTCAAGAAATACTCTCAGTCGGCGATCTGAACCGCGCCATAGCCAATTCCCTGCAAGACCAATTTGGCTCGGTCTGGGTCAGCGGGGAGATATCGAACTTCAAAGCCTATGACAGTGGGCATTGGTATTTCTCGCTAAAAGACGAAGAGGGGCAGATTCGTTGTGTGATGTTTCGGGGTAAAAACGCACAAGTCGGATTTATGCCTCAATCCGGCGACTTGGTTGAGGTGGGGGCGAGCTTGGGTTTGTATGTTCCGCGTGGGGATGTGCAACTGACGGTTCAAGCGATGCGTAGGGCCGGCATGGGAGGGCTCTATGAAGCCTTTTTAAAACTCAAAGCCAAACTCCTGAATGCCGGTTTATTCGACTCTGAACGCAAGCGCCCAATACCAAGCCATCCCCGTGCGATTGGGATTGTCACGTCGCCCCAGGCGGCGGCCCTAAAGGATGTGCTCAGCACCCTGGCGCGACGCGCTCCGCATATTCCGATTGTGGTTTATCCCACCCTCGTACAAGGTCCTGACGCGCCTGCTGGAATCATTGCGGCAATCGACAGCGCGAATCGCGAAGCGGCGGTGGATGTGCTCTTACTGGTGCGCGGCGGCGGCAGCATTGAGGATTTATGGGCCTTTAATAACGAGCAGTTAGCCTATGCGATTGCGGATTCGTGTTTACCGATCGTGTGCGGCGTGGGCCATGAGACCGACACCACGATAGCCGATTACGTGGCTGACTTACGCTCTCCTACGCCAACGGGCGCGGCTGAGATGGCTGCGCCACGGCGCGATCAATTGCTCGCAGAATTGGGCAGCTTGCAGCAGAGCCTGTCGCAAAAAATCCAACAGCGCATGGAGCGCGAAGCCCAAACCCTCGATCAGTTCGCCTTGAGATTGAGTCACGCCTTGCCGAATCCCGATCGGATGCGCGAGCAAATTCAGAATCTCAAACAGCGTCTGGGGCAGTCATGGCGGGTGCGTACACAGAGCTGGCAGCGCCACCAAGGGCATTTGCATGCGCAACTGGAAGCGCTTAATCCGCAGCGCACCCTCGAGCGAGGGTATGCAGTCATTTTGCAGAGCGGTGAGCACGGCGTTAACGCTGTACGCAAGCCCGCACAACTAAGTCCCCATCATCACTACGCCGTGCATTTGGCCGATGGCAGCGTCGAGATTACCTTAGCCGAGGTGAAGCGCTAGTAGCGAATCGGCTCGATGAGCAGGTCAATACCGAAGGTACGGTGAACTTCATCCTGAATGGTTTTTGCTAATTCCAAAACGGCCTTCGCATCGCCTTGGCCGTAATGAACAAGGACCAAGGCTTGGTTCTCATAAACGCCGACCGAGCCAGCACGCACCCCTTTGAAGCCGCAATGATCAATCATCCAGCCCGCAGCCAGTTTGCGCTGGCCACCCGCTTCCGGGTAAGAGACGAGGTTTGGAAATTGCTTTAAGAGTTGCTCATATTGCGCATGACTCACAATCGGATTCTGAAAAAAGCTGCCCGCATTGCCGATCAATTTCGGGTCAGGCAATTTGCGATTGCGAATTCTGCATACCGCGACAAAAATGGCTTCGGGGCTGGGTTGATCGACTTCCGAAAATGCCTGGGCTAAGTCGGCGTAGTGCAGGCGCGGACTCCATGCTTTAGGTAAAACAAAATCCACGCGGGTAATGATGTAGCGTTTGGGATTGGCTTTAAAAATACTGTCGCGGTATGCAAAGTGGCATTGACTTGCCGCCATCTCAACCATGGATTGGGTGGCGCAATCGAAGGCCTCTACCGCCTGAATGTATTCACCCACTTCAAGACCGTAAGCGCCAATGTTCTGAATCGGGGCGGCGCCCACCGTCCCTGGAATGAGCGCGAGGTTTTCCAGGCCGGGCAAGTCGTGATCCAAAGTCCATGTCACAAACTCATGCCAGTTGACCCCGGCGCCTACACTAAGCAGTGTGCCATCTGCGCTTTCCTCTTGGATGGCTTGGCCCGCAATATCCATGAGTAAGGTGATGCCTGGCAAAAAACTCGGCAAAATCACATTGCTACCGCCGCCCAGAACGCGCCAAGGCCAGCCAGCCGCCAAGATGATGTCCATGGTCGCTTGCAATTGCGCGGCGCTGGTAATGGATAAAGCCCATTCCGCTTGAACATCAAACCCAAAGCTATTGCGCTTGAATAAGGGCGCGTTTGCTACTGCGCTGGGCAAGCGGCTCGCTACATCAATGCCGGTAAGAGCGGGGTTTTCAGGGGCAAGAGGCGCATTTGGGGCGGAGTTCATGCCACAATCTTATTCGTCTTCCGTAATTTTGAGTAAATAGGAGCATTTGATGCCAACATTTGACGTAGTTTGTGAGCCCAATTTGGTTGAATTGAAAAACGCCATTGAGCAGGCTAATAAAGAAATTTCCACCCGCTTTGATTTCAAGGGATCGGATTCGCGAGTGGAGCTTAAGGAAGAGCAATTGATTTTATTCGCCGATGACGACTTTAAATTGGGTCAAGTGCGCGATGTGCTGATTAACAAAATGGCCAAGCGCAATGTCGATGTGCGTTATCTCAAAGACGATAAGCTGGAAACCATCGGCGGCGATAAGCGCAAGCAAACCATGAAGATTCAAAAGGGCGTGACATCCGACCTTTCTAAAAAGATTGTCCGCATCATTAAAGACAGCAAGCTAAAGGTACAGGCCAGTATTCAGGGGGATGCAGTGCGCGTAACGGGCGGCAAGCGCGATGACCTACAAAGCGTCATGGCGCTCCTGCGCAAGGATGTGAGTGAAGCTCCTTTGGGCTTTGATAATTTTAGGGATTAAGTCCTACTGGAGTGGATTGAATTGGCTTAAGTCCAATTCATTATTGATGAGAGTGCGGAGCGCCTCCTTTCATGCCTAAACCAATTCCATCCGATACAACGAAAAGCGAGCTCTTGCAATCGCCAACATCGGAGCAAGCCATCGAACGCTTTTGCGATGCCTGTTGGCTTGAGGATGGATTAGCGCAAAACAGCCTCTCCGCCTATCGACGCGATCTGATCTTGCTCGCCCAGTGGCTGCAGCGCGAATGCGGTTTGGATTTGTATGGCGCTCAGGAAAAAGAACTCACCGCCTACATGGCGCATCGCCGCACTGATAAGGCAACAACAGCCAATCGGCGCTTAACCGTATTTAAACGGTTTTATCGGCATGCTCTACGCCATCAATGGGTCGGGCGCGATCCCTGCATGGGCCTGCGGGCAGCAAAGCAAGCGCAACGTTTTCCGAAAACCTTAAGCGAAGATCAGGTAACGCGCCTAATTAATGCGCCAGATGTGACAACGCCACTGGGCTTGCGCGATCGCGCCATGTTGGAGCTGATGTATGCCAGTGGCTTGCGCGTCTCCGAAATCGTCAGCCTCAAAACCGTCGCGGTGGGCCTGAATGAAGGCGTGGTGCGGATTGTGAATGGCAAAGGCGGCAAGGAGCGCCTCGTTCCATTTGGCGGGGAGGCGGGGCAATGGTTAGGTCGATACTTAAGCGAGGCTAGAGCGGCCCTTCTCGCAGGAAAAACATCGGATGCGGTGTTTATCGGCAGGCACACTGGCGGCGCGCTGACGCGGCAAGCATTTTGGGCCTTGATTAAGCGCTACGCATTGATTGCGGACATTCCAGTGGCGCTGTCACCGCACACGCTTCGCCATGCGTTTGCGACCCATTTACTGAATCACGGCGCTGATCTCAGGGTAGTGCAATTATTGCTAGGGCATGCTGATATCTCAACTACGCAGATTTATACCCATGTTGCGCGCGAACGACTCAAATTAATTCATCAACACCATCATCCCAGGGGTTAATACTTTAGGGGCGTTTTAGGCCAATTCGCCATAAATGATTAAGATAGCGATATGAATTGGTTACTTATTCCCTTGGCGTACCTCATTGGCTCAGTCTCATTTGCGGTGGTGGTCAGCAAGTGCATGCGTTTGCCTGATCCGCATTCGTATGGCTCTGGTAACCCGGGCGCGACCAATGTGCTGCGCACTGGCAATAAACGCGCGGCGGTATTTACCCTTTTGGGTGATGCGCTTAAAGGTTGGCTCGCAGTCATCATCGCGCGCACTGTCCTTGGTGATGTGGGGCTGAGTGGTGGCGAGGGCGCTTGGATTTTATGCGGCGTAGTGATTGCGGTTTTCTTGGGACATCTGTTTCCGCTCTTTCATGGATTTAAAGGCGGCAAAGGAGTGGCGACTGCCTGCGGCATTTTATTTGGCATCCATTGGATATTAGGTATCGCCACCTTATCCACATGGTTGATCGTGGCCTTCTTCTTGCGCTACTCTTCTTTGGCGGCCTTGGCCGCCGCGGTCTTTGCCCCAATTTACTATGTCTTTTTATTTGGCTTTCAACCGATGGCGATTGCGCTCTGGATCGTTTGCGTTCTATTGATTTGGCGTCACCGTAGCAACATTCGCCATTTAATGAACGGGACGGAATCGCGGATTGGTGCCAAGAAGGCATCACCCCCTGCTACGGAAAGTCATACGCCATGACCATTGCCTTTGCATGCGTCTTGATCGCTGGTTTATTGCCCTATGTTGCCGCTGGGATCGCAAAGTATGGTTTTAAGGAGTTTGACAATAGCAACCCACGTCAGTGGCTTGCCCAGCAAACCGGTTTTCGGGCGCGCGCTAACGCGGCGCAAGCCAATACCTTTGAGTCTTTACCGTTTTTCTTTGTGGCAGTAGTCATTGCCGCGATTGCCCAAGCCCCGCAACATCGGATTGACGCTTTGGCGATAACGTATTTGCTAGCGCGTATCGTATTTATTGCCTGCTATGTAGCTGATTGGCCCACAGCCCGGTCAATTGTTTGGCTGATTGGTGTCGCCTCCATTGTGGCGATTTTCTTTCAGATATAAAACGCATCATTTACTGTAGTACATCAAACCAATGCCAACGAAAAAACTGAGCAGCTCCAAGTTAAGTGCAAATCAATCGCCAGCGAAAAGAGTCGCCAAAGTAAAGGATGGCGTGCCTTTGTCTGTAGTGATTCGGCGCCGTATCCAAGCGCAAAAAGCGCGTTTTCATGCCAATGACAATATTGCGCAATTCATCGAACCAGGAGAATTAGAGGGTTTGGTTGATGAGGTTGCGGAGAAGATGCAAAGTGTGTTGGAAAGTTTGGTGATTGACACTGAGAGCGATCACAACACCAAAAATACGAGCCAGCGGGTGGCGAAGATGTTTGTGAAGGAGGTATTCAATGGACGTTACGTTGAGCAACCTGCCCTAACGAAGTTCCCGAATGTCAGTCACTTAAATGAGCTCATGATTATTGGGCCTATCACGGTGCGCAGTGCCTGCTCGCATCACCTTTGTCCCATCATGGGCCGGGTCTGGATTGGGGTGCTACCCAGCAAGGAGTCCGCTTTAATTGGTTTATCGAAATATTCTCGATTGACGGAATGGGTGATGTGTCGCCCACAAATTCAGGAAGAGGCGGTGGTGCATCTGGCGGACATGTTGGAGAAGAAAATCCGACCCATTGGTGTAGCGATTGTGATGGACGCCGATCACTTCTGTATGCAATGGCGCGGCGTTAAAGATCGTGATTCGAAGATGGTGAACAGTGTGATGCGCGGCGCATTTTTAAAAGATGCCAACTTACGGCGGGAGTTTTTGGCGTTAATGGATCGCCGATAAGTAGCAATCTTCAAATTGAGAACCGTTCTCAATGAAATTAGCATATAAATCAATGGCTTGTGCGATACATCCGTATAGAGGCACTTCTGTTTTATGATTCATTTCAGTAAACATTAAGTAGTTGAGATTAATGGTGTTCATGTCCCACTTTTTGGAGAATGTATGAAAAATAGCCGTCGCCAATTTATGATTATGTCTGCAGCCGGCGCTTGCAGCATTGCGCTAAGCAATACCGTTCAGGCTCAAGCCATGGTTGCTGAAACCGATCCACAGGCAGCCGCCTTGGGTTACAAAGCCGACGCAACTAAAGTAGATAAAGCAAAGTATCCAAAGTATCAAGCTGGTCAAGTGTGCTCTAACTGCGCCCTTTACCAAGGTAGCGGCCCAACCGGTGGTTGCAGCCTGTTTGGTGCCAAGAAGGTAGCGGGTCCAGGCTGGTGTTCAGCATGGGCGAAGAAGGCTTAATCCCGACTGAGGAATTTCCTTTTTAAACGGTATGGCCATCTTCGGATGGCCATATTTTTTTTTGCGAAACCGGATTTACTTGGGCAAGGCGCAATAAAAAAGGCTGCCGAGGCAGCCTTTTTGTA
The DNA here is from genome assembly GCA_030696845.1 of Polynucleobacter sp. Classification (GTDB taxonomy): domain Bacteria; phylum Pseudomonadota; class Gammaproteobacteria; order Burkholderiales; family Burkholderiaceae; genus Polynucleobacter. Next base: position 11,309 of record JAUYRJ010000086.1, read on the forward strand.
TTAGCAATCCGCAGATTAGGCGTTTGCTAAGTGTGCTTCTAAAGTCTTGGTGAACTTGTTAGCGTGGCTACGCTCAGCCTTAGCTAAAGTCTCAAACCAGTCAGCGATTTCATCAAAGCCTTCGTCGCGTGCGGTTTTAGCCATACCGGGGTACATGTCGGTGTACTCGTGTGTCTCGCCAGCAATAGCGGACTTGAGCGCATCTTCAACAGTCTTTGCTGGCAAGCCAGTCTCAGGATCGCCGCTACCACCAGCAATCAAGTACTCCATGTGACCATGGGCGTGACCTGTTTCACCTTCCGCTGTGGAGCGGAATACAGCTGCTACGTCGTTTGCGCCAGCAACGTCAGCCATGTTTGCGAAATACAAATAGCGACGGTTAGCTTTGGATTCACCAGCGAATGCGGCCTTCAAGGACTCTTCAGTCTTTGTGCCTTTTACGGTTTTGCTCATATTTGGGCTCCTAATAGTCAATACAAAAGAATTGAGGGCAAAAGGGACTTGGTAAAACAGTCCAATTGCCACTATGAAATTATGCTGATCTTTGCGAGCTAAATAATCGTATTTTTGTATTAGCGTGATAGCTAAAAACAACCAGATTGCTCTTTGTGATTAACTTAATTAAATAGTGCACTATAGTAGTTAGCGCTAACTAACTTTAAAGTTATTAATGTAAGCTATTGATTATAAAGTATTTTCTTCAAATAAGAAAAATTTACCGCCATTTAGGCTTCAAATTTCACAGGAGCTTTGCTACTAAAAGGGGGCAGTCTCCACATTATTTGGTTTTAAGGGCGGCAATCGACGCCATGCAGTCTTTGATGCTGTAGTTATGGTACTTGCCCACATTCTCTTTCTTAAGGGATTGGGCGCATTCGGTAACTGAATTGCGCAAGTTGATCTTAGGTGTATTGCTGGATGCCATGACAAACTCCATTTAGAGGTAAGAAATAAAAAACGAAAAATAGCAAAAAACGTCAAAGGAAGCAATACCCCACCCAATTAAAGAAGGTTGCAATGCGAAAACTGTGCGCATAGGGGCGGTAAAAGCATAAAATCGTCACAAACACATACCCCCCCATTCACTAATGCACTCGATCGAATGAAATCCCCTCAAGAAAAGCACACGATATGAATGACGCATTGCGACTGGAAATCTTTGAGAGCGGCTTACTGCCTTGGGTATTGATCTTCGTGATGGCAGTCATGCTGGAAGTAGGTTGGTGGGTTGGCAAGCATTGCCACTTAAAGCTGAATCAGACCCGACCAGACTCGACGGAAGCAATTGTGGGCTCCATTTTTGGATTACTCGCTTTGTTGGTGGCTTTTACTTTTTCCGGGGCATCCGATCGATTTGACCGCCATCGCCAACTTATTCAATCGGAGATGAGCGCAATTAGTACGGCCTACAGCACAGTGGATTTACTCAAGGCAGAGGATCAAGCGGTCTTGAGAAAAGCATTCATCGAATACTTAGATCACCGCATCGTGCTTTACAAAAAACCGCTCGAATTTAAAGAGCTGAGCGCACGCTTTGATAAGCAGGCTGAGTTGGGGAATACCATTTGGTTGGAGGCAATACGAGCCGTCAACTCAATGAACGCTTTTGATCGTGAGGTATCTAAATTGATGCTACCAAAGGTTCTCGATATGCTTGATGCCTACGATAATCAGCGTTTATCGATGCGCTTTCATCCGCCGCCTATTATTTGGCTATCGCTTTTTACTTTAGCCATTATTGGCGCACTGGTTGCAGGGTACAACATGGGTATGGAGCAAAAGCGGGATTGGGTATTAACGATGGTTTTTGTTGCGCTCATGGCGGGGGCGATATTTGTGATTCTGAATTTAGAGTATCCCCGTGTGGGTTCGATTTCCTTGATTGAGTTTGAGCAAGAAATTGTCGAGTTACGTAACGCAATTAAGTGATAGTGGATTAATTTGGAAGACTCAAAATGAAAAAAACAGACTTATATAAAAACTTGGGTCTATCGGTAGCGCATAAAATGAAAAACGCCGCCAAGGCAAAGGGGCCGGGATCCTCCAGTCAAGCAAAATCAAAGCAAGAGATTGCGGATGCCTTAGTCAAGGCGAATCCGCTTCTAGCCGCCTTTGCCGATAAAACAAAATCACCTCCATCAAACTAATCCAATCATTCAACGCATTCATCTGATTCAGTCGATATGCGCAAGTTCAACTCATGATGCAAGCATCGTCTCGTCAGATTGAGGCGCGTAGTCACTATTGCGCGATTGATTTTCTTAAGGTTTTCGCAGCGCAAATCATCATCCTGCATCACAGCGTGAGTTACGGGCAGCTCGCAGAGCAATTGAGGCTAGTCACGCCAGAATTGGTGGGGTTTTTATATGACTATGGGCGCTACGCCGTGCAAATCTTTTTGGTAATGGCCGGGTATTTGGCGGCGCAATCGCTGGGTAAGATGGGTATTACGAATCCAAGTCAATCGCGCGCAATGCAGGTGATGCAGTTGGCGCTGCGACGGTATTTACGTTTGCTGGGCCCTTACCTTGTGGCTCTACTCATCACCATTCTATGTGCGGCGATCGCACGCCATTGGCTATCTGATGAGTATGTTGGCCAGGCCGAGACGATCCCCCAATTATTGGCGCATGTCTTTTTATTGCATGGCTTATTGGGCTATGAATCGATTTCTGCGGGCGCATGGTACATCGCAATCGATTGGCAGCTGTATACCAGCCTAGCTATTTTGCTCGCAGCATTTCCGGGGAGGGGAAAGCAAATCACGATTTTGCTACTGCTGATGCTGCTGTCCTTGTTTTACTTCAACCGGAATACGGCGTTTGAAAACTATTTTATCTATTTCATCGGGTCGTATGGGCTTGGCGCTATCGCATATTGGGCTAGCGATCGCCGGATTCGTAAATTATTTCTGGTTGTAGGATTGGTAATTGCAGCATCCGCGATACATTCAGTATGGCTGCGTAATTACGTGGCGCTTGCGACCGCGATTATGCTGTTGTATGCGGGGCAATGGACTTGCGCGGCGCAGGTTCATGGGGGTCACTTGATGCATGGCGTAATGCGGTGTCTACAGTGGGCGAGCGCACGGTCCTATTGCGCGTTTTTGATTCACTTCGCCTTGATCTTGCTCGCCAATACAGCCTGGGTCGCTCTGCACTTGCAAGGCTTTGTGGCGGCATTGGGCTTACTGGGTTTGGTTTCGCTACTGAGCTGGCTTGCTGCTGATGGTTTGTATTGCTGGGTTGAGTTGCCGGCGGGTCGATTCCGCCCGCGTATTTTATTTCCGTCAACGTGAAAGCGGTGATTCTAAGTTAATCCGTTTTCAATACGGCGCGCGCTTGAATTCCATGGTTCTCTAAAAAAGCAACTCCGCCCAGCGGTTGTATTTCTAATAAGCAAATTGCAGCGCTCACGCTAGCACCCACCTGAGTAATAAGTTTGGACGCCGCCAGAAGGGTTCCGCCAGTGGCAAGTACATCATCAATCAGGAGTACGTTGGAGCCTTTAGGCAGTGAAGTGCTTTGTATTTCGAGTGCGTCAGAGCCGTACTCGAGCCCATACGCCTCTTGATGGGTAGCCAATGGAAGCTTATTGGGTTTACGAATCAGTACTAGGCTTTTGTGAGTCGCCAAGGCCAGCGCCGCGGCAAATACAAAACCCCGTGATTCAATGCCGGCCAGATGGGAGAACTGAAACTCGCGGGCGAGTTCAGCCATTTGCGCAATCGACTCCTGAAATGCGGCTGCATTACCTAGGAGCGGAGAAATATCCCGAAATAAAATTCCAGGCTTGGGAAAATCGGCAACGGTTGGCAGATAATCAAGGAGTTGCATTTTTAGCCGCTTTCGAGGAAGTTAACAAACCAATGGCGTGTTGTGGTCAATTCGCCGTTACTGAGTAAGGTTTATTGCGCCATGAATCACCCCTTTGTCATTATCACCGCTCTAGAAAATGAGCTGGATCCTAAGACCCTCCCTGAGGGCGCGCAGATTGTGTATTCCGGCATCGGCAAGGTGAATGCCGCCATCGCAACGCAAAAGGCAATCCAAAACTATCGCCCGCGTGAAATCATCAATTTTGGTACGGTTGGGCGAATTAATCCAAATCTGACGGGCTTAATAGACATTGGTAAAGTAATTCAGCGCGATGTGTTTGCGGAGCCGTTGGCTCCCCGAGGCGAGGTGCCGTTCTCAGTTCGGCCTAATAGTTACCTAGCAAGCGATGGAGTTCATGTTTGTGGGACCGGCGACAGTTTTGTGACGCAAACAGATCCGTGGCTGATCCAAAATGGTATCGACGTGGTGGACATGGAGCTCTTTGCGATTGCGGCAGTAGCGCATGATGCCGGTATCCCTTGGAGATCCTTTAAATATATTACAGATGATGCCAACGATGCCGCTGGATCCGATTGGCATTCTGGCGTGCAACTGGGTGAGGCGCTATTTTTAGATCAGCTTCGGCTGCACATGAAATTACTTTAAATGTTGCGCTGCATCGAGATCAAGCCAGGGGTTTCGATCATATTCTTGAGCTAAATCAGATCTCAAATTGGGTTGTTGGAATAGCATAGTCATAGCGTGCGTCAGCTTGCTTATTTAATCTATTCTATTTCTTAAACTCATAAAGTGTTGCCCGTGAAAAAATCCTTACCCAGCAAGCCATTGGTAGTTCAAGCCGATATCGATACAGAAAAACCATTGGTAGAAGATATTCGCTTATTAGGTCGTATTTTGGGTGACGTGATCCGGGAGCAGGAAGGTAAAGCCATTTATGAATTAGTCGAACAGGTACGTCGACTCTCGGTTGGCTTTCATCGTGATCGCGATGAGTCCGCCGACAAGGCCTTAAAGAAATTGCTGAAGGGTCTGTCAAGCGATTTAGCCATGAAAGTGTTGCGCGCCTTTACCTACTTTAGTCATTTGGCAAATCTGGCAGAAGATCGTCACCACCTTCGCCGCCGCGCTGTTTATGAGCGGATAGGCAATGCCCAAGAAGGCAGCATTGAAGTGAGTTTTAAGCGGCTACGTTCAGCTGGAATTTCTAGTAAGCGGATTGCAAAGACCTTGGCAAGCAGTTATGTATCGCCCGTTTTAACAGCGCATCCAACCGAAGTTCAGCGCACTAGTATTTTGGATGCCGAGCGTGACATTGCGAATCTCTTGACTGCGCGCGATCAAATTAAAGCGCGGGCAGATGCCGCGCATCTCGTGATAGGCGGCAAGGATGCCTTGGCGGCGAAAGAGTTGCAACTCAATGAGGCGCAAATTCGGGCGCGCGTAATTCAGTTATGGCATACCCGTTTACTGCGTTTTTCTAAGCTTACGGTTGCTGATGAGATTGAAAATGCCCTTAGTTATTACGAAGCTACTTTTTTGCGCGAGATTCCTAAAATTTATGCAGAACTGGAAGATCATTTAAAGGGTGAGGCGGTGGCCAACTTTTTCAGAATGGGGCAGTGGACCGGCGGGGATCGTGATGGTAATCCGAATGTCACAGCCCCAACGCTGGAATATGCTCTAAAGCGTCAAGCTGAACTGATATTGCGCCATTATTTAACCGAGGTTCACTACCTTGGAAGCGAATTGTCGCTATCAGCGTTATTGGTAAAGACCACACCCAAAATGCAAGCCTTAGCGAAAGCCTCGCCCGATGCGAATGAGCACCGAGTGGACGAGCCCTATCGAAGGGCTCTGACGGGCATCTATGCGCGTTTAGCCGCCACCTTAAAAGAGTTGACTGGTGGCGATGCTGCGAGACATGCTGTTGCCCCTCAAAATCCATACCCTAATGCGCACGCTTTTTTAGCCGACTTGCGTACCATCGAGGCATCCTTGCAAACGCATGCAGCGCAGTCATTGGCGGATCGGCGCCTGCGCCCCCTCATTCGTGCGGTAGACGTATTTGGATTTCATTTGGCCACGGTGGATTTGCGCCAGAGCTCCGACAAACACGAGGAGGTGGTGGCGGAACTGTTATCGGTAGCTCGCGTGCACCCGAATTACGCCACCCTTTCTGAGATAGAGAAGCGCACGCTTTTATTGAGTTTATTGAATGACGCTAGGCCATTGCGTGTGCCACAGGCAAGCTACTCCGATCTGACTATTTCCGAAATGGCTATTTTTGAAGCCGCTAAAGTCATGCGGACTCGCTTTGGCGAGGATGCGATTCGGCATTACATCATTAGTCATACGGAAACCGTGAGCGATTTATTAGAGGTGCTACTCCTCCAAAAAGAGGTGGGTCTAATGCGTGGCACCTTGGATGCCAAAGCCCTTAATGAATTAATCGTGGTCCCTCTGTTTGAAACCATCGATGATTTGCGTAATGCCGCGCCGATCATGCGCGAGTTTTATGCCTTACCCGGTATAGCGGGTCTAGTGAAGCGTTCGGGTGCCGAGCAGGACATCATGTTGGGCTACTCGGATAGTAATAAGGATGGCGGCATTTTTACCAGCAATTGGGAGTTGTATTGCGCCGAGATTGCCTTAGTGAAGCTCTTTGATGCCTTAGCCGAAAGCCATGGCATTCAGCTGCGCTTGTTTCATGGCCGCGGTGGTACGGTGGGGCGAGGCGGTGGTCCGAGCTATGAGGCGATTTTGGCGCAGCCACCCGGAACCGTTCGTGGGCAAATTCGTTTGACCGAACAAGGGGAAGTGATTGGCTCCAAATACGCTAACCCTGAAATCGGTCGGCGTAATTTAGAAACCTTGATTGCGGCTACTTTGGAGGCTACTTTATTACAACCCACCAAGCCAGCGACCCCTGTATTTTTGAAGGCCGCCGCTACTCTATCCGAAGCCAGCATGGCGGCATATCGCCACCTTGTCTATGAGACGCCCGGTTTTGCGGATTATTTTTTCAGCGCGACGCCCATTCGCGAGATTGCCAAGCTCAATATCGGTTCACGCCCAGCCTCGCGTAAGGCCAGTCAGCAAATTGAGGATTTGCGCGCCATTCCATGGGGATTTAGCTGGGGGCAGTGTCGTTTAACCTTGCCCGGTTGGTATGGTTTTGGCTCGGCGGTGGAATCATTCTTAAGTGAGGGTAAGACGAATGGTTTGCAAACGCTACAAAAAATGTATCGCGAGTGGCCCTTTTTTCGTACGCTTTTATCCAATATGGACATGGCCTTAGCGAAAAGCGATTTGGCTTTAGGCGCACGCTATGGGGAGTTAGTGGCGGATGCGCGCTTGCGTAAGCGTATTTTTAGCGCGATTGAAGCCGAATGGCAAAAAACAGTGGGCGCATTGGCTCTTATTACAGGCGAGAAGCAGCGACTTGCGAATAACCCAGGCCTGGCCCGTTCAATTCGGCACCGCTTTCCGTACATCGATCCCTTGCACCATTTGCAAATTGAGTTGGTACGTCGCTATCGAGAAGGTCAAACCGATGAGCGAGTGCAGCGGGGTATTCATATCGCGATCAATGGGATTGCTGCGGGGCTTCGTAATACGGGCTAAGACGGATGCTAGCGTAGAGCTGCGAGGACGCGATGCGACAGGGGTTTACCTTTGGGATCAACTCGTACCAGAATCATTTCACCCGATCCTAAAACCACACCGGTATAGGCTTCAATATTGACGTGGTGGCTCACCATGATGATGGGGGTTTGGGGATGTCTTTTTAAGCTGGCTTGCACCAGCTGTCGCAGACCCTCGGTTTGTTGCTTGGCCAGACTCATATTGCCAAAAAATGAACCGAGCGATGGTTCGATGGTAACGGGCCCCTTATTTAACAAGCTTGCAGTATCAATGCAGCGGCACCACGGGCTACTGAAGACGATTGCCTGACGGATGCCTTGTTCGGATAGCCATTGACCGGTTCTTACCGCCTGTGCTTTGCCAGCCTCGCCTAAATTGCGCTGGGTGCCGCACTGATCTAGTCGATATCCTGCGGGGTCGCTAAATCCCGGTGCATCGGCATGTCGCATCAGCAAAACATGGCGGCCATCGCTGAGTTCATCTGCCAAACTTGCCAGTACCGGCGAACTCAAAAATAGGGCAAGGAATACAGCGCAGCAGTTACGCCGCAGTGAATTGATAGTGGCATGCTTTACCACGGTAGCTTTTCACCTGAGTAACTATAAAAACTACCAGACTCGGATAGAGGAATGCCATCCAACACGGCCAGCATGTCCTTTGCCGCATCTTCCGCCGCCCTGCCAATCTGCTCACCTTTAAACGGCCTCGATAGCTTGAAATTAACGGTTCCGGGGTGTAGCGCGATCAATTTGGTGTTGGGCTGCGTACGCCGCAGTTCGATCGATGCGGTTTTAAGCAGCATATTGAGCGCCGCCTTAGAGGCGCGGTAGCTATACCAGCCGCCTAGGCGATTGTCTTCAATGCTCCCTACTTTGGCGGAGAGCATGCCCATGATGGCACACTCTTTATCAAGTAAAGGGGTGAACTTAGCGATTGTCATTGCAGGCCCGAACGCGTTGATTTTAAGTAGAGCCTCTAATTGCTCGTAACGCAGATCAGCTAGTTTTTTTTCAGGGCCCCAGTGTTCGGTATGAAGGACGCCAATGGTATTGATAATCAAATGAAAGGGGCCTGAAGAGCGGAGTACCTCTGCTGCGTTGGTAATCGAGGCCTCATCGGCATAATCCATCGCAGGGCTGGAATGCCGATGGATGCCAATCACTTCGCCGGCGCGCGGGTCTGCTCTCAATAGGTTTAAAAAAGCAGAACCAATGGTGCCCGATGAGCCAATCACGAGGGCGCGGTAAGCTTCAGGAAGGGAGCGCACCGTTTACACCCAACCCTGTTTCCAAACATGCGGATCAGTCAGTTCACGCCATGGAATGCATTGCGCCTGTTTGGTCAATACCGCTTCAATCTCAACCAACTCAATCACGCCATCCGGTGGCTCTGGCAAGATGACTTTGCTGACTAAAAAATGCTTTTGTTTTTGAATCGGGTGAACCGCAGTCCACTTGCTCAGTAATAATTTTTTAGGGCTTAAGGAGTTTTTCCGCTGCATCATGATGTGCTTAAAGCGCTACGCATTGGTAGGATGTTTTGCCCAGCAGAAGTGCGCCGGAGCTTGGTGTGAATCGGACCGCGGACGACCGCGTTTCTGGCGGGCAACGTTTATCGAAGTAACTATCATGACCTAAGCTGCCGCAGTAATTGATTTGCGTTTGTGGGATCGCTTGTGCATCAAGTCCGATTGACTGAGCGGGGTCGAATTTCATGGCGGATCGATCCAGTATGATCGTCATCTTTTGTGGAGATGCAGGATCGGTGGCGCTGCAGTTCCACGTCACATAATCCTGCTGATTACACCCCATGAGCATGCTAGATAGCCCAATGGCGATGCAATAACAGAGTGTGCGCTGGTGGGGTAAATTCATAGACTTCAGTAAATAGTGACGTGTCAAGCCATTCTAGTGAATAAGCCTTACACTTGCTGGCAATGAACCTCTTTTCTGAACCCGTCGTCGGCCATTTACCCAAGAAAGAGCTCGGTTTGGAGGATATTTCCCGGGTGATTGAGATGGCCTGGGAGGACCGCACCCCATTTGAGGCGATTCAATTCAGCTATGGTTTGAGCGAGTCCGATGTGATTCGCCTGATGCGATCACGACTAAAAGCAGGCTCCTTTCGCCTATGGCGCAAGCGGGTGACGGGCCGCGTCACGAAACACCAAGCCTTGCGGAGCCCAGAAGTGATGCGCGCGTATTGCAAAACCCAATATAAGCAGTCCGCATGAGCGCATCACCCACGAAGCCGTTTACTTTATTTTATGATGGCGCTTGTCCTTTATGTCAGGCCGAGATGGTTTTTTTACAGGCTCGCAATCAGGATGGCCTATTGCGTTTTGTAGACATTAATTCGTCGCAGTACGATGCCCAGCAGCTGGGTGTGTCCTGTGAGGCCGCCTTGGCGAGCATGTATGGCCAAGAGGAGGGTGGGGAACTGATTAATGGAGTGGCCGTTTTTGGAGAGGCATATCGACGCGCTAACCTCCCTATCTTGACTTGGATCTTTACCCGCAGCTGGATGATGCCGATTCTGAAGCCAAGCTATTCTTTCTTTGCTAAACACCGGCATGCGATTTCAAATTACTTCGGACCTCCCTTATTGCGCCTGGCCAAATTACGCTACCCAAACGCCCACAAAGATCAGATTCACTAATTTTTGTGGTGTGGAGAATGCATTTCCTTGTATCGTAGCGGTATGAAATCGCTCTTACTCCGCTTGCTCTGGGTGGCCATTGGCTCCTCGATTGCAATTACAGCCGCCCTTTGGATTACGGGCAGCTCAACAACACCATTGGTATTGGCTTCGCTGGGTGGCTCCACCTTATTCTTATTTGGTTTAACTACCTTACCGCCCGCTCAGCCCAGAGCGCTATTTGGAGGTCATTTGATTGGAGCGGGGGTCGGCATTGCCTGCTATCAATTGGCAGGCGATGCAATGTGGGTGATGGTGCTGTCGGTTGTTATTACTATTTTATTGATGCTGCTAACAAAAACCGTGCATCCACCGGCGGGCGCTAATCCACTCATCATGATCCAAGCGCATGCGGGACTCATGCATTTGGGTGGAGCGGTGATGTTGGGCGTATTAGCCATTTTCATTACGGCTGTAGTTTGGACTCATCTTGGGGTTGGTAAGCGTAAATACCCACTAGTGTGGAATCAGCCATCCCCGCCGACGAGCAACTGGAGTATTTGGACGGACTAATATGTTGATTTTTAATCCCTAATGCAATGACCAGTCACTCAACAAACCCATCCCATCAGCGTGCGCATTCCCTGAAAGAGCGCCTATATGTTGTCATTTTCGAATCCGACACCAAGATGGGTTTGTTATTTGATCGGGTTTTAATTTACGCCATACTTCTTTCGGTATTAGCGGTAGTGCTTGATAGCGTCGAGTCGATCTCTAAAAAATACCACCATCCGCTGGTAATTATCGAGTGGGTATTTACGGCGATTTTTAGTGTTGAATACGCCGCTCGCTTGTATTGCGCTAAATACCGCTGGCGCTATGCGACTAGTTTTTACGGCATCATCGATTTTCTGGCGGTAGTTCCAACCTACCTTGCACTTCTCTTCCCAGAGCTGCATGCTTTGATTGATGTGCGTGTACTGCGTCTCATTCGGATGTTCCGTATTTTTAAGCTGACTGAGTACATGTCGGAATACCAGCATCTCGCTGAAGCCCTTTCAGCCAGTAGGAGAAAGATCATGGTCTTTCTCTCTGTAGTGCTAATGGTAGTGATGGTGATGGGCTCGCTCATGTATGTTGTTGAAGGGCCGAGAAACGGATTTACCAGCATTCCGGTGTCCGTTTATTGGGCCATTACCACCATGACAACAGTCGGTTTTGGTGACATTACACCGCAAACCGATCTCGGCAAATTCATTGCTTCCGCCATGATGTTGATGGGCTGGGGGACACTAGCCGTACCAACAGGAATTGTGACCGCGGAGATGGCGCATCATCGCAACCAATCCTTTATCTTGAAACGGTCCTGCGATGCGTGCTGCACCAATGGGTACGAGGCAAGCGATCAGTACTGTCGCCATTGCGGAACGCGCTTTCCGGATCCGCAAACCGGCTAAATCAATTTACTCAGAACATGAAATAACGCACATGATGGCCATGGTGGGTTGAATAAAAAAGCCTGCTATCGCTAGCAGGCTTCGAGTGGATTTGTTTTTTCGTATGAATTAATTCACGCCAAGCAATTCCACGTCAAAAACTAGGGTGGCGTTGGGAGGAATGACTCCGCCTGCACCCCTAGCGCCGTAGCCCATCTCCGATGGAATAATTAAGGTGCGCTTGCCACCAATTTTCATGCCGGCAACACCTTCGTCCCAGCCTTTAATAACGCGTCCACCGCCCAATGGAAAATCAAATGCTTGGCCACGGTCGACTGAGCTATCAAACTTCTTTCCTTTGAGGTCGCCGGCAGCAGGATCATAGAGCCAGCCGGTGTAATGGACGGATACATCTGATCCTGGGGTTGCCTCGGCGCCATTGCCGACAACGGTATCAATTTTTTGGAGTTCGCTCACAGTATTTGCCTTTATAGAAGGGTTGCTTGAAGGGGGTGCTTGGGTGTTGGTGTTGGTATTTGGCCACCAGAATGCCACAGCCAAGATTGCTGGCGCGGCAATGAGGCCTAATTTCAGGTACGTATTCATGCGCTGATCATTCGAAGGTGGTGGGTGTATGGAATTAATTACGCACTATTGTGGTGCATTTTATGGGTTTATTGTCTTCACTAGGTAATAAACCCTTTCAGTATATAAAACCATTCACTAATGCGCTAGGTTGGTGATTTAAAATGCAAATAATTTCATTTTTCTCAATTGTGCACATGCAGCAAAAATTGAGATGAAATGTGAAAAGCGGACATCAGTCCGTACTTAAGCGGTCCACCCAAATTGAGGAATAGTCATGGCATCAGCGAATTCAAAGATCATTTATACGCTTACAGACGAAGCACCCGCGCTAGCGACCTGCGCCTTTTTGCCTATTATCAGCGCCTTTGCAAAGCCAGCAGGAGTTGAAATTGTTCAAAGCGATATTTCTGTAGCGGCGCGGATCTTGGCGGAATTCTCCGACTACTTAACGGATGCGCAAAAAGTGCCCGACAATTTGGCTGAACTCGGCAAGATGACTTTGCTGCCAGATACCAACATCATCAAACTACCTAACATCAGCGCGTCGGTACCGCAATTGCAAGATGCAATCAAGGAGCTGCAGGAGAAGGGTTATAAGATCCCGAGCTTTCCGGATGAGCCCAAAACCGATGAGGAGAAAAGTATCCGCGCGCGCTATTCCAAGTGCTTAGGTAGCGCCGTTAACCCCGTATTGCGTGAAGGAAATTCAGATCGCAGGGCGCCTGCCGCGGTAAAGCGGTACGCACGCAATAATCCGCATTCGATGGGCGAGTGGAGCCAAGCGTCGCGTACCCACGTATCGCACATGCACGGCGGCGACTTCTATTCCAGTGAGAAGTCGATGACGATGAGTAAGGCGTGCGATGTCAAGATGGATTTGGTGACTAAAAGTGGCAAGACCATCGTGCTCAAGCCTAAGGTTTCACTCCAAGAAGGTGAAATTATTGACAGCATGTTCATGAGTAAAAAAGCCTTATGTGCTTTTTACGAAGAGCAGATGGAGGATGCCTATAAAACTGGACTAATGTTCTCATTGCATGTGAAAGCAACCATGATGAAGGTTTCGCATCCGATCGTCTTTGGTCACGCAGTGAAGATTTTTTATAAAGATGCGTTTGAAAAACATGCCAAACTATTTGCCGAATTGGGCGTCAATCCCAATAATGGTTTGAGCAGTGTGTACGACAAGATCGCGACGCTGCCAGATTCCAAGCGAGAAGAGATACTGAAAGACCTGCATGCTTGCCATGAACATCGACCCGCATTGGCGATGGTGGATTCCGCCAAAGGCATTTCAAATCTGCACTCTCCGAGTGATGTGATTGTCGATGCGTCCATGCCGGCGATGATTCGGATTGGAGGCAAGATGTGGGGCGCCGACGGCCGCCCGCAGGATACCAAGGCGGTTATTCCTGAAAGCACCTTTGCCCGCATCTACCAAGAAATCATTAATTTCTGTAAAACCCACGGCAACTTTGACCCCAAAACCATGGGAACCGTACCCAATGTGGGCTTAATGGCGCAGCAAGCCGAAGAATACGGCTCGCACGACAAGACCTTTGAAATCCCAGAAGATGGCCTTGCACGAATTGTTGCGGACGACGGCACGGTTCTAATTGAGCAGCAGGTGGAAGAGGGTGATATTTGGCGGATGTGCCAAGTGAAGGATGCTCCGATACGCGATTGGGTAAAACTCGCGGTTAATCGTGCTCGACTGTCCAATACGCCTGCTGTGTTTTGGCTTGATGAATATCGCCCGCACGAAGCTGAGCTCACCAAGAAAGTGAAGAAGTATTTAAAGGACTATGACCTGACTGGGGTAGATATTCAAATCATGTCCCAGACACGAGCCATGCGCTATACCTTAGAGCGCGTGATTCGCGGTAAAGATACGATTTCCGTCACGGGAAATATATTGCGCGACTATTTAACCGATTTATTCCCGATTCTCGAATTGGGAACGAGCGCCAAGATGTTATCGATAGTCCCATTGATGGCAGGTGGCGGACTCTTTGAAACTGGCGCGGGCGGTTCCGCTCCAAAGCACGTCAAGCAGTTGGTCGAAGAAAATCATTTGCGCTGGGATTCACTCGGTGAGTTTCTGGCTTTAGCGGTTTCGCTAGAGGACATTAGCGACAAGACTGGTAATACCAAAGCCAAAATATTGGCGCGCACACTGGATGAGGCGACGGGTAAATTATTGGAAAATCGTAAATCGCCATCGACACGTACTGGCGAGTTGGATAATCGCGGCAGCCAGTTTTACCTGTCGATGTATTGGGCCGAAGCCTTAGCGCAGCAAACCGAAGATAAGGCGTTGCAGGACTTCTTTGCGCCGATTGCAAAAGCCCTGCTCGAGAATGAGCAGAAGATTGTGGAAGAGCTCAATTCGGTTCAAGGCAAAGCAGTGGACATTGGCGGCTATTACTATGTCGATCCTAAAAAATGCGAGGCGGTGATGCGCCCAAGCAAAACATTTAATGCCATTATTGAAGCAGCAAAAGCCTAGTGATGTATTTGCTTGGCACACATTGAGTAGCGTGGCGAGTGATTGGCGAAACCGGTCATTCGCTTATTGTGGGGTGGCGCTCTTTCTGCTGCGCAGGCAGATCGTATTGCCGTTCGCAGTAATCCCAATTTTTTTATGGGTATTAGGGTTTTTGTGCAAAGCCGCAAAACCCATTTTTTTATGTTTTAATTCTTTTAATGAAGCACTGGGGAGTAGCCTACTCAGCAATGTGTCCCGCATATCGTCAATACGTCCAAGCCCTCATCAGGGTGGTCTTGGTCCGGTATGGGGTTGGAGTCAATCCAAGGCAAGACCATTTCTTTTATTGAATGGTTTTATTTTGAAGTTTATTTCTCAGGGTAAGTATGCGTATTCGTAAATTCGGGCTGAGCGCATTTCAGCTAGTTTCCCAAGCGACTGCTTGGGTCTTATTAGCGGCTTCGCCATTTCAATCTACTTTTGCGCAAGCGCCAGATCAGAATCTTGGCAGGACACAAGCAAACCCCTCCGCGGGCGGTAAAGCATACACACTAGACGAACTCATTCAGATTGCGCTTGAAGCCAATCCTAGGGTGCTGGCCGCACGAGACCAGGCCGCCGCCGCGGTTGGACAGCTCTCTGCGGCTAAAGCCATCCCAAACCCCCAGTTTGAGATCAACTCGGGGCAGCAGCGCTCTACAACGGGACCGCTAACAACGGGAAATGTATCCTCCTGGGCTGTTACTCAGCCGCTAGATATGCCCTATACCCGCTTCCCTCGTGTGGATGCAGCTGAGGCCAATGCGCGGGCAGCGCAAGCAACGCGCATCGCATTTGAGGTGGAGGCGATTTCCAATGTGCAGTTACGCTTTTATGAATTACTTCGTAGAGAAGCGGAGGCGCGCGCTGCCAGCGAGGACTTAGACCTTACCAAACAGATTCGGGATCGGATGCAGCTTCGATACGATGTGGGTGAAACAGCCCGCTTCGAATTAATTCGTGCGCAAACTGAATTCTTAAACGCGCAAATCACGGCGGAGTCCAGTAAGTTGCGGATTGAGCAGGCACGCGGTTTGCTTCGCCAGACGGTCGGGCACCAGCTGCCAGCAGACTTTACCTTAGCAAAGTACGCTGAACGCAATCGCGAGTTACCTAGCCTTGAAATCCTGATGAGTGAAGTACGTAACCAAAGTCCTGAGCTACAACGCGCCAAGGCGCAAGTCGAGGCATCCGAGTCCAGGCTCAGTTTTGAAAAAAATTCACGCCTACCGAATTTGTCCGTTAAAGCCCAGCAATACAATGACCCCAACTTTACCGATCGGCTCTACGGTTTGGTTGTCACTATTCCGATCTGGGATTTTCGGGGCGGTCAAATTGCCGAGGCAGAGGCTAATGCATCTAAAGCGCGTAATGAATTGAATGCCCAGACACAAAGCTTAGAGCAGCAAATGCAGTCGGCCTATAAGTTGTATTTAATGGCAAGTTACCAAGTCCAGATCTTGGATCAGGAAGTCGTTCAGCTCGCCGCAAGCGCCCGGCGTATCGCGGAAATTTCTTATCGCTACGGTGAGCGAGGCATGCTGGAGTATCTCGATGCGCAAAGAACCTTCCGCGCCGCCCGAAATGATTTAATTAAAGCCCGTTTTGATCTTGCATCGATCATCACGGAGATTCAGCGTTTACGCGCCAGCCCAGAATGGGTCGCTAAATTAGAAGGTGAGAAAAAATGAATCCCCAGTTACTGATCCTTCTCAAAAAAATGAGAGACCAGTTGATTGTTTATAAAAATCAACTGCTGCAATTGGCGAAAGAGGGTTTAGAAAACATTCAAGCCACCCAGAAGCAGTTGTATGGTCAGGCTTTTGCTTGGTTATCGACCCGCGCGCCCACCTTAACCGACACCTATTTGCAGGCGCCGCAGTGGTTTAAAAAAGGATTATTTGTTCTACCTTGGCTCGTACTATTTTTAGCTACGCTCAATTACTTTGATGTATTTGATCCCAGGCCCAGCATTAAGTCAGTGCAAGATCCCAATACCGTGTATGTGAATGAAGATCTGCGTAGTTTGATCAAAGATGGCAAGGTTGAAAAAGGCCAATTCACGGAAGAGGTTCGAGTTTCGGGCCGCATTGACTTTAATGAATCCTTTTTAGCGCGTATTGGCGCTAACGTGACTGGGCGCGTATCAGAGATTTTGGGTTTTCCGGGGCAAATGGTCAAGCAAGGCGATTTATTGGCAAAAATCACCTCTACCGAGTTAACTCAATCTCAATTGGCGTATTTGCAAGCGAGAAGCGCAAGTCAACTTGCCGATCAAGCCGCCAATCGGGCGCGTATTTTGTACAAAGAGGATGTGATTGCGTTAGCTGAATTGCAGAGACGCGAAGCCGAAGCAAGCAGTGCTAAGGCCGAGTTTGGCGCTGCCAATGACCAATTACGTGTTCAGGGTATGGACCAAAAGAGTATCGATCGCCTAGCGAAAACAGGCGTGATTGAGTCGATTAATAATGTATTGGCAACCATTCCCGGAGAAATCGTTGAACGCAAAATTACCAAGGGTCAGGTAGTTCAACCGGCCGACGCCTTATTTACGATAGCAGATTTGGATGCCCTTTGGGCGGTAGCCGAGGTGCCAGAGAGCGCTGCGTACCTGATTCGCAAAGGACAAAAATCTTCCATCATCGTTCCTGCTTTGCGCAATCAAGCCATTGAAGGGGTGATCTCTCATGTGGACTCGATTGTTAATCCACAAACCCGTACCGTGGTGGTGCGAATGGATGTATCCAATCAAAGTGGTCAAGTGAAGCCTGGGATGTTAGCAACCATGCTGATTGATAGTCAGCCCAGCGAAAAGTTGTTGGTACCGCTGGAAGCAATTGTTCGCGAGGATAACCATGATTATGTTTACGTTCGCGAGGATGAGGAGCGGTATCGCATGGTGATGGTTAAGTTAGGCCCTGAAGGTAAAGGGGTTAAGCCGGTAATTTCGGGCTTAAAAGAAGGGGATGAGATCGTGATTCAGGGCGCCTATCACCTTAATACTGAGCGCAAAAAACAGCTTGCCGGAGGTTAAGGACCTCCTTAGCTCATCTATAACTCCTTGCTTGATCAAAATACACTCCAATCATGATTGAAAAAGTCGTCCGCATTGCCCTACAGCAGCGTCTCCTAGTGCTGATCTTGGCGGTAGTCATGCTGATCGCGGGCCTGATTGCAACAAAACGACTCTCAGTGGATGCGTTTCCGGATGTAACGAATGTTCAGGTTCAAATTGCCAGCGAGGCGCCTGGGCGATCCCCTGAAGAGGTGGAGCGTTTTGTAACCATCCCCATTGAGCTGAGTATGACTGGCTTACCTGGTCTAGTGGAGATGCGTTCATTGAATCGAAATGGCATCTCGATTGTCACCTTGGTATTTACTGAAAAAACCGATGTGTTTTTCGCTAGGCAGTTGGTTTTGGAGCGTTTGATTGAGGCGGGCTCCAGAATGCCAATCGGCGTCACACCAGTATTGGCTCCGTTATCCACTGGACTCGGAGAGGTATATCAATACACCATTAATCACCCGACCGATGGCAATAAAGAGCTCAGTGTTGGCGAATTGGAAGATCGGCGCACTATTCAGGATTGGATTGTGCGGCCGATGCTACGCTCAGTACCGGGCGTTGCTGAAATTAATACGCAGGGTGGCTATGCCAAGGAATACCAGGTCTTGGTTAACCCTGAGCGCTTGCGTCACTATCAAGTGAGTCTGCGAGACGTATACGAAGCTTTAGCCCGCAATAATGCCAACACGGGCGGCGGACAGTTACCCACGTACTCCGAGCGTTACCTGATTCGGGGAGTTGGTTTGGTGGCTAAACCCGAGGATATTGAGAAAATTATTCTTAAGGAGGTCAAGGGTACGCCTGTATACGTTAAGAATGTGGCGGATGTCACGATTGGCAGCGAGGTACGTCAGGGTGCGGCGATTTTAAATGGCACTACCGAGAGCGTAGCTGGAATTATTCAGATGATTCGGGGGGGTAACGCCCGAGAGGTGGTGAGCCGAATTAAGCTCAAGGTGCGGCAAATCAACGAAGCCAAACTATTGCCGGATGGCCTGCAAATTATTCCGTTTTACGATCGAACTGATTTAATTGATGCCGCGATGTTTAATGTGGCCAAGGTTCTAATCGAAGGTATTATTTTGGTGATCGTATTGCTCTTCTTGTTCCTGGGGGATGTGCGATCTTCGATTATCGTAGTGGCAACGCTCATACTGACGCCACTGCTCACTTTTTTAGTGATGAACCGCTATGGCATCTCGGCAAACTTAATGTCCCTTGGCGGTCTAGCCATCGCGGTTGGCATCATGGTCGATGGCTCGGTCGTAGTGGTTGAGAATACCTTTGCCAAGCTGGGTGAGCGTCTCAAGTCCGGTGAATCCAAAAACCGGATTATCTTGGAGGCCGCAACCGAAGTCGGCAAGCCCGTCTTGTTTGGTGTTGGCATCATTATTTTGGTATTTATGCCTTTGTTGTCGCTCGAGGGAATGGAGGGCAAGATGTTTGCGCCCATGGCCATCACCATTGCGATCGCGTTGACCATCTCCTTAATCTTATCCTTTACGCTTTCGCCAGTGCTGTGCTCCTACATTCTCAAGGGAGGTGGCGAAGAAGATACGCGTATCGTCAAGACCTTGAGAACGCCCTATACCAAATGGCTTCACTGGTGTTTAGAAAATCCCAAATTGGTTGTAAAGCGCGCGATTATTTTATTGTTATCGAGCTTTGTCGCGTTTGCGATGCTCGGTAAATCCTTTATTCCCGTTATGCAAGAAGGCTCCATTACGCCATTGATTGCGAAGTCGCCGAATATCTCCTTAGATGAATCAATTAAGCTCGAGTTTGAGGCGATGAAGCGCATCATGACTGTGCCGGGGGTTGAGCGGGTAGTTTCACGTTTAGGTCGCGGAGAGTCGCCAGCCGATCCGGGGCAGCCATTTGAATCCGATCCGATTGTGACCTTGAAGCCTTTGGGGGATCGTGACCTGAGTCAAGAGGAAATTGCGAATCAAATTCGAGAGAAATTGAAAACATTACCCGGAGTAGAGCTCTCGATTTCGCAGCCGATTGCGGCGCGCGTGGATGAGATGGTCTCGGGCGTGCGTTCTCAAGTGGCGATTAAGATTTTTGGAGAAGAGCTAACTGAGCTGAAAAAAATCGGCGGTCAGATTAGTCAAGTTTTAAGTAATATGAAAGGCAGTACCGACTTGCGGGTGGAGCAGGCTTCCGGTCAGAACTATTTAAACATCAAGATTGATCGCGATGCGATTGCTCGCTATGGCATCAATGTATCGGATGTCAATGAAGTCATTGAAACAGCGATTGGCGGCAAGCAGGCTTCGATTGTCTATGAGGGCGAGCGGCGTTTCCCCTTGATGCTGCGTTACCCTGCGCCATATCGAGATAATGTTCAAGCCATTTCAGAAATCATTTTGCATTCTCCCAACGGGGCTCAAGTATTGCTGCGCGACTTAGCTGATATTAGCTTGATCGATGGCCCCGCCCAAATCTCCCGGGAAAGCGGTAAGCGCCGATTAGTTATTGGTGTCAACGTAGAGGGACGCGACTTGGGTGGTTTTGTAAAAGAGGCTCAAGAACAAATCGCCAAAAAAGTGGATTTACCGGAAGGGTACACCTTGCAGTGGGGTGGTCAGTTTGAGAACATGGAGCGTGCAATGGCGCGTTTGATGATCATCATTCCAATTACCATTGCCGCTATTTTCTTCCTCTTGTTTATGCTGTTTAACTCGATTCGTTTGGCTGGACTGATTATTTTAGTTTTACCATTCGCTTCGATTGGGGGGATCTTTGGACTTCTCATCAGCGGCGAATACCTCTCGGTGCCAGCAGCGGTTGGGTTTATTAACCTGTGGGGTATCGCGGTCTTAAATGGTGTTGTGTTGATTTCCTTTATTAAGCAATTGCGGGAAGAGGGGTATTCCATGCAAGAGGCTTTGGTCGAGGGTTGTGGCCACCGCTTTAGGCCTGTCATGATGACAGCTTCTGTGGCGATGCTTGCCTTGGTGCCCATGTTATTTTCCGGTGGACCGGGTTCGGAAGTGACCAGACCACTTGCTATTGTGGTAATTTCAGGTTTAATTACCTCTACCGCACTCACCTTGTTGGTGTTGCCGGTGCTGTACCGTTCATTTGAAGAAAAAGAGATTGAAGCATGACCGAAATTAAAGCCGTTTTTCGTCCAGGCAGATTGCCTGCCTTACGCAATGCGCTAATGGATACACCCGGCTTTCCTGGCATGACCGTCACCAAGGTGGAGGGTTGTAGTGCTCCGGGAACTACAGGTAAGTCAACTATTAAGGAAGAATTAACCGATTATTCGGCTAAAGTGCGTATCGAGATCGTATGTAGCGATGATGTTGCTGATCGACTAATGGACCGGATCGTGGAGGTATGCCAGACTGGTCAGGTAGGCGATGGGGTCGTCTGGAAAACCGACGTCGATAAAGTATTCTTTATTGCCAAAAACTACGGAGCCAAGTAGGCATTCGTAGTGATTTTGAAAGAAAAAAGCCTCGCTGTTGCGAGGCTTTTTTATGCGGCGCGAACCGCTTTGCAGCTTAAGATTACTTCACGAGAACTACAGGCTGCTTTGCGCCAGAAACGATTTTCTGCGCTATCGAACCCATGATCATATCCACGAACCCACTGCGACCTTTGGAGCCCATCACAATCATGTCGAACTTCTCTTTATTGGCCAAATCAATAATTTCTTGTGCGACATTACCACGTTTAATCACCATGGAATGCTTGATGCCAGCTGTGTCCAATGCTTTTTGCGCTGGCTTTAATTCTTTTTCACTGATTTCGCGTAAATAGTCGTCAACAACACTTTTGGCAACAAATTGCTTTACATGATTCAGGCCCACATCGTCATGCACATTAATTAAGGTAACCGAGCACTTGCTTTTCATCTCCGCAGATAGCTTGGCAACGTATTTGCAAGCGTTAATGGAGGATTTTGATCCGTCTACTGGTAACAATATTTTCATACTTTCTCCTTAGGAATTATCGTTTGTTGTATTTATAGTAAAAGCGTATTAATAGAGTTTAGCATCCCACGACACTAGCATTTTTAATGAAAATGACCGGCTTGCGATTGATATGAATCAAAAAAAGACCTAATTTAATGAATTTATTGGGTGGGCTTATTTCACTAAAGCCAACACCGTTTTAAATGCCGGATGCTGGCAGCTTTTTAGCCATTCAAACGCTAGCATTTCGACGGTTTTAAGGCTGGCACCCGCGTCTTTCAGGCGCAGGCTTCCGATGGTTTTATCGAGCGGCTGACGTGAGCCAACCGCATCAAGAGCGATGTGAACGGCATAACCATGATCTATTAGGCCTAGCGCAGTTTGCATTAAGCAGACATGCGCCTCACAACCGACCAAGATTAATTGCTTACGATCTTTGGGGATATACCGTATCAGATCATCGCTGCAGGCATCAAAGTGCTGCTTAATTAAGGTTGAGCTGCAAAGGGCTTTTAGGTCGGGGTGATTTTCACCAAGGCCGGCCGGATTTTGTTCGGTGCCTAAAATGGGGATTTCCAAGGCCTGGGCGATTCGAGCTAAGCGCACGCATTGATTGAGTACCGTAATATGGTCGTCAATGGCCGGCATTAGTTTGGATTGCATATCCACGATGATGAGTACAGACTGATCGGGTGAAATGAGCATGGAGACGGTGCCTGGTTATGGTAATTTAATACGGACGCTTTCATTCTATCGCTACAAATACATAAGAGGTATATCGAAATGGGTTCAATGATTCAATATGTACGGCCAGATGATCAATCCGTCAATGCCTACTTGGCCGAGCCGCAGGCTGGATCCGGCGCTCCAGGGCTTGTCGTGATTCAGGAATGGTGGGGGCTTGATCAGCAAATTAAAGACGTAGCCGATCAGTTGGCCCAATCGGGTTACCGCGCTTTAGTGCCGGATTTATACCGTGGCAAACTCGCCTTGGAAGCCAAAGAGGCGGAGCATTTGATGGGCGACCTCAATTTCGGCGAGGTGGCGGGCCAGGATATTCGGGGTGCGGTTTTGCACCTCAAGAAAACCGGTAGTCCCGCAGTCGGGGTGACCGGGTTTTGTATGGGCGGCGCTCTCACTCTATTATCGGCAGTGCACGTACCCGAAGCCGATGCCAGTGTGGTTTGGTATGGATATCCGCCGCTTGAATACATAGATGCGACAGCGATTAAAAAACCCATCATGGGGCACTGGGCATTGCACGATGCATTTTTCCCGATTGCCGGGGTTGATCAGTTAGAGGCGAGTTTTACAGCGGCGCATGTGCCGTTTGAGTTTCATCGTTACGATGCTAAACACGCGTTTACTAATCCCGAGTCTGATAGCAGGCATATGCCGCCATTGCAATATAACCCTGAGGCGAGCAAAAAAGCATGGCAACGCACCCATGCGTTTTTAAAGATGCACCTCGGTTAGCGGTTGATCAGGTGAAAGATCCAGGGGATGGCAATGGCGCCTAATATGCCGTGCATCCCCATCGCCAAGCTAGCGTAGGCTCCTGCTTCTGGACTAACGCTAAACGCCCGCGATGCGCCAATGCCATGGGAGGCAACACCAATCGCGAAGCCGCGCTGCCACCAGGATTTCATGCCGAGAAAATCCAAAATAAAACGCGCCAGAATAGCGCCTAAGATGCCGGTAACTACGGCAAATACCGCAGTCAGTGTGGGTGAAATTCCGATTTGCTCCGCAATACCCATTGCAATTGGGGCGGTAACCGACTTGGAATACAGGCCGCCTACCAGCATCTTATCCACCCCCAAGAGGGTGGCGATTCCAACAGCGCTAGCAATGGAAACGAGGCCGCCACATACCAGTGAAATGAGCAGAGGCAATGCACGACTTTGCAGGTGCTGAATGCCGCGGTAAATTGGAATAGCCAAGGAAACGGTAGCAGAGCCCAGTAAAAAATGCACAAATTGCGCACCCTCAAAATAAGTTGCGTAGGGCATTTGGATCACCTCAATGATCACGGAAACTAAAATTACTGCGATCGCAACGGGATTGGCCAATGGATTTTGCGCACTGCGCTGATAAAGCCAAAGGCCGATTTGATAGGCTGCCAAGGTAATAAATAAGGCAATCAGCGGGCTACCAGAGAGGTAGACCCAAATCTCGACGATGGAGTGTTCCTTATTCATCCGCTTTGCGATTGCCGCTCAGGATTTTCAGAATGATCGCGCTGCTTGCGATCGTGAGAACAACACTAATCACGAGCGCGGCAATGAGCGCGCCAGCATGCTCCTTTAATTGCGGCAGAAAAAGCACCACACCCACTGCTGCGGGGACAAACAATAAACCCAGGTACTGACTAAAGCCATCGGCCACCAACGCCAAGGAGGGGTTTAAATTGCCGCGCAACATCAGCCAAGCCAGCAGAAGGACTAGACCAATCACCGGGCCAGGCAATCCAGTTAGCACGAACTTGGAGATCAGCTCACCTAGGCCTTGAAATAGCAGTATTTGAACTAATCCAGCGATCATTTATGAAGTTTAAGGGGAATTACGCCATGACATAAAATAAAACCAAGGTATTGGGTCGGACTCTGTTCATAATGAACTACTCATTACCGCTAATACCAATGCATCTGATCAAGATTACGGGGCTATGGCGGGAGGCGCAAACGGGAGGCGGTATTCACTTGGATCAAAAAACCTGTAGCAGCTTTTTGCTTGGCTTACTTTTATTTGGACTCTCTTTATTTGGGATTCAATTTGCAATGGCAACAGAAGAACCCAGTTATCGCATACTAGAACAATCCGAGCCATTTGAGATTCGGCAATATGATCCTTTGATTGTGGCGCAGGTCGAGGTCAGTGGCGATTTGAGTGAAGCCTCAAGCGCTGGCTTTCGATTGATTGCCGACTATATTTTTGGTAACAATATTTCGGTACAAAAAGGCAGTCCGAGTATTACGGAACCGGTACCCGAAAAAATTGCGATGACGATTCCCGTGATCGCGGAAAGCAAAACAGATCAGGCAAGTTGGTTTATTCAGTTTGTGATGCCAAAGCAATATCGATTGGACACCCTGCCAAAACCCAATAATCCGCAAGTCAAGCTCGTGCAGGTGGGCGCCCAAAAAATGGCAGTGATTCGGTTTTCTGGTTTTGTGGGCGAAGATAAATTACAAGAAAAAACGCAGGCATTAACGGAATGGATTAAATCGAAAAATGGAGTGATGGTGGGCAGCGCACGCCTGGCGCGCTATAACCCGCCATGGAGCCTGCCATGGACTCGGCGTAATGAAATTCTGATTCCCGTTCAGTAAGCGCTTAGCTTAGGATTGATGCTAATAAGCGATTCACCTTATTCGTAGTATGCTTTTAGTGTCTATTTAACCAATCCCCCTCAAATGGCTTTGAACTTTCCTTTTACCGCAATCGTTGCTCAAGACGAAATGAAGTTGGCTATTGCCATCTCCACAATTGATTCCACTATCGGTGGCGTTCTAATCTTTGGCGATAGGGGAACGGGCAAGTCGACCACGATTCGGTCTCTGGCCGCCCTATTGCCGCCCATGAAGGTGGTGGCTGCTTGCCCTTATCACTGCGACCCTGCGGGTCCAGCATTGTGTTTTGAATGCCAAGACCGTATAGCGCGCGGTGAGAAATTAAAGACGGAATTGGCGCCAGTGCCGGTGGTGGATATGCCGCTCGGTGCGAGCGAAGACCGTGTTGTCGGAGCGCTTGATATTGAAAAAGCCCTCTCACAAGGCATCAAAGTATTTGAGCCGGGCTTGTTAGCAAAAGCGAATCGGGGTTACTTATACATTGATGAGGTTAATTTACTGGAAGATCACCTGGTTGATTTACTCATTGATGTGGCCGCCTCGGGGGAGAATGTGGTGGAGCGTGAGGGTCTAAGCATTCGTCATCCGGCGCGCTTTGTTCTCATTGGCAGCGGTAACCCGGAAGAGGGCGAGCTACGCCCGCAAATGCTCGATCGATTCGGTTTATCGGTCGAAGTCAGAACCCCGCACGATTTAACTCAGCGCGTTGAGATTATCAAACGCCGCGATGCCTTCGAGCGCGATCCAGTAGGATTTCTGAGGCAGTATGAGGCGAGTGAAGCGGAATTCAAAGACAGCGTTCTCAGTGCCCGCAAGCGCTTGCCAAAGGTCACGGTAGGGGATGACATATTAATGAAAGCCACTCAACTTTGCGCTCAACTCGGCACAGACGGTTTGCGCGGTGAATTAACCTTGATGCGCGGCGTCAGGGCCTTGGCGGCTTATGAGGGGGCTCGTAAGGCTACACTGACGCACCTGAAGCAATTAGCGCCATTGGCGCTGCGTCACCGTTTGCGCCGCAACCCCTTGGATGACAGCAGTTCCACAACGCGGGTCGAGCGCGTATTGGCTGAGTTTTTCTGAGTCAATATGCTTTCTGACGGCGGCCAGTCGATTTGGCATGATGCGCAACTTGCTGCAGCGCTAGTCGCTATTGATTCGCATGGTCTGGGCGGTATATGCGTTAAGAGTCAGTACGGACCAGTTCGAGATGCATGGTGGCAATTTGTGCAGAGCATGCTGCCGTGTTCCCCTGTTCAGAAAATCCCCCCTAATACATCAGACGAGCAGCTTCTGGGCGGACTCGATTTAGAGGCGACCCTGGATCAAGGTAAGCCGATTTATAACAGCGGGGTTCTCGCAAGATGTGATGGTGGATTGGCGCTTCTCCCGATGGCGGAGCGGATGCCATTTTCCACGGTGGCGCTGCTATCGCAAGCGATGGATCGGGGTCGGATTGACTCTGATAGTCAAGCTGAGCAAAGCGTACGCTGTTTATTTGGTATTGTGGCCTTTGATGAGGGCTTGGGGCCGGATGAGGCAATTCATCCCCGTTTGGCGGAGCGGCTGGCTTTTCAGATTCACTTAGATCCACTGGGTTTGAATGACTCTCAATCCATATTAGAAATTACTCCTACACTAATCGCTGAGGCAAAAAAAGCACTACCGCACATTGATTGCGATGCGCGTTTGGTGGAGTCGATCATGCAATCCGCCGCCACCTTTGGGATTGACTCGATTCGGGCTGGCTTATTTGCGATTCGGGCGGCAAAAGCGTTGGCAGCCTTGCGTAGTCAATCTGCCGTGAGTGAAGATGAGGTAGTGGATGCGGCCCGATTGGTTTTTTCACGCCGTGCGACCCGTATGCCTACCGCGCATCAGCAAGACCATGAAGAGCAAGAGCCCGCTGATCATTCATCAACACAAGAGGACAGTTCAGATCGCGTGGACCAGGAGCGGCAAGCGGATTCGGATCACCAATCGGAGCATGACAAAACTCCGCCCAAAGCAGATCCACCTAGCAGTGATACGCTAGACGAGATGGTGGTCGAGGCCATCCAGGCTGGTATTCCTGCGAATCTATTGGCGCAGCTCATGAACTGCCGTCAATTTAGGTCCACGACCAAAGAGAGTTTTTCTATAGTAAATCATTGCAGCAAAATGGGTTGATTCTGCAATAGTTTGGGTATTTGGGTTTGGGGTGCTGGTGGTCTGTATCCTAATGCACTATGGGGCCTGACATGGTTATAGTGCTTGACCCATTCCCCGACGATGATCTGGGCTTCTTTCAGGCTATAGAAGATCTCACCATCCAAAAGGTTATCTCTGAAGGTGCCATTAAAGCTTTCACAAAAGCCGTTCTCCCAAGGAGATCCTGGGGTGATGTAAGCGGTTTTGACTCCCATGCCAGATAACCAACTACGCAGTTCCTTGGCAATAAATTCTGGGCCATTATCACTACGGATGTACTCCGGGATGCCGTGCATGATCATGGCGTTCGCTAGTTGTTCAATCACTTGAACCGATCCAATCCTTCTAGCGCAGTGGATCGTTAAGCATTTCCTGGTGAACTCATCAATCATGGTGAGCATCCGGATCTTGCCACCATAAGCATCTCTGATAAAGACAAAATCGTAGCTCCACACATGGTTGGGGTGAGTCGCTCGCAGGCGCATGCAGCTTCCATCGTTTAGCCAGAGCCTGCCTCTAGGGGGTTGCTTTTGTGGGATCTTCAGGCCTTCCTCTCGCCAGATGCGAGCGACCTTGCTTGTCGTAGCTTGTCCCCAACCGCTATTACGCATCATGCCTGCAATAAATCGATAACCATATCGGCCATAGGTGCCGGCCATCCGAATCACTTCAGCTCTGAGCGGCTCTTCATCACTTCTTGGCAATGGCATATAGCGATACGCGGTTCTTGATAGCCCTACTAATTCACAAGCTAAGCGCTCCGATGCTGAGTATTTCTGTATCAACACCTGAGCAGCTGTCTTGCGTTTAGCAGGGCTTAGAAGTTTCCCTTAATGACTTCCTTAAGCATGACTTCGCGTAGCGATAAGTCCGCTACGAGTTTCTTAAGCCGGGTATTTTCCAGCTCCAGATCTTTGTACTTTTTAGCTTGATCGACCTTCATGCCGCCGTACATTTTTCTCCAGCGATAGTAGCTTTGCTCAACAGTACCCACTTCTTTGCAAGCCTGGGCGAGGGTTTTGCCATTGGTAGTTAACACATCGATTTGACGCAATAAGGTGACGATTTGCTCGGGTTTAAGACGTTGGCCTTTTGCCATATGTAGCGCTCCTTTAAGTGAGAGATTATCAAAAATCCTCTCTTTTGGAGTGGTGCTAAAAATTAGGTCAGTTCACTCACGAGTGTGCTTCAGGTAGGACTGAATCAGTTCCGATTCATGACGAAATCGCTGCGCATTGACCT
Organism: Polynucleobacter sp.; assembly: GCA_030696845.1. Taxonomy (GTDB): domain Bacteria; phylum Pseudomonadota; class Gammaproteobacteria; order Burkholderiales; family Burkholderiaceae; genus Polynucleobacter. The sequence continues at coordinate 39,765 of JAUYRJ010000086.1, forward strand.
CGTTATCAAAGACGCAAAATAAACCCTGCTTATGCAAGCTAGGTTTAGTGCTGAATCCGCCGCCATGACCTGAGCCGAGGACTTTAAAAAATTGTAAACCGGGTACGCCATACAAAGGAAAGCGACCAATCACGTAGCGCGATAAGCCCCACCAGAAAGAGTCTGGAGCAATGTCGACGAGTACTAATACTGCGGTCTGATTGCTCATCTAGGCATGACCTAAGAGTCGTTATCTTCGGATGCGCTATTCTCAATGATGCCAAAGCGACGCATTTTAATGTAAAGACCCTGACGCGATAAGCCAAGCAATTCAGCGGCGGAGGCGCGATTAGACATCGTCAGCTCCAACGCAGAAATGATGCACAGCTTTTCAATAATATCGGTGGTTTCGGTGACAATTTCTTTGAGCGGCACTTTGCCAACCAATTCGGTTAGGTGACGAGCATTCTTTTCGATATTGCTTGGTGTAGGCCCGGCTTGTGTAACTCGCTTTGAAATACTTCGAATGCTAAAGGCAAAGGCAGGGGGATTATGGGAACGAATATCCACTCCTGAAATCTCCGCTTCGAGCGGCGAGCCGCCATCATCTGAGGTGATCGTGGTGGCGTAATTTTTAATCGATCCGTGTTCACGTAGTGTGTTGAGAATAATCCGCAGATCAATGGTAGAGCGCCCGAGCCACTGCTCTAAGGATTTTCCGATAACGTATTCTGCCTGTGCGGAATGGGTCATCTGCACAAATGCTTTGTTCGATGAGATTATTAAACCTTGGAGATTAGTGATCACAAAGGCATCATTTGATTCATCGATTGCTTTAAGGAGTAAGGAGCTATGCTCCCCTTGATTAATCGACGTTGGATTAATTGATAGGGGATTTAGGCTGATCAGGTAAACACTCTGTCGACCTTCTCGGAGTAGGGCGCTCGAGATTTCCACTTCATCGTTGGAGTTTTGGAGGTGGGCTGTCCGATTCTGCTGGAGATTGCCGATCTTAAATTCGGCAAAATAGTCATGAATCGATTCTTGATCCGCTTTTGAAAAGAGATCTACAACCAGCTTACCAATGAGTTTTTTTGAGTCGCCAAGTAAGTTTCCAGACGCTTTATTGGCTTCCAAAATTTTTAAGGTTTGACTATCAATCAATAAATAGGCTTGATCGGTGATGTTAAAGAGTTGTGAATATCGATTTTCAATGGCGTGCAAGCGGGTGTAATCGCGCTCGATTTCTTGTTGGGCGTCGACGAGGCGTTGCTGAAGCGTAGAAATACTCCGCAAATCCCTTCCAATGGCTAATATTTTTTGTTGCTTTGGAAGATGAAGCGTGCTGAATAAGATAGGTAAAGACTTTCCGTCGGAAAGTAGTTGATTAATTTGCCGCCACTTTTGTGCGCCTTCTGTTATTTCTGAGTCCAATAAGGCATGCACTTTTGGATGACTGTCGATTGCAATCGTGTCCATCCACTTTTTGCCGATTAAATCCGAGCCATCGTCAATACCGATTTTTTCACCATGAATAACGTCATGAATTTTTCCGCTGGTATCGAGAACAAAAACCACATCAGCCGCATACGAAACGAGTGAGATGGCGGCCTTAATATCGACCGAATCTAAAAGATCTTTTGGGTAATCGGTTGGTGCCATTAGGTAGACTTTTTTAATTATTATTTTAGGCTGAAGAAGGGGCACCCACTTCGGTCGTTACGTTTAAAATACGATTTAGCTGATGCAGGGCTTCTTCAGGTGTACTTGATTTGATATCTGCTTTGATATGACCAAAACATGTAGCGTCGTTATTATAAAGAGATCCACCGACCAGAACAATAATTTCGGGGTTTAGCGACCGTTTTCGTATGATCTGAATCAATTCAGGCAGTTGATCGAGTTGCTCATAGTCTGCGATGGATAGGGCAACTGCGGTTAATAGCTTGGAGGCGATTGTTTTCTTAATGTATTCAATGCTGGGAACGCTTTCATTGAACACGCTCCAACCAGCCCAAGTGAAAAAATTAGCCAAAATTAATGGGCCTAATGTGTGGTGTGAACCGGGCGAGGCGCTAATTAATATTCGCTTCGTTAGCGTAGAGTCAACCTTGGTTTCTTGAAATAAATGATCAAGGCTATAGATCATTTTTTGTAATCGCCCTGTGGCAATCGTCACCTCTGTAAAACTTAAGCTGTCGCTTACCCATTGCTCGCCGAGTTTGCGCGCGATGCGTGGTATTAGATCGAGCACGATGGAATCTACACTCACTCCTAAATTTAATAACTCGGCTATAAACTGTTCCGTTTGCTGTGGACCTTCGTTTGTAATAAGCGAAACAAACCGATTCGCGTGGTCTTCAATGATTTGCCAAGTCAGATGAGCAGAAGAATGGGGCCGCAAGTTCAGCTCACCCGACTCCAAAATGGTGTTGAGTAGTCGGTCCTCAATCCAATCGCGGTTACCCACTTGATTTACTCGACCAACCCCTTTCACCATGGCTAGCACCTTGCCCGTATCTAAGGTGGCGGGGTCAACCGACGGTGTTTGGTTTTCTTTCTTCGCCAGCATAGATAGCTTCTATTTTCGTAGGGTGTAAAAAAATAAACTTGGTTAGAATGTAAAGCAATTATTACAGTTGCAATCTAACACGGGTAATAAAAACATGAAATATTGGGGTAAACCCTGTATTACATAGGGTAAATACGGTATTTTGTAAAGTAAATTAGTCGTAAAGTTTTGTTTACATAGTACGCACAAAACGGAGCAGTTCATCGTGAGCAAGTTTAGTAAACCCCTTTACACAGAAGAGCAGCGCAAACGGCGCAATGCATCTGTGTGGACGCTCGTGCAAGGCATTCTTGCTCCCGTTCAATTTCTGGTCTTTGTGATCAGTTTTTGTTTAGTGGTGCGCTATCTCTTTACAGGTAATGGCTATGAAGCGGCAACGGTATCAATCGTGATCAAAACGGTTCTGCTGTACCTCATCATGATTACCGGCTCCATTTGGGAAAAGGTGGTCTTTGGAAAATATTTATTTGCCAAGAGCTTCTTTTGGGAGGATGTCTTCAGCATGCTCGTCTTGGCATTGCATACGGCCTATTTGTATTGTTTGTGGACTGGAAAGCTAAATTCAATCGAGCTAATTTATTTGGCACTTGCGGCTGAACTGCCGTCAATTTAGGTCCACGACCAAAGAGAGTTTTTCTATAGTAAATCATTGCAGCAAAATGGGTTGATTCTGCAATAGTTTGGGTATTTGGGTTTGGGGTGCTGGTGGTCTGTATCCTAATGCA
>JAUYRJ010000003.1 GCA_030696845.1 Polynucleobacter sp.
TAGTCCGCCCGCAGCGATGACCCCCGCGCCGTACTCGATCCGCTGGCCGCCTTCAAAAGTAGGGCGAATACAAGGCTGTAATTTGTAGCGTGGGAATTCATCAAACGGGCTGAGATAGGGATTTTTATAAGATAGACCAACGACTAAGCCAACCGCAACTTGGCAGTTACCAAAGTGGTACAAGAATGAACCGCCATAGGTTTGGCTATCGAGCGGCCACCCCGCGGTGTGGACTACAAGACCGGGGTGATGGTGTTCTGGGGCGACCTCCCATAATTCTTTAATGCCCAGACCGTAACTTTGCGGATCGCGACCGCGCTCCAACTGATAGCGTTGCATCAACTGCTTGCCTAAATGCCCACGCGCACCTTCGGCAAAAAGCGTGTACTTTGCGCGCAATTCCATGCCTAGCTGAAATTGGTCGCTCGGCTCGCCTTCCTTGTTAATGCCCATAGAACCGGTGGCTACACCACAAACTGCTCCTTGCTCGTCATACAGAATCTCCGCCGCCGCGAAGCCTGGAAAAATCTCGACGCCAAGCGCCTCAGCCTGCTGGCCTAGCCAGCGCGTGACATTCGCTAGGCTAATGATGTAATTGCCTTCATTTTTAAAGCATTCCGGCAAAACCCAGTTGGGTACTTGGAAGGCATTTTTTTCGGTTAAAAACAAAAACCGATCTTGCGTTACTGGGGTGTTTAGTGGCGCGCCAAGCGCTTTCCAGTCCGGAAATAGTTCGGTCAAAGCGCGTGGATCCATAACTGCCCCTGACAGAATATGGGCACCGATTTCGGAGCCTTTTTCAAGGACGCAGATGCTGATTTCTCGATCCCGACTAGCGGCTAATTGTTTAGCTCGAATAGCGGCTGAGAGTCCTGCTGGACCACCTCCAACGATAACAAGGTCATATTCCATGGACTCGCGTGGACCAAATTGAGCCAGGATTTCGTGGGCATTCATGTAAATTCTCCGCAATAGTGCCGTTATTTACGTATGTAAAGTAATGACGTTAGTTTAGTCGGTTGATCGGCGTTTACTGCGGAGAGCCATTTCATGGTCTTTTTGGGGAGGTAGGGCGGCCGCGACCTTGCTTCACGTTATTCGCTCTGGGGTTATGATTGTATTTTTCTACTTTTGCACATAATTAGGACGAAAGCGCATGAATAAGACATACCCCTCAGCCAGCGAAGCGTTGCGAGATGTACTGAAGGATGGTCAAACCATCGCTGTTGGCGGCTTTGGTTTGTGCGGTATTCCCGAGGCCTTAATTGCAGCCGTTCGGGATTTGGGCGTTCAAAATCTGACGGCAATATCCAATAACGCAGGTGTTGATGGTTTTGGCCTGGGCTTGCTGCTTGAGTCCCGCCAAGTCAAGAAAATGATCGCATCCTATGTTGGTGAAAATAAAGAATTCGAACGCCAATTTTTAGCGGGTGAGTTGGAGTTGGAATTCACGCCCCAAGGTACGCTGGCCGAAAAGTTACGCGCTGGCGGTTGTGGTATCCCAGCCTTTTTCACTAAAACTGGTGTTGGCACGATTGTTGCCGAAGGCAAAGATGTGCGTGAGTTTGATGGTGAAAATTACATCTTGGAGCGCTCCCTCATTCCGGATGTGTCGCTGGTGAAGGCGTGGAAAGCCGATCGCTCTGGTAACTTGGTCTATCGCTATACCGCGCGCAACTTTAACCCGGTGGTGGCGATGGCGGGTAAGGTTACTATTGCCGAGGTAGAGGAAATTGTGGAGAACGGTGAATTGGATCCGGATCAAATTCATACGCCCAGTATTTATGTCACCCGTTTGGTATTGAACGCTAGTCCTGAGAAGCGGATTGAGCAGCGCACCTTGACACAAGTTGCTTAAAGGAAAAGAAGATGCCTTGGAATAGAGATGAGATGGCAGCGCGCGCTGCGAAAGAATTGCATGATGGTGATTACGTTAATTTAGGAATCGGTATGCCGACCTTGGTGGCCAATCACGTCCCTAAAGACATGGAAGTATGGCTGCAGTCGGAAAACGGCCTGCTCGGTATTGGACGATTTCCAACCGAAGCGGAAGTGGATGCGGATTTGATTAATGCGGGCAAACAAACCATTACTTTACTTCCGGGCTCTTCGATCTTTTCCTCGGCGGACTCCTTTGGCATGATTCGTGGCGGTAAGATCAATATCGCAATTTTGGGTGCGATGCAGGTCAGTGAGCACGGCGATTTAGCGAATTGGATGATCCCGGGCAAAATGGTGAAAGGCATGGGCGGCGCCATGGACTTGGTTGCTGGCGTTAAGCACGTGGTGGTCCTCATGGAGCACGTGGCCAAGAAGAAGGACGGCACCGAAGAGATCAAGATTTTGCCAAAATGCACATTGCCCCTAACCGGACTGGGTGTTATCAACCGCATCATTACAGACCTTGGCGTGCTGGATATCACTCCAGCGGGTTTGAAATTGCTTGAGTTGGCCCCTGGCGTGACCAAGGAAGAGATTTTGGCTAAGACGGGCGCCCCAGTCGACGTCAGCGGTTTCTGATTTAGTGAAATAATGGGATCAGCCATGGTTGATCCTCGTTCCATCCCACCCCCTGCAGCTGAATCAGCCGACGCTGATCAATACAGCCTGTTGCACGTTCACAAGCGTGGTGATGCGGCGCACGGCCATCGCCGCGAAACATCCAATGCATCCCTGCTTGGCATTGCGCTTGCCATTACCTTTAGTTTTGCACTCATCGAGGCAATTGCAGGCTATCTAGCAGGATCACTCGCCTTGTTATCCGATGCGGCGCACATGGTGACCGATTCAGCTGCGCTTGGCCTGGCACTCTTTGCTCAAATCATTGCACGGCGACCGCCCTCAGCGCGGCATTCCTTTGGATTTGGTCGAGCAGAGGCTTTGGCTGCATTTGTCAACGGCATCGCCATGCTGATTTTAGTTGCGTGGATTGTGGGCGAGGCGATCACCCGTTTTTATACCCCGCACACGGTCGACGGGGAGATGGTGGCGATCGTTGCGGCGATTGGTCTGGTGATGAATGTGATTGTTGCGGCGATCTTGTCGCGCGATAAAAAAAGCGTCAATACGCGCGCTGCCTTAGTGCACGTCATGGGCGATTTGCTGGGATCGATTGCTGCGCTGATATCGGGTGTGGTGATTTACTTCACAAGCTGGATGGAAATCGATGCATGGCTTTCGATCTTGGTGTCCTTGTTGATTCTGAAATCCACTTTTTCGATTCTAAAAGAGTCCTATCATTTTTTGATGGAGGGCGTGCCGCTTAATATTGACTACATTGCGGTTGGCAAAGACCTGCATGCAGTAAAGGGCGTACGTGCTGTCCACGATTTACATGTATGGGAGATGTCACCCAATCAGCCTGCTTTAATTGGTCACATTGAGGTCGATTCCCTGCGGCGCTGGCCTCAATTAATGCGCGATATCAATGCGATGTTGCTGGAGCGGCATGGCATTGATCACGTCACCTTGCAGCCTGAGTTAGTGTCTGATTTGCAAGATGAGCTAGCACCTCAAACTCCATCTACGCCGCCACCAAAGCCAAATTCGATTCATCAAGGCGAGCGGTTTTTTGTCGAGTGTGCAAGCAGCAATGCCAGCGGCTTGCATCGAATGGCTTATCACACTTGGGGCGACCCCCATAACCAACACGTTTTAATTTGTGTGCATGGTTTGACGCGTCGGGGCAGTGACTTTAAAGCCTTGGCCAAAGCGCTATGCAAAGACTATTACGTTGTTTGTCCCGATGTGGTGGGTCGCGGTGATTCAGACCGCCTTGAAAACCCGATGCTATACGGCATTCCGCAATATGTGGCTGATATGGCAACCTTGGTTGCCCGACTTAATGTATCCAAAGTGGATTGGCTTGGCACTTCGATGGGCGGTTTGATTGGCATGGTCTATGCGGGTATGCCGGATTCTCCGATACGGCGAATTTTAATTAATGACGTTGGCCCGCGCATTGAATCGGTGGCATTGAAACGACTTGGCACTTATGTGGGGCAACCCTTTACTTATGCCAGTCGCGCTGATGCCTTGAGCGCACTGAACGCGATTTGTGCCAGTTTCGGGGCGCACACTCCTGAAGAGTGGGAACAGTTGAATGGACCCTTACTAAAAGAGGAGCAGGGGGTTTGGTCCTTGCATTACGATCCGCAAATCGTTATTCCATTTGCTGCGGTGAATCCCATCATGGCTAAGGCGGGTGAGATAGCCCTGTGGAGCAGCTTTGAGAAGATTCGCGTCCCAATTCTGATTGTGCGGGGCGGGGATTCGGATTTGCTATCGGGCGCAACCGTTGCTGAAATGCTCCAGCGCAATCCCCATGCACGCAGTATTACGATTCCTCAAGTGGGTCATGCGCCTGCCTTTATCAAGCCTGAGCAGATTGCGCTTGCAGCCGAATTTTTCGCATGACCGCAAAAAAAAGTTTCGGGTCGACTGAAAAACCGGCAATATCGTCTGAGTTAATCGACTCATGGCAGGGCGAGCCGCCAGAGCAGCATAGCGCCGGCGTGCTGCGTATTTTGCAGGGCTTGCACTTGGATGAGCCTAGTCTTAAAACAGCAGGTCATCTGGATAGCTCGCTGGGCAAGGAAGCGCTCATTAAATCCTTAGGGGATGAGTCCGCTAGATTGTTAATCGGTTATCGCGGCTTACGCCAAGCCCAGGCGAAGTTATTAAAAGCAGATGGCGCAATTAGTGTGAGCGGGCAAGAAGAGATGCTGCGCAAAATGCTTTTAGCCTTTGGCGATGATTTACGGGTGGTATTAATTTACCTCGCTTCTCGTTTGCAAACCTTGCGCTGGATCACGCAAGAAAAAATGGCAATGCCCGATTCGTGGGCCAGAGCCATTTTAGATATCGATGCAAGCCTCGCAAACCGCTTAGGTATCTGGCAAATGAAATGGGAGATGGAGGACTTGTCGTTTCGAGTTCTGTTGCCACAAACCTATCGCGAGATCGCCAAAATGCTCGACGGCAAGCGTGCCGAGCGCGAAGTTTTTATCGCGCGCATCATCGACCAATTAAAGCAATCGCTCGCGCATGCAAAGATTGCGGCAGAGGTGCAGGGTAGGCCAAAACACATCTACAGCATTTGGAAAAAGATGCAAGGCAAGTCCTTAGACTTTGCCAATTTATATGATGTTCGCGCATTTCGGATTTTGGTGGATGACGTGAAGGCGTGTTACGCCACCTTGGGATTGGTGCATAACGCATGGCAACCAATCCCGCGTGAGTTTGATGATTACATCGCTCGGCCCAAGCCCAATGGATACCAATCCTTGCACACCGTAGTGATGGATGAGGATGGCGTAGCCTTTGAAGTGCAGATTCGGACGCATGCCATGCATCAACAGGCTGAGTTTGGTTTAGCTGCGCATTGGCGTTACAAAGAAGGGGGGAATCAAGCGGCCCCCAAAAATGAGGGTGGTACGCATAGCGCCGCAGTAGCCTATGAGCGTCAGATTGCGTGGGCGCGACAACTAATCTCTTGGAAAGAGGATGCTTGGGAGCAACTGAAGCACCATGAGATTGATGATCATATCTACGTGCTTACGCCGCTGGGTAAAGTAATCTCGCTGGAAAAGGGCTCTTCTCCAGTCGACTTTGCCTATGCGGTTCATACCGATCTTGGCCATCGCTGTCGCGGCGCGCGTGTGGATGGCGCGATGGTGCCACTCGATACGGTTCTCGCGAATGGTCAAACGGTTGAAATCATCGCCGTTAAACATGGCGGCCCTTCGCGCGATTGGATCAGTCCTGACCGGGGCTATCTGCGCTCGCAGCGCGCACGTACCCGGGTACGGGCTTGGTTCAACGCGATTGACGATGAGGAGGCGGGTGGTAGCGGAGCTGCCAAGACGTCGGAGCACAAGCCCGAACATAAAACGGAGGCTAAGGATGTCGATGGCGGCCGGATTGCGCCTGAGGTAGTGTTGCATCGCCGTTCTCGCGATAGTTCCCGAGGCGGCGATGTGTTGGTGGTAGGGGTGGATTCTTTAATGACCCAGCTCGCTCGGTGTTGTAGACCAGTTCCGCCTGATGCGATTGCTGGCTTTGTAACGCAAGGCAGGGGGGTATCGATTCATCGGCGGAGTTGTAAAACCTTTCGGAGCTTGCTCGAGCGTGCGCCGGAACGGGTGATACAAACGGCTTGGAGCGAAAAAGCCACCCCCACTTCGAGGGCGGGGGATGCCAAACAGCAAAACCCTGCGCAATCTCGCGTCTTTCCAGCTGACTTGGCAATAACAGGCCTTGATCGACCAGAGCTGATGCGGGAGCTATTTGAGGCCTTGTCTAGGCAGGGAATTCATGTGATTGACCTGCGTAAATCGGTACGGCGAGGTCTTGCGCAGATTTTGCTGACCGTTGAAATTACCCATGCTGAAGCCTTGCGAAGCGTCCAAAATAGCTTAGAAGAGGTGAAAGGCGTGACTCAAGTCCGCCGGCGGTGATAAACTCTTGTTCTTTATAGGCTCGTAGCTCAGCTGGTTAGAGCACCACCTTGACATGGTGGGGGTCGTTGGTTCGAGTCCAATCGCGCCTACCAATTAACCATTGGTTATCAGGTTTTCCCTCGGAAGTGCGCCACCACGGCGATCAAAAGTGGCCTTGTAAAAAGGCGTTGATCGTTTTGCACCGAAGGAGAAATCCATGACTTCATTTCGAACCCTGGTTGAAGGCTATCTTGCCGCCAGTGATCGCCCCAGCGACGTGCCTGGGCGGCTCGCATTTTGGCTCGCCGAACTGGGCGACACCCCCCT
>JAUYRJ010000004.1 GCA_030696845.1 Polynucleobacter sp.
TTCAGTAATGTTCGGCGCGCGTTTTCCCAGTCGCTTACGTTATCTTTTTTGATGACGCGATTGCCAAAAAATAAACCTTTACTGCATGACATTCCAACGTACGAATTGCTGAGTCTTAAAAAGTGCCCAACCATTTCCGCGACAAGGGTTTTGCCTTTAGATCCTGTAATACCGACTAACGGAATTCTAAAATCAGTATCCAGCGGAAACAAATGATCAGCAATTGCCTTGCCAACCGGTTGCGGCTTTCCGGTAGCGGGCTTAAGATGCATCAGCAGTCCCGGGCCGGCATTGACTTCCACAATCGCGGCGCCTTGCGCTTCCAGTGGCTTACCGATGTCTTGCGCCACTAAATCCACGCCGGCGATTTCAAGACCAACCACGCGCGCAGCTAAGGCTACTTGACTGGCGACATCGGGATGCACTTGGTCGGTCACATCAAACGCCACATTGCCATTGCTCTGAATCAGTACTTTTTGATCGAGCGCGGGAATGCTGTCGGCTTGCAGTTGCTGGCGAGCGAGCTCCAGCTCCACCGCCGAATCCACACGCACTGGATTGAGTGGGCACTCTTCGGCTGTGCCGCGTCGCGGATCCGAGTTAATCTGCAGTCGAATGAGGTCGGTGATGGTGTTTTTACCATCGCCCGTCACCCACACTGTTTCGCCTTTGGCGGCAGCGACAACGCGGTCACCCACCACCAGTAAACGATGCTCATCACCCAGAATATGGCGCTCGACTAAAACTGCGCTGCCTTCATCGATCGCAACCGCATAAGCGGCTTCAATTTCTTCTTGAGTAAATAAATTAATGAATACACCCCGGCCATGATTGCCGTCGATGGGCTTGACCACCACTGGCAGGCCAATATCTTGAGCCGCTTCCCAAGCATCATCTGCGGTAGCGACAATACGCCCCTCCGGAATGGGCACACCCGCGCTACTTAAGAGACTTTTGGTTAAATCTTTGTCGCGCGATATGCTCTCCGCAATAGCGCTGGTGCGATCCGTTTCCGCCGTCCAAATGCGCCGCTGTTTTGCGCCATAACCCAGTTGAACCAAGTTACCGCTAGAGAGTCGAATCGATGGAATGCCGCGCTCTTCCGCGGCCATAACGATGCAGGATGTACTGGGTCCCAACAGTAGGTCATCACTTAAATCGCGTAACTGATCGACCAATCGAGCCAGTAATGCGCTGGTATCTTCCGTATCTTGGGCTAGGGCGAGGTAGAGGTCGCGTGCGTATTCCAATGCGGTCAGGGTCACTTTTTCATTAATGGCGCTGACAATCACTTTGTAAACGCCGCGGCGATCGCCATCCCGCGCTTTACCAAAGCCTCCCGGAATACCCGCAAGGGTTTGTAGCTCTAAGGTAAGGTGTTCCAATATATGAGCGGGCCAGGTACCCTCTTGTACGCGCTTTAAAAAGCCGCCGTGTTCGCCGTAGCTACAGCGATGCTCAACGAGACTGGGCAAACAGCGAACCAGTCGATCGTAAAAGCCTGGGATTAAATTCGATGGATAGTCTTCCAAGTCGCCGATATCGACCCAAACCTCGATTACAGGATGGTAAGTCCACATATTGGGACCGCGGAGATGCTTAACGCTCAGTATCTCGATGGATTTATCTAGTAATTGGGGCATGAAAATGGCGGGATCTGAACGGTGTCTGAGGTCGCATTATGGAGCGCGACATTAGGGCTATCTTAGAACTTTTATTGAATAAGGGCGAAAACGAATCAAGAAGGAGCGTGGAGACGGTAGTGATTTCAGGCTATAAACGCACTTCTTGCCGTTTAGGTTGACAGATTCAACAAATTGAAAAAAATTGACTCCACTATACTTTCATCACCCATGGATACTGATTTTTCGCCCCCCCTTACAGTGCTACCTGCTGGTTGGCAGGAAGTTTTGGCAGCGCAGCATTGCTCGAAAGCGCAGGTCGACTCAATAAGGACTTGGGTTGAGCTCGATCTGGATGCCGAGCTGCGCTTTAATAAAAGCCTATTGCTGCTTAATGCCGACGGCATTTACTGGACCGATGGCAGTCGTTTTGAGCAATGGCCAATTAGCCCCGATCTCCGTATTACGCACACCGATCATGCCGGTGTGGGGCATTTGCATTTGGAGCGCAGCGGCACGCTTTTACATACCTGGCATTTCACGCTCAGTGTGAACCCCCAAGTTTTGCGACTGCAGGCGGCAATCAAAAAACAGATTCACGCATCAGGATCACTTAAAACCACGGCGGCATCTGAAGTCATACCGGCGAGCGCGTCTTCTGAATATGAAAAAACCGTTTGCCCAGTTTGCTTAAATACCAAGCCTGCTACGCAAGAGGCTTGCCCCACCTGTGAGCCTGGCGATGACAAACCCCCATCCACTTGGACGCTTTTTAAACTTTGGCGTTTTGCCAGACCCTATAAAAAAGAATTGTTTCTGGGCTTTATTTTGACCTTAGCATCGACCGGCGCAACCTTGGTTCCGCCTTACTTGACGATGCCATTGATGGATAACATCCTAATACCGTATGAGCGCGGACAGCCCATTGATTTTGATTTAGCCAAGCTGTATTTGGGCGCGCTATTGGGCGCGGCATTGCTGGCTTGGGTCTTGGGTTGGTGGCGTACGTATTTGCTGGCCCTAATTAGCGAACGCATTGGCGCGGATTTACGCAACACCACCTTTGAGCACCTCCTCAAACTCTCGCTCGAGTACTTTGGTGGCAAACGCACCGGCGATTTAATCGCGCGCATCGGCGCTGAAACCGATCGCATTTGCGTTTTTCTCTCGCTCTACCTGTTGGACTTTGTAACCGATTTGCTGATGATCATCATGACCGCCGCCATCTTGGCGTCGATCGATCCTTTGCTGGCTTTGGTGACCTTGGCGCCTCTGCCATTTATTGCTTGGATGATTCATGTGGTGCGGGATAAGTTGCGTTTTGGGTTTGAGAAAATCGACCGCATTTGGTCTGAGGTCACCAACGTGCTCACCGATACCATTCCAGGCATTCGGGTGGTGAAGGCCTTTGCTCAAGAGAAGCGCGAACTCAAGCGCTTTGTGGATTCCAATCGGCATAACCTGCAAATTAACGATCGTGTTAATCGCATCTGGGGTTTATTCACCCCAACCGTAACCTTGCTAACCGAGGTGGGTTTGTTGGTCGTGTGGAGCTTTGGTATTTGGCAGGTTGCCAATCGCAATGTATCAGTTGGTGTTTTGATTGCCTTCCTGGCCTACATTGGTCGTTTTTACATTCGGCTGGATTCGATGAGCCGGATTGTGTCGCATACACAAAAAGCGGCGGCGGGCGCGAAGCGTATTTTTGACATCCTGGATCACGTCTCCAGCGTACCCGACCCCGTCAACCCAGCACCACTGGGGCCGGTAAAGGGGCAAATTGATTTGCGGGGCGTCGGCTTTCGCTATGGCAATCGCGCTGTCTCTAAAGGGATTGATTTACTCATTGCCCCAGGCGAGATGATTGGCTTAGTCGGTCATAGCGGCTCAGGCAAAAGTACCCTAGTCAATCTCATTTGCCGTTTTTATGATGTGAGCGAAGGCGCAATCACACTGGATGGGCGCGACATTCGTAGCATTGGTATTGCCGATTACCGCAAGCGCATTGGTTTGGTGCTGCAAGAGCCTTTTCTCTTTTTTGGAACCATCGCAGACAATATTGCGTACGGCAAGCCGGAGGCGACCCGAGAAGAGATTATTGAAGCGGCTAGAGCCGCCCACGCCCATGAATTTATTTTGCGCTTGCCTTTGGGGTATGACTCGCTCGTGGGCGAGCGTGGCCAATCCTTGTCGGGCGGCGAGCGTCAGCGCATTTCGATTGCGCGCGCACTGCTGATTAACCCCAGCATTTTGATTTTGGATGAGGCAACCTCGTCCGTCGATACCACCACGGAAAAAGAAATTCAGCGCGCGCTCGATAACTTAGTGAAGGGTCGAACTACGATTGCGATTGCACACCGCCTCTCCACCTTACGCAAAGCCGATCGATTAGTGGTGCTGGATAAGGGAGAAATTGTGGAGATTGGTTCGCATGAGGCGCTCATGGAGGCAAAAGGCGCTTACTACCAGCTCTATCAAGCGCAAATTCGGCATGCTGCTGAGCTAGTAGAGGGTGGCGCGATAGGGGGCAGTCTTGAAAAAGCTTAAATTATTCCGTGATCCCTTGGGGCGGCTGGTCTATGTAAACGAGGCGGGCATCGAGCATTGTGATGTGCATGCGATACGGGCTTTCCCGATTACCGCGCCGAGCGCCGGACTGTCTTTGATGGACCACGAAGGGAAGGAGCTGTGCTGGTTTGAGTCTTTGGAATCGATTCCGGAACCCGAGCGGCAAATGGTTCAAGATGAGTTAGCCAGTCGGGAGTTCATGCCGGTCATTGAGAAGATTGCCAGTGTTTCGAGTTACGCCACGCCCAGCATCTGGCAAATCACAACAGATCGTGGTGAAACCCGGCTCCGCTTAAAAGGCGAGGAGGATATCCGCCGTATTGCAGGCAATGCCTTGCTGATTTCAGATACCAATGGCGTTCAGTTTTTGGTGCGGGATATTAGTAAACTGGATAAGCACAGCCGCAAGTTACTCGATCGCTTTCTATAGGGCTTAGGTTCGATTCAAATTGGGCTTAGGCTCGTGATCATGAAGTTAAAATAGGGGCACTATTGCCGGAATAGCTCAGTTGGTAGAGCAGCGCATTCGTAATGCGAAGGTCGGAGGTTCGATTCCTCTTTCCGGCACCATTCGCATATCAGTACTACGGGTTTTCACTAGGTCTTCATATGCCTGCTAGGTCCTTAGTGTAAGCCCCTATAGCTGATTTTGTTAAATATTGATGGGAGTCAAGACATACCCATTCATAATGTTTAAAAATCACTCTCGTATTAGTTTTAATCAAGCCAAAGATATATTGGCAAACCATTTTTTGGAGGAGCGTTCATGAGTCACAAGATCAAAAGTGCATTGTTCTGTACGGCTGTCGCGGTAGGCGCAGTCGGTATGACCCCAGCCTTAGCCGCTTGGGAGCCTAATAAACCCGTCGAATTCGTGATTCCTG
>JAUYRJ010000048.1 GCA_030696845.1 Polynucleobacter sp.
TCATTTAAGCGCATTAACACCTGGCCTTCTTTGACTTCCTGACCATCTACTACATCGATACTGGCAATACGCCCGCCATCCACATGCTGAATTGTTTTGACTGACTGCACTGGCATAACCTGCCCTGGGGCTGTCGCAACAATATCCAACTTAGCAAATATCGCCCAAATAAAAAATACCAGCAATGAATAGGCGATTAGTTTTACGGTAGTCTGCCAGTAAGCGGGTGGCGCTGCCTCTTCCAATAAAATCGCTTTAGCGATGTAATTGTCTGTGCGGCCACCAAGGACTAAGCGATTTTGCTTATCGGGTTCATGCGGTTTGGGTATGTTATTCATCACATTCTCTTAAGCAGTAATAGGCGTCTTGGTCATGTACTTTTTTAGGTGATCCACTGTTATGCGGCACTGGGCTGTTTTAGTAATTCGTTCGGAGGACCAGCGGCGCGTAAGTACCCCTTATCCATCACCAACAAGGTGTCGGCAATCCGGATGTGACTTGGGCGGTGACTAATAAAGATGATGGTGGATTTTCCTTTGAGTTCTTTTAGGGTCTCCATTAGCTTTCGATCACCGTATTCATCCAAACCTGCTCCAGGTTCATCAAATAACATAATGGGCGCACGCGTGAGGTATGCCCTTGCCAGGGAAATTTTTTGTTTAAGGCTCGACGAAAGGTCATTGGTGTTATCACCAACGCGATACTCCAATCCTTTCGGGAGGGCTAATACTTGCTCCAAGCCCCCAGCCATATCCAGCGCCTGATAAACCTCGTCGTCGTTTGCATCCGGCCTAGCCAAACGTAAATTTTGCGCAATCGTCGCCCTAAATAGCTGCACATCTTGAGGCGCATAAGCAATCATCCGCCTTAGCTCAATTGGATCCAGCTGACGTATATCCACATTGTCAATCAAAATAGCGCCCGCTTGCGGCTGATACATTCCTAAAAGTAACTTGAGTAAAGTGGACTTACCACCGCCATTTGGGCCGCTGATGGCAACCATCTCACCCGGCGCAACCCGAAACTCAACCCCGATGAGGGCTGGATCAACATTGAGTGAATAACGAAACGATACGCGCGCAAACTCGATGCTTCCATCCACCCCACGAGCAGTTAATGAACTAGCAGAGCCTTGACTTTCACCTTGAATCTTCATTAATCCGTCAATCTGATGCGCTGCGCTACGCACACGCTCTATCCGTGTCATATTGGTGAAAATAGTCTGAATGGGGGTTAAGACCCGCCACATCAACATCATCGACGCGATCAATGCGCCCGATGAGACGGTTAAATCAAAAACAGCTGGCACCGTTGCAGTCACGATCAATAATGCAGAAAGCATCATGACAAAATAGGACACCCCCACCAAGAGCGATGACATTTGCTCTGCCTTGAATGAGGCCATGGTGGCATTCGCAGAAATCTCCCGAAAGCGCTCGAACCAAAGTGTTTGCGCTCCGCACTCCCGTACGACTCGCATTTTGGTGATCATTTCAACCAGAAATTCATTGCGTCGCGCAGTTTCTTTACCAACGGCCTCCACACGCTCTCGTATTGGCAGTGAAAAAATCCAATATAGGCCGGCATATACCGCGGCCATTACCGCGAAGATTAATAGTGCAATTGGATTAATGATCGACAGCACAATTAGCAAAATTAAAGTCGCGGGGGACTCCAGGATCGTTGAAGCCAACGGCCCTATGAACATATCCCGAATGGCTTCAAAACTTTGCAGACGCGCCGTTTGCGATCCAACCGAGGCACGCTCGGTATAGGCAGGTGACATCTTAAATACCTGCTGCAAAATGGTAGCGCCAAATAGGTATTCAATTCGGCCCGCGATATACGACAAAATACGCGCTCGTTGGCGCATAAAAAAGTAGGCCATCCCCAATGCAATAACCGATCCGAGCCCAAGATAAAAGAGGGTATCTTTTGCGCCAGACGGAATGATGGTGCTGTAGACCACCATCATAAACAGCGGTCCAGCCATAATCACAAGGCCGGTCACCAAGGCAGATATAGTAGCTTGCCCTATTAGCGGCGCAAAACGGAGCATGACTCGGAATACCCAGGAACGATGATCCACTTCTTTATCGCCTACCAACTCATAAAAGAATGCCTGACCCATCATGGCTAAATCGGGTTCCAAATCAATTTCGCCTGATACGCTCGATCCTTTGCGAATCTGCTGACCTATACGGCCCATTGCTATAAATGCAAAACCATCGTCGGGTAAAAATAAACAGGGCAACGATCTCGCATCTAAATCGCCTAAAGCACAACGGACTTTAGCCACCTTGTAACCAAGTTGAGCCATTGCATTATGAAAACCGGGTAAATCCAAACTTTCGGTAAAGTAGGGCAATGACTCCGCTACTTCACGGGCCGACCCCCTTGAGTTCATTAACTTGAGTAATAAAGTCAGGCAAGTGGATAAGTCCGTTTCATTCTTAAAATTGCTGTGGACAGTTTGATTAGTACGTTCCCAACGCTGTGCGTCAATGTGACCGCGCTTGAGCGGAGAGTCAAAATAGGCCTCTGTCGAGATGGGGTTGTAGTGAAAGTATGGACTAGCCGCACTACTCAGAGCGACACTCTGGTTCTGAGGCTGGTTTGATTCCTTTTGCATCGCACTCAGTGTGCTGAGTTGCCCAGGACTCACCGCATTTAACTGTCCGCCACTCAAATAAAGCGTCTTATCAGCCAGTCTTAAATACGACGGTCGTTGCGACACAATCACTAATGTAATTTTTCCTTTAATCGCCTCCAAAAAACGATGAAATACTGCATCCCCCTCGGAATCAATCGTCGATGTGGGATCATCAATCAATACAACATTAGGCTGATTCGATAAAGCCCGCACAATCGCGATGCGCTGCCGATATCCTGGAGGCAGGGAATCCGTTGCCATATCACCCACTGGCGAATCCCAACCTCGAGGCATGCGCGATACAAAGTCTCCAAGACCCAATGATTGGGCTGTGCTTAAGGCGCGGTCTACGCGAAGGGCATCAAAAACACTTGCGTTATCGAGTAGCGAGCCCTCGAACATCTGACTATGTTGGGGCAAATAAGCTATTTCTTCAGTTAATTTTCGTAAATCAATTTGGGAAAGATTTTGCCCGTTGATGAGAACCTGACCTTCTGTTGGCGTCAAAATACCTGCCATTAACTGCAGCAAGGTACTTCGCCCGGCACCGGTATCGCCAGTGATCGCAACACACTCACCCGCGTCAATCCTCAAATTAAGTCGGTCGAATATTTTATGTGAGGCTCCCGGAAATCGGTAACTTAATTCTTTAAGCTCGATAGAAGATGGAATGACCGCTTTGCTCGGGATATCCAGCGTATCCGCATTGCTTAAGGTCGTGCTTAGTGGAAATCCAGGCATTTGTAAGGTTTTAGCCAAACCATCCCGCAGCACCTCGTCTTGCTGAAACTTAGTCCAAATGCCGCCTAGTCGCTGCAGTGGAGCAAGCGAGCGCATGCCCAATAATACGCAGGCAGCGAGTTCGCCATTGGTTAAGTCGTGGGTGATAACAAGATACGCCCCCAGCGCCACGATCAACGCAGTCATCAACGGAGAAAACACATTGCCCACGCCAGATGACATATCCCCCATAAAGGTCATGCGCGCCATAATGCGAGCGCTGCGCTCCTGTAAGCGCTCATACCGACGCAACATCAAGGATTCCATCGACATCGACTTCATCGTATGGATATTGTTTAAAGTCTCATTTAAAAAATTACTACGACGTAAGTCTGCATTTTTTTGCTGGTGAATTAATTCCGGATCATGTCGCCCCATTTTCCAAGTAACGTATATAAAAATACAATACCCAACGGTAACTAAAATGCCTATCCACACGTTCAAAATAAAAATAATGAGGACGTAAAAAAGAGTAAACGGCAAATCCATTAATTGCTGAAAGGTTTGACCTGAATAGTGGTGCTTTAGACTGGAAACTGACTTAAAACTTTCCAATACCGCACCCGTTCCCTGACGCTCGAACTGATGCAAGGGCTCCATCAAAATACGCTCTGCCACCGCCATCATGGCCTTGTGTTCAAAACGCGAAGAGATCCACGCCGTGGTGTAAGAGCGCGCTATACGAGTAATCGATTCCAATGCGACCGCTATGCCGACCCCAATCGCGAAAAGTCCCAGCGTATCGATTGAGTGATTTGGCAAAATACGGTCGTACAGCTGTAGCATCAACAATGGAAATGCCAGCGCAAGCAGATTAATCACAATACTGGCAGCAAGAATCGTTTTCTTCTCTGCATCAAAGGGAGAGAGCATTCCGACTTGTTTTTGCACATCGGTTTGATTGCGAATTTGACGTATTCGAATACGTAACGCTGCGCACTCCGATTTAAATTCGCGCCAATCTCGAATCGTTCGAATGTACTTTGCCTGTATGAATGCCTTGACCGCTTTAAATCCATTTCGCGCATGAATCTTAGGACCTCCTGTTTGCCGCTGATGCGCGGTAGAGGAAAACTCCATATCGCCCAATGCGTTTGATTTATTCGGCAATCGATTGCGATTAAATAAAATCATCCAAAGATGGGCTAGATCGGATCTGACGACGGACAAAAGCGTCGTTACTGCCTTTATCAGGCCATGAATAATCGACAATGCGACACCCCAAATGAATTTCAACAAAGTCATCGTGACGCGTCTCCTTGGCCCAAGGGAGAGGCTAGCGCCTCTAATCCAGTGCCTGGCAAGGGCCTATCACTTCCTCGGTATGCCGCTTTACCGGATTTACCGATTACTAAATCAGGCTTCGATCCAAATACAGAATCGGCTTTGTTGGCTTTTTCAATCCAACTGGCATTAGCCTGGGGGAGGGTTCCGCCGCCCAGACAAGGGTCATTTTCCAGCTTCATACCGCCCCCGATCGCCTTATACAGATTGACTGATGCGATTAACTGATCGCCGCGAGCAGTAATTGCGGCATCCTCAGACGCAATTACGGTTCGCTGAATTTCATACAGCTGTACATAATCCATGCCTCCCTTTTCCACCACCTTGGCACTCATTACAGCAAGGCGCTGTGCACGGTTACGCGAGTCATTTAGAGCGGCATAGGCTTGAGCGGTAAGTGCAACGCTTGCAAGCCCATCTTCCACATCCCGCATAGCACCCACTACGGTATTGGCATACCCTTCCAGTAATTCCACATTTTTTGCGCTCGCCAACTGAATTTGCGCGCGGCGCTTGCCCGCATCAAAAATGTTTTGAACTAAATTGCTCGTAATGTTGTAAAAAAGACTTTGCGGCATGGTGAGCTGTGACAATAAGAAACTGCCGTACCCTCCACCGCCGGTAATCGTAAACGTTGGAAACAAGCTAGCGCGAGCAGCGAGCAAGTCAGCCTCAGCGCCCTCTAAGGAGGCTTCAGCCCTCCGAATATCCGGCCTACGGCATAGCAAATCGGATGGTAATCCAGGCGAAACAACTGGCGCGCTAATCTCTTCCACCGATTTTGCTTTAATTTGAATAGCAGAACTGGTTGTGCCCATCAACGCAGCCAAGCGATTAATTGCTCGCTCTCTTTGCAGCTTTAAGCTGGTGACTAATGCATCGGTATTGTTTTGCAAAATCAATTGCTGGGATAAATCAATTAAGGTGGCATCACCCAAATCGACACGCCGCTCCAAACCCCTTCCAACACCACGAATCGTCTCGAGATTTCGTTCGGCAACCGCGATTCGCTCATCCAGAGAGACGATCTGAAAATAGACCGTCATCACATCGCCTACCAAACTCAGGGCAACAGCCTGACGATTAAACTCGCTCGCAAGCGCTTGTGAAAAAGCAGATTTAGTATCAAACCCCTTCTTACCCCAGATATCCACCTCATAACTCACGAGCGCGCCCGCTTGCCAAAGGGGCTGAGAATTCCACTGCGCGGTATTGGCTGCATAACCCGGACCAGGCGTTGGACCTTGAATGCCATAACGTAAATTCGCATCGACCGTGGGGTATTGCGCTGACTTGACGATATCGGCTTGTGCACGCGTTTGCGAAACGCGTGCAATAGCAATCCGCAAATCAAAGTTATTGTTGAGTGCCGTCTCGATGATGGCGCTGAGTTCTGCACTCCCGAAATCGCGCCACCACTGCTCTTTGGGTTTGGGCAACTGCTGATCTACTGGTGTTTTATACGACGCAGGCAACCACCCCACATAAGCTGGCCCGGATGGGGGGTCGCCATCGCGCTGCATCATGGAGGTGCAACCTGCAAAAAGAAGGCTGGAACATACCCAGCAAACGCCTAATTGCCTCATTCGCACCTAATGCTGCTCAATAAAGAATGTGTCATTGTTGCTGTAACCCCAGTTATACCCATAAAGCACATTAGACCGAACTTTAGATCTATAACCAATGGTAGTAAGCTTCTGATTTTTATATATTTTTATAGCCCATTGGA
This sequence comes from Polynucleobacter sp., assembly GCA_030696845.1. GTDB lineage: Bacteria > Pseudomonadota > Gammaproteobacteria > Burkholderiales > Burkholderiaceae > Polynucleobacter. The sequence continues at coordinate 6,447 of JAUYRJ010000048.1, forward strand.
ACTACGCAAAATAGTATATAAATACTAAAAACAGTATAGTCTTTTAAACCACTTTTCACAGGGCGCAGCATCGGCCGGAAACGTTTGCCGTTTCGCATCCAAACCGCATAAAAAAGTCGTTTTTAGGCGATTTCGAACGCAGCCCAATCACCTAGTTCTAAACTGGCTTCGAGGAAAAATTCTGCGATCGCATCCTTGCTTTGCACTTTGGCAAGGGCGTGGTGATCCGATAAACGCTGACGCCAATAGCGCGAGCCGGCCCTGCCGTGCGCAAGACCCAGAATATGCCGTGTAAATGCGCCAATATAAAACGGCTTGCCTTTGCTCTTGCACTCATCAAACCAATCCCACACCTGATGAATTAAGCCAATTTGTACGCGATGCCACTCGGACTCACTAAACAGATATCCCGCAGCCTCACCATTGGTCTCTAATAAATCATCCCAGCCCAATAGCATGGCGGGGAAATGATAGGCCGCGCGCCCCACCATAAACCCATCAAAGTCATGCCAGTGCCCTGCAATCTGGTCATTGTTCTCCAGGCCGCCATTGAGTAAGACCTGCAAGTCGGGAACGTGTTTTTTAGCATCCAGGCGAAGCTGGGCTGCGACAGCATAGTGCAGTGGCGGCTTAGTACGATTGTCTTTGGGGGACAAGCCTTTTAATACGGCATTACGCGCATGAATGGTGACCTGATGAGCGCCCGCATCCGCTACCGCAAGAATAAAGTCGAGTGCAAATTGATAATCCGCGGGGTGCTGGCTTGCATCCATCTGATCGAGCCCCAAGCGATGCTTTACTGAGACAGGCAAACCACACCCTGATCGCATAGCCTTCACACAGTCGGCTACAAGAGTGGGCTCAGCCATGAGGCAAGCACCAAAAGCGCCCCGCTGAACGCGTTCCGACGGGCAACCGCAATTTAAATCAATTTCGTCGTAGCCCCACTGCTCGGCTAACACGGCCGCCTTGGCTAAATCTGCCGGCTCACTGCCACCCAATTGCAATACCAGTGGATGCTCTCCCTTCGAGTAATCCAAATGGCGTGGCACATCACCATGCAGTAATGCGCCTGTCGTCACCATCTCGGTGTAAAGCACTGCACGCTTGGATAACTGACGATGAAAGGAACGGCAATGCCGATCCGTCCACTGCATCATGGGTGCGACGGCTAGGCGTTTGGTTTCTATTTTCTTCAAGCCCCTGATTTTATTCTATTTTTTATTTTTTTATGAAATAACGGGGTGAAAGAAGTATTTAGCAATACCAAACGGCTTTTAAAAAAATCCCACTAAAAAAAAAGGGGGGGTTCTGATGGACGCTTGAAACAATTTAGATTCACTGTTTCATGCTGCTTACTCAATATTTCTATGTTGATTAAAAGGCTCCAACTAGCAATGCTAGGAACGTCTTGTTTACAAATACGCATAAAACAATTGCTATGCGACTTCTAAGTCATTTTTAGATCATAAAAATACCAAAATGTAGAGTCCATTTTGATCTTGCCTATTAAATAGCCGTGTTCCAACAGAAACTCGTGGGAGCAAGGCATGCGCCAATCATGCAAATATTAACTATTGTTAAATCCATGCACTAAGAAAAGAGATGGTCTCTAATAAGGCCTGCGCTCATTTGACTCAAAAAGAATGGCGTTGTCCACAATACCAAAATAAATAAACATCATGAAAATAATAGCCTTCATACTTTCCCTCTCAATATTTATATCTGGATGCGCTAGCTCAGTAGCTGTACCAGTCCCAGTGGCTCAAGTAGGCGATGAAACGAAGTCATGCGACGCCATTGCCAATGAAATGCAAAAAATGGTAACCGCTCAAGTTGAAGCGGAGAGCAATAAAGACAAACAAGTGGGAACAAATGCGGCCTTGGGCGTTGTTGGCATATTTACTTTGGGCATTCCATGGTTCTTTATGGATCTAGGCGGGGCTGCCACAGCTGAGCAAAAGGCTGCCAAAGCCAGATACGATCGATTAGAACAGATGCAGATGGATAAAAAATGTCCGGCAACTGCAGCGGTATCAGAGCAAAAAAATGCTGGGTTGCCCATTGTGCAAACAACGGAGCCAACAACAACCAATGCAAACTCGGCAGAAAGCATCTCTAATCCAGCAAAAAAATTAGACGAGCTAAATATCATGCTGAAGAAGGGTTTGATTACGCAAGACGAATACAACACCAAAAAAACTCAAATCCTAAACAGCCTGTGATTTAAGAATCAAACTACCCTTTATGCATTAAGCCCGAATAAAGGCTTCACAAAGGGTAGCTCACACCGCATATCAAGCAATACTATTTTTTACCCAACTTACCAAAAGCTGCTGCCATGGCATTATTGATTGGCGCCGCTGGATTACGCCCTTGCGGGGGTTTACTTGAGCGCTGTTCCCCATTGCCTCGCGGATTGCGATCCTGCCGCGCCTGATTTGGCGCTGTTGCGTTTGCAGGCGCGTCCGTTAAGCGCATAGTCAAGGCAATGCGCTTACGCTTTTCATCCACCTCAATCACTTTGACTTTAACGACCTGTCCGGCTTTCACTACAGTATGCGGGTCTTTTACGAAGGTATTGGAGAGTGCGGAAATATGCACTAGCCCATCTTGATGTACGCCGATATCGACAAAGGCCCCAAACGCAGCGACATTGGTCACTACGCCTTCGAGGATCATCTCAGGCTTTAAGTCACTCAGTTTCTCAATGCCGTCTTTAAAGGTGGCGGTGGTAAATTCAGGGCGAGGATCGCGGCCTGGCTTTTCCAGCTCCTTCAAAATATCGCTAATGGTAGGAACGCCAAATTGCGCATCAACGTACTTTGCCGGCTCTAAGGATTTCACGAGACTACTGTCGCCGAGCACGTCTTTGATGCCTTTTTTAATGTCCGCCAGAATTTTTTCCACCAACGGATAGGATTCAGGGTGCACTGCCGATGCATCGAGCGGATTGGCGCCATTCATGATGCGCAAAAATCCAGCCGCCTGCTCAAAGGTTTTATCCCCAAAACGCGGCACCTTGCGTAATTCCGATCGCGATTCAAATTGACCATGCGCATCGCGATATGAGACTACGCCTTCTGCTACGGATTGAGATAAGCCCGACACCCTTGCGAGCAGCGGCGCTGAGGCGGTATTGACGTCTACCCCAACTGCGTTTACACAGTCCTCCACCACCGCATTGAGTGAGCGCGCTAATTGCGACTGCATCACATCATGCTGGTATTGGCCTACGCCAATCGATTTTGGATCGATTTTGACAAGCTCAGCCAGCGGATCTTGCAGACGGCGGGCAATCGATACCGCGCCCCGCAGCGATACATCCATATTCGGCAACTCTTTTGAGGCGTATTCCGAAGCGGAATACACTGAAGCCCCCGCTTCAGAGACTACGATCTTGCTAAGACCTAGAGCGGGTTTAAGCTTGATTAAATCCTGCGCCAATTTATCGGTTTCGCGCGAGGCGGTCCCATTCCCTATCGAAATCAAGGTGACTTGGTGTTTCTCGGCTAGCGTGGCTAAAGTATGCAGCGATCCATCCCAATCGTTTTTCGGTTGGTGCGGATAGATCACCGCAGTATCGAGCACTTTACCCGTTGGATCTACCACGGCTACTTTGACTCCCGTACGCATGCCTGGGTCCAAACCCATGGTTGCCCTCGGTCCTGCCGGCGCGGCCAACAACAGGTCTTTTAGGTTGCGGGCAAAAATCTGGATTGCTTCGCTTTCTGAGCGATCACGTAGCGCGCCCATTAGCTCTGACTCTAAATGCAAGGCGCACTTCACGCGCCAGGTCCATCGCACCGTATCAAAAAGCCACTGATCTGCTGGCCTGCCTTGCTGCGCAATCTTAAAATGATGGGCAATGCGGGATTCGCATGGGTTGTGCGGCGCATCCCACTTTGGTCTCTCTGCTTCGCTATCTAAACGCAAAGACACCATCAGTATTTGCTCACGCCGCCCCCTAAAAAGTGCTAATGCGCGGTGCGACGGAATCGCCATAATAGGCTCGGCGTAATCAAAATAATCCTGAAATTTTTCACCCTCGTTCTCTTTGCCGGCAATCACTTTCGATTCCACCACGCCGTGCTCTTGCAGATAGGCGCGCAAGGACTGCAATAAGCTTGCGTCTTCTGCAAAGCGCTCCATCAAAATCTGCCGAGCGCCTTCTAGGGCTGCCTTTGCATCGGGTACGCCAGGGTTCTCCCCTTGATCCGATGTAAATGCGGCCTTGATGTATTTCGCCGCCTCCGTCTCTGGCTCCAAACGGGGGTCGGCAAGCAACGCCATTGCAAGCGGCTCCAGTCCAGCCTCTAAGGCGATCTGCGCTTTCGTGCGGCGCTTGACTTTATAAGGTAAATACAAATCCTCAAGACGCGTTTTATCTTCTGCCAACTGTATTTGCTTCAGTAACTCCGGGCTCATTTTGCCCTGCTCTTCAATGGAGGCAATCACTACTAGGCGACGCTCTTCTAGCTCACGCAGATACGATAGCCTTTCCTCAAGTAGGCGCAATTGCACATCATCTAGGCCGCCCGTCGCTTCTTTTCGGTAACGGGCGATAAAGGGGACGGTCGCACCCTCATCCATTAAAGCAATCGCTGCGGCAATTTGGTTTGGATTGGCGGATAGCTCTGCAGCTAGACGATGTTCTATGGATGGCAGCATAAATGGTATTTTTGAATTGAATAAGAAAAAACCACCTTCGCAAATCATTCACGAAAGTGGTTTTTTATAGAAAAACGCATCACGGCAATTTAATCACGCGATGCTTTTTTACGCTCATGCTCTTTTAAGTAGCGTTTACGTAAACGAATGCTCTTTGGCGTTACTTCGACCAGCTCATCGTCGCC
>JAUYRJ010000064.1 GCA_030696845.1 Polynucleobacter sp.
CTCATTGATGATGCGGTAGGACACTTTACCCAGCAACGCATGCGGGAGGTGCGCCCAAACCGCTGTCATGAAATCCTGCGTATGTACGGCGCGCAAATCGACAACGTATTCATAGGTCCGGCCATCACCCATCACGCCAACCGACTTCACCGGCAAAAATACTGCGAAGGCCTGGCTGGTTAAGTCGTACCATGACTGACCGCTGGCGAGATCAATCGTATTACGCAGTTCTTCAATGAAGATCGCATCAGCACGGCGCAGTAAATTCGCAAACTCCTGCTTTACCTCTCCTAAAATGCGAACCCCAAGACCCGGTCCCGGGAACGGATGACGATACACCATCTCGCGTGGCAAACCGAGCGCAACCCCCAGCTCCCGCACCTCATCCTTAAAGAGCTCACGCAGCGGCTCGAGTAATTGCAAGTGCATATCATCCGGTAAGCCGCCGACATTATGATGACTCTTAATGGTATGTGCGCCCTTTTTGCCTTTGCCGGCAGATTCGATCACATCTGGATAAATGGTGCCTTGGGCAAGCCACTTGGCGTTCTTGATTTTGGCGGACTCCGTTTGAAATACTTCCACAAACTCTTTACCAATAATTTTGCGCTTGGCTTCTGGATCACTCACGCCAGCGAGCTTTGACATGAAGTCATGTTCCGCATCAACCCGGATGACTTTCACGCCCAGATTACGCGCGAACATCTCCATCACCATCTCGCCTTCGTTCAGGCGCAAAAGGCCGTGGTCCACAAATACGCAGGTTAACTGTGAGCCAATGGCTCGATGAATTAATGCCGCAGCGACGCTGGAGTCAACACCGCCCGACAATCCCAAAATGACTTCGTCGCTACCGACCTGCTCCCGAATACGGGTAACCGCCTCAGTAATGTAATCGCCCATGACCCAATCGCCGCGGCAGCCGCAAATGGTTCGCACAAAACGATCCAAAATAGCAGGGCCTTGCAGGGTATGAGTGACCTCGGGGTGAAACTGAAACGCGTAAAAGTGCCTTGCCTCATCCGCCATTCCGGCGATCGGACACGAATCGGTCGACGCCATGAGCTTAAACCCATCGGGTAAAGCGGTAACGGAGTCACCATGACTCATCCATACTTTAAGAATGCCATGGCCTTGCGTAGTCGCAAAATCCTGAATGCCTTTGAGAAGTTCGGTATGGCCGCGGGCTCGCACTTCGGCGTAACCGAATTCACGAGCCTTACCCAGCGCTTCCGCGGAAGACACCGAGCCACCCAACTGAGTTGCCATGGTTTGCATGCCGTAGCAAATACCTAATACAGGGACGCCCAATTCAAATACGACCTGGGGTGCTCTGGGGCTCTCGCCCTCAGTTACTGAACTCGGTCCACCCGACAAAATGATACCTTTACCGCCCTCGTCCTGAATAAAGCGACGAATGAACTCGGGGTCGCAATCGTAAGGATGAATCTCGGAATAGACTTTGGCTTCGCGCACCCGCCGCGCAATCAGCTGGGTTACCTGCGAACCAAAATCAAGAATGAGGATCTTATCGTGCATAGCGCAATCCACACTCAATCAATATGGTAATTGGGTGCTTCCTTGGTGATCTTCACATCATGCACGTGCGACTCGCGTACGCCTGCTGAAGTGATTTCCACAAAATTAGCCTTCTCATGCAAATCCGCAATCGATTTGCAGCCACAGTAACCCATAGAGGAGCGAATGCCGCCTGTCAATTGATGCAAGATGGTTAAGACACTGCCTTTGTAGGGCACTTGCCCTTCGATACCTTCAGGCACCAGCTTCTCCGCATTCGCAGCGCTAATGTCTTCCTGAAAATACCGATCGGCAGCGCCATCGGTCATAGCACCCAGTGAGCCCATACCGCGATAGCTCTTATATGAACGACCTTGGTATAAAAATACTTCGCCAGGAGCCTCTTCCGTGCCCGCAAACATACCACCCATCATGACGGAGTGCGCGCCAGCGGCCAAGGCTTTTGCCACATCACCAGAGTAGCGTACGCCACCGTCCGCAATTAAAGGAACGCCAGTGCCTTGAAGGGCTTTGGCTACATTCACAATCGCGGTAATTTGGGGAACACCAACACCCGCCACTATACGGGTAGTGCAAATCGAGCCAGGCCCGATACCAACCTTCACACCATCGGCGCCATGTTCCACCAAAGCTAAGGCGGCCTCACCAGTAGCGATATTGCCGCCAATCACCTGTACCTGCGGGTAGTGTTTCTTGGTCCATTTGACGCGATCCAAAACACCCTGACTATGGCCATGCGCGGTGTCGACCACAATCACGTCAACGCCAGCCTTCACCAATAACTCAATGCGTTCATCATTATCTGGACCAACGCCAACGGCAGCGCCAACGCGCAACTTACCTTCGCTGTCTTTACACGCATTGGGGTGCTCGGTCGCCTTCAGGATGTCTTTCACGGTAATTAAGCCGCGCAGCTCAAACGCATCGTTTACTACCAAGACACGCTCTAAACGGTGCTTGCTCATCAGGCGCTTAGCCTCTTCGAGGGTGCAGCCTTCTTTCACAGTCACCAAGCGTTCGCGTGGCGTCATTTTGACTTTGACTGGAGCATCCAGATCCTCTTCAAAGCGCAAATCGCGATTGGTAATGATGCCGATGACGGTTTTGCCTTGCAACACTGGAAAGCCTGAAAACCCATGCTCGCGTGAAAGGTGCATAACCTGGCGCACGGTCACATCCGGGCCAATGGTGATTGGGTCGCGTAAAACACCAGACTCATAGCGCTTCACTTTAGCCACCTCGCGAGCCTGCTCGGCAGGTTTGAGGTTCTTATGCACAATACCAATGCCGCCTTCACTGGCCATGGCAATCGCCAAACGGCCTTCGGTCACGGTATCCATCGCAGCCGAAACCAGCGGTGTATTGAGAGAAATGTCCCGGGTCAGCTTCGATACCAAGCTGGCATCCCGAGGGAGGACCGACGAATACGCCGGAACGAGAAGCACATCGTCAAAAGTGAGTGCTTTTTGGATGAGTCGCATGCAAAACCCCTAGTCGCAAAAACCGATTATAGCCTTCTGGCCTTGCGTTTTGCCGCAACTGCCTTTAAATGGGCGTCCCGATTCTGGTTAGCCCGCTTACGCCGAACGGTCTTGGGGTCAATTTGCAGGGGAGCGTAGAGCTCAAGGCGATCCCCCTCATAAATGGGGCTATCCCATTCTTTGCGCTTGCCAAAGACCCCATAGGAGCCTTTACGGGCAAATTGAGGATCATCCGGACCGCTCGCTAAGCCGGCCAGACGGAGAACAAGTCCCACGGTTACGGGACTGGCACCGCCCTCTGCTAGCAAAAATGGCTTCAGAACTGGCCTTGCGCCCCGCGCATCGCATATCCAAACGGTCATGGCTGGCTTTGCTCGGCGCGTTTTACAAAGCAGTCCACAAAGGTACCGGCAATGTAGCTAAAGACCGGGCCAATCACCTTATCTAAAATAGGGCTCTTAAACTCCCATTGGAGTTTAAAATCAATCTTGCAGGCATCTTCCCGCAAGGGAATGAAAAGCCATTGGCCCGAAAAGTGCTTAAACGGCCCGTCCACAAAGGTCATGTCGATTTGGGTTGGTCTGGTGTTGGTGTTGCGCGTGTGAAAAAACTGCTCAATGCCCTTGAATTTGATCTTAATTTTGGCATCCAGGGTTGTTTCGGATTGCTCGAAAATTTCTACGCCGCCACACCACGGCAAAAACTCCGGGTAGCGGGCCACATCAGTAACCAGGCTGTACATGCGGTCAGCCGATTGGCCAATTAAAACGGTCTTGTGGACGTCTGCCATAATGAATTAAGTGAAGCGAATGAATCTATGAGTATCGTTGATAACAAAAAAGCCTTCTTCGATTATTTTATCGAGGAACGGTTTGAGGCGGGTATTGTGCTGCAGGGCTGGGAAGTAAAGGCCATTCGCGCAGGCAGAGCTCAAATTAAAGAAGCGTATGTGGTCATCCGCAATGCGGAACTGTTTTTAATTGGGGCGCACATTACCCCCCTGATTTCTGCCTCGACCCATGTGGTCACTGACCCCACCCGCACCCGCAAACTCTTGCTCAACGCCGTTGAAATTCGGAAGTTGATTGGCAAAGTGGAGCAAAAGGGCTTCACCTTGGTTCCGCTCAACTTGCATTTCTCTAAAGGCAATGTGAAATGCGAAATTGGCCTTGCCAGAGGCAAAAAGCAGCACGATAAGCGGGCCACCACCAAAGAGCGTGAATGGGAGATTCAAAAAGCCCGGATTGCACGCGGCGACCTGCATTAAGCAGCAAAGCCCTGCGAATATGCCCTACCCACCAGATGAAACCACTCTAAAAAAGCAAAAGTAGTAAGAGCGCTGAAGACCGATCGCAAAAGCGCTGGATCTAAAAGCAATTAGAGCGGGAATTTGAGGTTCCCCTCAAATCCTGCCGCTCTTTATAACCGCTTAATAACTGGTTTCGTTATTGGCTAACTTACTTCAAATCGGAATTGGCTAGCATTTCCCAGGTACCCACAACGCTGTCTGGATTTAGGGAGATCGAGGTAATGCCCTTTCTGACCAACCAACGCGCGAAATCAGGGTGATCCGAAGGGCCTTGACCGCAGATGCCAACGTACTTGTTTTGCTTTAAACAAGCGTCAATCGAGCGCTCAATCATGAACTCCACCGCAGGATCTCGCTCATCAAAATCGATTGCGAGTAATTCCATACCGGAATCGCGATCAAGTCCCAAGGTCAATTGAGTCATATCGTTTGAACCAATCGAGAATCCGTCAAAGTACTCGAGGAACTGGTCTGCCAAAATTGCATTAGATGGGATTTCACACATCATAATGAGGCGTAGACCATTCACGCCACGCTTGAGACCAAACTTAGCCATCATGTCAATCACACGCTCAGCCTGTTTAATCGTACGCACGAAGGGAACCATGATCTCCACATTGGTCAGACCCATCTCTTCGCGAACCCGCTTCATAGCCGCGCACTCCAGCGCAAACGCCTCGCCAAAGTCTTCGGAGACGTAACGCGAAGCGCCACGGAAACCGAGCATCGGATTCTCTTCATCCGGCTCGTAACGGGAGCCGCCAATTAACTTCTTGTACTCATTGGACTTGAAATCCGATAAGCGCACAATGACAGGCTTTGGATAGAAGGCTGCGCCAATGGTAGCAACGCCCTCCACCAACTTATCCTCATAGAATGCGCGTGGGCTCGCATAGCCACGGGCCACACTCTCAACTGCACGCTTGAGATCGGGATCGATATTGGGGTACTCCAATACCGCACGAGGATGAACGCCAATGTAGTTATTAATGATGAACTCGAGGCGAGCCAAACCAACGCCCTTGTTTGGCAGTTGGCAGAAATCAAAAGCCAACTGAGGGTTACCAATATTCATTGTGATCTTGACTGGAATTTCCGGCAGAACACCGCGCGAAACTTCGGTTACCTCTGTCTCGATCAAACCGTCATAAATATTACCTTCGTCGCCTTCAGCGCACGATACGGTAACCATCATGCCGTCTTGTAATTTTTCAGTCGCATCGGTACAACCAACGACAGCGGGTACACCGAGTTCACGCGCAATAATCGCCGCATGGCAGGTGCGACCGCCACGGTTTGTCACAATCGCGGATGCGCGCTTCATAACCGGCTCCCAATTGGGGTCTGTCATATCGGCAACCAATACATCGCCAGGCTGAACGCGATCCATTTCGCTTGGATCACGAATAATGCGAACTGGACCAGCACCAATCTTTTGACCAATAGCGCGGCCTTTAACCAAGATATTGGAATTGCCCTTCAGCTTGTAGCGCATCTCGACCTGGCCGGCAGCCTGACTCTTAACCGTCTCAGGGCGGGCTTGCAAAATATAAATGCGGCCGTCGTTGCCATCTTTTCCCCACTCGATATCCATTGGACGACCGTAGTGTTTTTCAATAATGACGGCAAATTTTGCTAATTCAGTGATATCCGCATCCACCAAGGAGAAGCGATTACGCATTTCCGGCTCTACATCCACCGTGACAACGCGCTCTTTCGATCCGGCTGGCGCAAATTGCATCTGAATTAATTTAGAGCCCAGCGAGCGACGAATAATCGCCTTCTTATCTTGAGCCAAGGTGGTTTTAAATACATAAAACTCGTCTGGGTTGACTGCACCCTGCACGACGGTCTCGCCCAGTCCATAGCTAGAGGTAATGAAGACCACATCTTCAAAGCCCGATTCCGTATCCAAAGTAAACATCACACCGGCGGCACCCAAGTCGGAGCGAACCATACGCTGAATGCCCGCTGATAATGCGACTTCAGCGTGGGCAAAGCCCTTGTGCACCCGGTAGGAAATCGCACGATCGTTATACAGCGAGGCAAATACTTCACGAATGGTTTTGAGGACATCATCAATGCCCTCCACATTCAAAAAGGTTTCTTGTTGGCCCGCAAAAGACGCATCGGGCAAGTCTTCGGCTGTTGCCGAGGAACGTACCGCAAAGGAGCCTTTTCCTGAATCATCTAACTTGGCAAAAGCGGTGCGGATTTCTTCTTCAAGGCGCGGCTGAAATGGCGCCGCTTCAATCCAAGAACGAATTTCAGCACCAGCCTCGGCCAAAGCACGCACATCATCTATATTGAGCTTGAGTAAGCGCTGCTGAATACGTTCGGTAAGGGCGTTGTGCTCTAAAAAGTCGCGAAATGCCAGTGAAGTAGTAGCGAATCCGGTTGGTACGCGCACTCCTGCGGAGGCCAGCTGAGAGATCATCTCGCCTAGGGAGGCGTTTTTTCCGCCAACAGACTCGACGTCTGTCATCCTAAGGTCTTCAAAAGGTAATACGTATGCGTTTTGGTGTTTTGGGTTGGACATAAATACTCTCTAAAGGGAAGGAAACCGGTGCTGCGGCCGAAAAAAATGCGGCATACTAGAATCCCTCTATTGTAGTGCTTTGCCCCATTTTTCTCCCAAAAACCATGTCCAACGCTACCCGCATTGTCTTTATTGTGTCTGACGGCACCGGAATCACCGCCGAGAACTTCAGTCAGTCGATTTTGGCCCAGTTTGAGATGACGTTTAAGCTGGTCCGCATTCCCTTTACCGATAGCGCGGATAAGGCCCATGAGGCGGTGAATGCGATCAACGATGTATTCCGTAGGGATAATATCCAGCCGATCGTATTTACGACCCTCGTCAATACCGAGCTCAACGGCATCGTATCAAAAGCGCAAGGTCTCGTTCTCGATATGTTTCAAACCTTTGTGGCACCCCTAGAACAGGCTCTCGGCATTAAATCGACCCATGCCATGAACCGCCTGCACCACAATGCCGATACTGCGGCCTATAAAAACCGCATTGAAGCAATCAACTACTCCCTGGCCCACGACGATGGTCAATCCAATCAAAATCTAGCCGATGCCAATGTCATTTTGGTGGGGGTATCGCGAGTGGGGAAAACGCCAACCAGCCTCTACTTGGCGATGCAGTATGGCCTCAAAGCCGCAAATTACCCCCTCATTCCAGAAGATTTTGAGCGAGGTCAGCTACCCAAGGATTTATTACCCCATCGTCAAAAGATTTTCGGTTTGATGATTGATCCAGATCGCCTCTCCGAAATCCGCAACGAACGCAGACCCGGAAGCAATTACGCCAAACTGGAAAACTGCCGTTATGAAATCAATGAGGCTACCGCAATGATGCGCCGAGAGTCGATTCCTTGGGTTTCCACCACCAGTAAGTCCATTGAAGAAATCGCTACGACGATTCTGCAATCGATTCGATCAGATAAAACGATCTTAGGCTAAGGCAGCCGTCGCACCCGCACTGTTTCGAATAGGCAGACTGCAGCTGCAGTAGCTACATTCAAAGACTCTACGCGGCTGGCCATCGGTATGGATACCGCATTGCCCTGTGCGAGTAGTTCTGCGCTTACGCCCTGCCCTTCGCTGCCTAGCACCCAAGCCACCGATTTCTTTAATTGCGCATCCAAATCAAAGAGGCTGACACTACCATCCGCCGTGGCTAAGAATAACGGCGCGGTAATCGCGCTCAAGGCCTGCTGGTTTGACCACCCCTCGTATAGTTTTAAGCCACGATGCGCCCCCATGCCGGCCCGCAATACCTTGCTAGACCATAGATGAGCACAACCACTCAGCGCAACAATCTGAGTAAAGCCAGCTGCCGCGGCGGTTCGCAAAATCGCGCCGACATTGCCGGCATCCTGAATGCGGTCGAGCACCACCACATCGCCATTGAGGGTTCCTATCGGAGCTACTGAGGGTAACGATACTAAGCCTGCGATTTGAGGGCCATTGGCCAACTCACTTAGCTCGCTCCATAAATTGGCATCCAAGTAAATAACACGCGTATCGGGGCAGGCATCGAGGTGTTGCTGTACTAAAGCGTTGATTTCATGATGTTCGATACCCAGCTCGGAGGTAAGTAATACATTCAATGCGGGGTCGGCACACCAGGTCTGCAGCAAATGAATCCCCTCCAAAAGAGCATGACCAAACGCTAGTCGCGCTTTCTGACCCTTTGAGCCCGTTGCCTGTATTGCGCGCAGCTCTTTAAAAAGCGGATTCTCACGCGAAGAAATGAACTCAGTCATGACGATGACCCAACACGCATCACCACATCCCGCACTGGAGAAAAGCTGCGGCGGTGCTCAGGGCATGCGCCGAACGCATTAAGCGCGGCAAGATGAACTGGGGTGGGATAGCCCATATGCTGAATAAAACCATAGTTTGGATAAAGCGCGTGCAATTGCACCATCTGGCGATCTCGCGTTACTTTAGCCACGATCGATGCCGCTGAAATCGCTGGCTCTTTACTGTCGCCCTTCACGATCGCCTCTGCCGGAATGGGTAACTCCGGGCACCGATTCCCGTCAATTAAGGCTTTATTAGGCCAAGTGCCAAGACGTACGCATAAGTCATCGATAGCGCGCTGCATTGCTAGCATCGTTGCTTGCAAAATATTGATTTCATCAATTTCTCTAGGGCTCGCCTCACCCACACCCCAGGCTTTTGCTTTAACGATAATCTCTTCGTAAAGGGCTTCACGCCGGGCGGGCGTTAAGCGCTTCGAGTCTTTTAAGCCAGTAATGGGGTTTTCTGGATCAAGTACAACGGCACCAGCGACCACCGAGCCCACCAAAGGTCCTCGACCCGCTTCATCTACACCACAAATCCAGAAGGCTTCGCTCATCTCGGCAAATGCCCTTGGCGTTTTTCTGCCATGGTTTGCGTTACCGCCTGCGCAACCAGAAGCCCAGTTGGTCTACGCAGGATTTCATGCATCTGGGTAAACCGAGCTTGCAGCTGAGAGACCGCGGCAGGCGTATTTAACCAATGCAACACAGCATTAGCCAATTTTTCAGGCGTAGCGTCATCTTGCAATAATTCGGGAACCAAAAATTCACCCGCCAAAATATTGGGCAATCCCACATACGGCAAATAGCCTTGGCGTTTCATAATCTGCGCTGTCAGCCAAGGCACCTTATACGAAATCACCATCGGTTTTTTCCAAAGCGCAGCCTGCAAGGTGGCCGTACCACTTGCAATTAAGACCACATCAGCGGCCTCCAAGATGGTGTCGGCATGGCCATCAATCAAGTGAATTTGGATATCAGGGTGTTTTATGCGGCACTGCTGTGCCAACACCTCTAATGGAGGACGTAAGCGCGGCGTCGCCACTGGAATCACAAACTGAAGGCATTGGCCTTGAAGCTGCGCCGTAATACGTCCCATGGCTTCGAAAAACACAGGGGCGATGAGTTCAATTTCAGATCCGCGACTACCCGGCAAAACCGCGATCACTACCCCATCAAAATCAGTGCGTGTAGTGCCGGCATTCGTGACAGCCGGAAGGGTCGCCAAGCGATCGCGCGCCAACGGAATATTAGGCTCCAGCGGAATCGCACTGGCTAAAGGGTGACCCACATAATTGGCGGCGATACCAGCGCGTTCATAAATCGCAGTCTCAAACGGAAAAATGCATAGCATCCGATCCACCGCTTGCTTGATTTTAGTAATACGGCCCGCCCGCCACGCCCAAATGGAGGGTGATACAAAATGCAGCGTCGGAATGCCGGCCTGACGCAGCTTGAGCTCAACGCCCAAATTAAAATCGGGGGCGTCGATACCCAAATACGCATCCGGTCGATCCAAATGCATCAAGGTATTCAGTAATTCTTTGCGCAACTTCAAGATGGCCGGCAGTTGCCGAATTGCCTCGACGTAACCGCGAACGCTGAGGGTTTCCATTGGCCAGCGGGAGTCAAAGCCCTCGGCCTGCATTAAGGGGCCACCAATGCCATAAGCAGATAGCCCCGCCATGTCGGGTATTTGATTGAGGGCATGCAGGACAGGGGCTGCCAGTAGATCACCCGAGGGCTCCCCAGCAACGCAAGCTAATTTAGGCAAAGCAAGCCTAGCGAATAATGCCGCGCGTGGATGCGGCAATAAAATCATGGAACTCAGTTAGCTTTTGCGCAGTTGCGGCATCGGCACTCGCATCCAAAGCCATTTTGTGAATCGCCACCTTGGCCTCTTCAAAACTCAAGCCATCTTTGTACAACACTTTGTAAGCCTGACGTAAAGCTGAAATAGTCTCTGCGGAGAAACCGCGGCGCTTGAGCCCTTCGACATTAATGCCGTGGGGTGACGCTTTATCACCTGCCGCAATCACAAACGGCGGAATGTCTTGAACCAAGGCCGATGCACCGCCCAGCATGGCATGCTGGCCAATGCGAACAAACTGATGCACACCAGACATACCACCCATAATTGCCCAGTCATCCACATGAACATGCCCAGCAATTTGTGCGTTGCTTGAAAAAATCGTATGGTTACCAATCTTGCAATCATGAGCGATATGCACATATGCCATGATCCAATTGTCATTGCCGAGCTGCGTGATGCCGTCATCCTGCGCAGTACCAGTATGAATGGTCGTGAACTCGCGAATGGTATTGCGATCGCCGATAATTAAGCGGGTAGGCTCACCTCGATACTTCATATCTTGGGGTGATCCACCGATAGCGGCAAAGTGAGCAATAGTATTGTCCGCACCTAGCGTGGTATGGCCCTCAATCACCGTATGAGACCCTACCTTGCTGCCGGCGCCAATTCGTACGTGAGGGCCAATCACAGAATACGGGCCAATCTCTACGTCGCTCGCGAGCTCAGCCTTACTATCAATAATCGCGGTGCTATGGATGCGGCTCATTAGGCGCCCTTTGTCCGAACAGCGCACGTAATGTTCGCCTCTGCCGCCAGTTCATCATTCACCGTGGCCTTCACTTGAAACTTGTAGATACCGGCCTTTTCGCGCTCCAAAATGGCCGTCATGATGAGCTGATCACCCGGCAACACCGGCTTTTTGAAGCGCGCGCCATCGATCCCTGCAAAATAATAAATCGCATTTTCTTTCTTTGCTTCAGAGAAGGTCAACAAAGCCGCGGTTTGCGCAAGTGCCTCAATGATGAGTACGCCTGGCATCACCGGAAAATCCGGGAAGTGTCCTTGAAAAAAAGGCTCATTCATCGTTACGTTCTTGAGCGCCTTAATGCTTACACGCGGAGTTAATTCAAGTACGCGATCAACCAGCAAGAAGGGATAGCGGTGCGGCAGTAGTTTCAGTATCTGATTAATGTCGATTGAAATGGCGTTACTCATAAATGCAATCCAATGAAAAATAAATGGGGTTTAAGTGGGTACCGAAGCAATGAATAGGAAGTAGTTTATTCAGAACGGGGTTTATTACCTTCGAGTAGGCGTAAGCGCTGGCGTATTTTATCGAGGCCACGCACGATGGCAGTATTTTTTTCCCAGCTCGCATGGGGCATGGATGGAAAAACACCCGTAAAGTGTTGGCCAGGCTCTGTTATCGAACGAATAATGGAAGTGCCTCCAGAAACCGTGGTGCGGTCCGCAATCGTCAAATGGCCTGCAAAATTGGCATAACCGCCGATGACGCAATAGTTACCAATCTTGGTGCTTCCAGAGATGCCCGCACAGCCGGCAATCACCGTGCACATACCAATCACTGCGTTATGCCCAATCTGAACTTGGTTATCAATCTTGCAGCCCGAACCGATCATGGTATCGCTCATCGCGCCACGATCAATCGTGGTTGATGCGCCAATTTCCACATCGTCACCAATCAGCACCCGTCCCGTTTGCGGAATCTTGACCCACTCGCCTCCACTAGCATGAAAATCCGGGGCAAAACCAAAACCATCTGCGCCGATCACCGCACCACTGTGAATAATACAGCGGCGACCAATCTCGCATTCCGCGTATATGGATGCCGACGGATGAATAACACTGTCGTCACCAATACGGGCGCCACTTGCAATCGTTACATTGCCCATAATCGATACGCGCTCACCTAAAACGACATTGTCTGCAATATGCACAAAAGGACCGATATGACAGGATGCTGGCACCATGGCACTCGCAGCAATTGCTGCCTGAGGGTGAACTCCCGCCTTCGGTGCTACATTTTTTAAGGAAGCAAAATGCTGCGCTATGCGAGCAAAGGTCGCATAGGGATTTTTAGCCAAGAAATAAGTAGGCGCCCGCTTAACATCGGATGCCGCTGCCTGAAGGTAATCCAGATCCGCTTGACCCACAATTAACGCGCCAGCACCACTCTCGACTGCCTGCTGCCGATAGAGGGGGTTGGATAAGAAAGAGATTTGATTGCCGCTGGCTCGCTCGAGTGGAGCTAAGGAATCGAGAACGATGGAGCCATCCCCCACCAAGCTTGCTTGAAATTGATTGGCCAGCTCGATGGCGGTGGGCATAAAACTTACTTCAGATTATTTAAAGCCTTGATGACATCATCCGTTACATCTGCGCGAGGACTCACATATGCCGCCTCTTGAACGATCACATCAATTTTTCTCTGCTCGGCGATTTGCTTGAGCACGATATTGGCTTTTTCGGCAATCTTGGCACGCTCTTCAAACGTACGCTGATTTAAGTCTTCCGTGAATTCGCGCTGCTTGCGTTGTAGCTCACGATCTTGGTCGGCCAACTCACGCTGGCGGCGAATACGCTCCGCCTCGGACATGACCGCGGCATCACGATCGAGCTTTTCGGCTGCAGCTTTGATTTTTTGCGCGCTGTCACGTAATTCATTTTGACGCTTGGTGAACTCGTTTTGCAATTTAGTTTGCATTGCTTTTGCTAAATTGGACTCGTTAAATACCTTCTCCGAATTAACCACGGCGACACGGGTGCCAGCCTCTTGCGCCATCGATGGGCTTGCCAAGAAAGCGGGAAGAATGGCCACTAAGCCAAGCTGAATCCATTTAAAAGACGGTTGAAGCTTCATAAATCGTTCCTTACACTATTAAAACGCAGTACCTACCTGGAACTGCAAACGCTGCACATTATCCGTGGGTTGTGATTTTACAGGGATACCATAGCTGAACTTCAGTGGCCCAAGCGGAGATATCCATGATAAACCCAAGCCATAAGAATATCGCAGAACGAGGTTAATGTTCTCTCCAAAGGCATTACCACCGTCCACGAAGGTAAATACCCGCAAGGTCTTATCGGCGCCGGAACCCGGTACGGGGAAGGTGTACTCCAGGTTGGTCACAATCTTAGATTGGCCGCCGGTGGGCTGGAATGTGCCCGTAATCGTATTGAAATAGTTGGGTCCCAATGATCCAGGAGCATAACCCCGAACCGAACCAATACCGCCTACGAAGTAGTTTTTGGTGATGGGGAAGGGTTTATTGCCATAGGCCTCACCGTAACCAATTTCCCCGTTGAAGGACAAAATATTGCCTTTCGAGAAGGAATGGTATTTCTGGTATTGGCCAAAAATACGGTAGAAGGTCAAATCGCCCACCGGTGTACCCACCTCAGCCGACAACTGCTGCAAGGAACCCTTAGATGGAATCAAGGCGCTATCACGTCCGTCACGCGCCCAGGCAGCGGTAATTGGAACGTTATAGGTTTGCAATCGACCCGGAACCGTCGTGCCAAAATCTTTCACGTAATTTTGATACGGAATCGGCGTATTGGTTGTAGCGTAAATAGAGAAGACCTCAATACCCGTTCCAAAGAACACGCGATCCACTTCAGTATATGGAACACCGAACTTAATATTAGAGCCGACGGTCTTGATCTGATAGTCCGGATCACCGACGTAGTACAAGGGCTTGGACGAGCGGTAATACAAATCGGTATAACGGCTAATACCGTCTTCCGTAAAGTAGGGATCGTATTGCGACAGGGTCAAGTTTTGATTGATCTTACCCAGCGAGAAATTCAGTCCAATCGCAGTACCCGTTCCGAACGCGTTCTCTTGGTTAATACCAGCAGAAAGAATCAACTTCTCGGTGGAAGAGAAACCGGCACCAATCGTAACCGCTCCCGTAGGCTTTTCGGTCACTTTCACATTGACATCGACTTGGTCAGGAGATCCCGGAACATCCGTCGTTGAAATATCGGTATCGGTAAAGTAACCCAAACGACCAATACGCTCTTTGGATAAGCGAATCTTATCGCTATCAAACCAAGAGCTCTCAAACTGACGCATCTCGCGGCGTACCACCACATCGCGCGTTTTGGCGTTGCCCGTCACATTAACCTGGCGCACGTAAACACGGCGACCTGGGTCCACCACGAGGGTGATGTCCACCTCGCTTAAGTCCCTACGAATATCTGGCTGCGGATTAATCGATGCGAAGGCGTACCCATAGGAACCCAAAACCTCCGCAATCGCCTTGGTGCTCTCGGCCAATTTAGCGGACGAGAAAATATCACCGGCTTTGAGCGTGACAAGCTGGGTCAGCTCGGCTTCTTTACCAAGAAGGTCTCCGGCTAAACGGACATTCTTCACCGTAAAGCGCTGACCTTCCCGAATACTAATCGTCAGATAAATGCCCTTCTTATCGGGCGTAATCGACACTTGAGTAGATTCGATCACAAATTCTAGGTAACCTCGGTTGAGATAATACGAACGAATCGTTTCTAAATCGGCTGTGAGTTTTTGCTTGGAATAGAGGTTGTCTTTGCTGTACCACGACAGCCAACCGCCGGTTTTAAGCTGCATCTCGCCGAGAAGCGTACTTTCGCTAAAGGCTTTATTACCAATGAAGTTGATTTCTTGTATCTTGGCAACGGGGCCTTCATCAATATTGAAGTAAATCGCGACTTGATTGCGCTCTACGGGGGTAACCGTAGCCACCACTTCGGCAGCATATAAACCCTTGCTAACGTATTGGCGCTTGAGTTCTTGCTCGGCCTTATCAATCAGCGCTTTGTCGTAAAAGCGAGCCTCGGCAACACCTACTGCCTTAAGCGATTTACGCACTACCTCTTGATCAAATTCTTTCATGCCTGTGAATTCGATCCGAGCGATTGTGGGGCGCTCCTCCACGATCACGATTAAGATGTTGCCCTGCGCCTGAATTTGCACATCACGAAAGAATCCCGTGCCATACAAAGCCTTGATTGACTCTGCGCCCTTGGCTTCCGTGAATGTCTCGCCCACTTGAATAGGCAAATAACTAAACACCGTTCCCGGCTCAACCCGCTGGAGGCCTTCGACGCGAATATCTTTAACCACAAAGGTATCGGCGGCTTGCGCCTGAAAAGACACGCCAGCGAGCAAAACAAATGCGGTTTTGATTAAGAAACGCAAGCTAGATTGAGTAAGGGAATTAAGCAAATTCAAGATGAAAGATAGCGTTGTAAATCATTAAATAAAGCCAAAAAAGTCAGGGAAATCAGCAAGATAAAACTCAGTTTATGGAGCCATTCTTGAACTGATAATGGTAGACGTTTTCCGGAAACCAGTTCCCATGCATCATACAGGAGCTGACCGCCATCGAGCATCGGAATGGGGATCAAATTAAGCAAACCAATGCTAATGCTCATCAGGGCTAAAAAGCCAAAAAAGGCCTGCCAGCCGACCTGGGCAGACTTTCCTGCCATATCCGCGATGCTCAGGGGGCCTCCAAGCTGCTTAATTGAGGCATCTCCTGTGACCATGCCGATCATTAGCCTCGCAGAAACCTTGGTAATGAGCCAAACTCGCTCACTGGCGTAAATAAGCGCATCAAGGGGGCCTAAACGCAACTGTTCCCACTCATCGGGACTGGCTGCTGCTGGCCGAATGCCCAGGGCCTGCAAGGCATCTTGGTTTGGCTGAATCCGGGGCAGCTGATCCGCCGGGAAATTAACAATCGCTCGGCCGCCACTCGGACTCGTAATTTCCAGAGCAAATCCCTCCTCCCCCGTAATGGCATCAAGCAGCTTCCAGCGCAGTAAATTCCAGCTGTTGATAGGCTCAAATTCGCCAGCGCTACTGTCCAAATCGCGCCAACCGCTTACGTGATCACCCGCTACTAAACCTGCACTGGCCGCAAGAGATGCCTCTGGAGGAGCCTGGAGACGTGCGGGCAATTGCGCTGCGCCAGCAAGATAAATTACCGCCAAAAAGGCGATCGCCAAGATGAAATTCGCCAGCGGTCCGGCAGCCACAATAAATGAGCGCTGCCACAAAGGCTTTAAATTAAACGCGCTAGTTTGCTCAGAGATACCAATAGTCTGCTCCGGATCCCGGCCGTCAAGCAACTTCACATAGCCCCCAAGAGGGATTGATCCAATCACCCATTCGGTATTGTTTTTACTGGTAAAACGATAGAGGGGCTTACCAAAGCCAATTGCAAAGCGAAGTACCCGCACACCGCACATGCGCGCCGCAGCAAAGTGACCATACTCATGAAAGCCCACCAAAATTCCGATGGTCACCATAAATGTCAACAGGGTTATCAGGGCTTGCATATCGATTCTTCTTCACCTTTCATGGTGATGATAGGCATTCCTGCGCAATCCGCCGAGCTTGCGCATCAGCGACCAATACGATCTCGATCGAGCTTGCCGGAGTTGCGCTTACTTTCGCCAAAGTGTCCCGCACGACGTGGGCAATTCGCAAATACGGTATCCGCTGATCTAAAAAAGCGGCTACGGCGATTTCGTTAGCAGCATTCAGGATGGTGGGCGCAGTACCCCCCACCTTAGCAGCCTCAAATGCCAAAGCTAAACAAGGAAACCGATTGAAATCCGGCTCAGAGAAATTCAACGCTGCAAGTTGGGATAAATTGAGTGCTGGTACACCAGCATCAATCCGATCGGGCCAAGCCAAGCCGTAGGCAATCGGGGTGCGCATATCCGGTTGGCCAAGCTGCGCAATCACCGAACCATCGCGGTACCGCACCATGGAGTGCACTACGCTTTGCGGATGAATTAACACCCGAATTTGCGTGAGGGGCAAGCCGAACAACCAGTGCGCCTCGATGACTTCGAGGCCTTTATTCATCATCGTGGCTGAGTCCACGGAAATCTTGCGCCCCATTACCCAATTGGGATGCGCGCAGGCTTGATCCGGTGTGATGGTTTTTAATTCATCGAGGCTTTTGTCCCGAAATGGTCCGCCTGAAGCGGTTAACCACAACTCCTCCACACCCAAGTGATCGCGCGATGAACCAATCGAACCCGAACCAAAACGATCGGGTAGGCACTGAAAAATGGCGTTGTGCTCACTATCGATTGGCAATAACTCAGCACCGCCCGCTTTCACGGCTTCCATAAAGAGATCGCCCGACATCACCAAAGCCTCTTTATTTGCTAACAAAATGCGTTTACCCGCTTTGGCCGCAGCCAAGGTTGGAATTAATCCTGCCGCACCCACAATCGCTGCCATCACGGTATCGCAATCCGATTCCAGAACGGCGCTAACCAGCGCATCAGGGCCGTGCAGCACCGCAATGCCGTTGACCTTACCCGCCAGCAATTGCTGTAGGTGCGCAGCTCCTTCGGCATCCGCCACCACCGCGATTCGGGGTTTGAATTCGAGGCATTGCTCTGCTAAACGCTCTACTTGTTTGCCCGCTGTTAATGCGGCAACTTCAAAGCGATCCGGGTGCGCACGGATCACATCCAAGGTGTTAACGCCGATCGAACCGGTAGAGCCGAGGACTGCAACGCGGCGTCGGATTACTTGCGTTAATGGGGGATTCATTTAAGAAGTCCCACCAACAGGACAAGCACCGGCATGGTTGGAAGTAAAGCATCAATGCGATCCAAGACTCCGCCATGACCCGGCAACAGACCGCTACTGTCTTTCACGCCAGAGAGGCGCTTGAGTTGTGACTCAAATAGGTCACCGACAATACTGAGGGCGGTAAGGGCAGTCACCATCAAGAACATTGGCAGCCAACCCCAACTCATCGCCCATGCACCAAAAATCGTTACGGTTGGAGGCAAGTAGACCGCGCATAAGGTTGCAAAGAGATAGCATAGCAATAATCCCCCTAAGGCACCCTCTAGCGTTTTACCAGGGCTTAATTGCGGCGCAAGGCGACGACGTCCAAACGCCTTTCCAGAAAAATAAGCACCAATATCGGCAACCCAAACTAGGGCCATTGCCGTTAAAAGCCACAACAGACCCATCTCACGCAAAAAGACCAATGCAAACCAGGTGGCCGGCAACAGAATCAATCCCACCACCGCAAAAAACAATTGCCATGAAGAAAGTACTAGACGTGTGCCGCGCGACATGAGGAGTGGCGCTCCAACAATCCAAAATAGAGTCGCCAATAACAATAAGGCGATATCCCAATCCACATTAGCAAGAAACAACATGGCCGCAATCGCAATTAAACACAGGGCGGCGTAGATCACTGCTGCCTTAGATGCTCCAGGCGCAATTAAACGACTCCACTCCCATGCGGCCAGCACAATCATGACCAAAAATAAACCGTTTAAATATATCGGTGGTAACCAAAATAAAATGGGCAGAAAAATGGCCAATAAAGCGGTAGCAGTGATGACCCGGGTTTTTAGCATGTGGGGGCTAAACCGGTTCCGACACCGCTTGGGCGGCTAACTGCGCGCTGGTTCGACCAAAACGACGTTCGCGCTGACTAAACCAGTCAAATGCGGCTTGTAAATCATCCGCCCCAAAGTCAGGCCAAAGCGTATCGGTGAAGTAGAGTTCGGTATAAGCGAGCTGCCATAGCAAAAAATTACTCACGCGTTGTTCACCACCAGTACGGATAAATAGATCGGGTTCAGGCGCATATGCCATCGATAAAAACGGTTGTAGCAATTGTTCCGATACATCATCTGGCTTTAAATCAGGATGAGCGCGCAAGCACTCTCGCATTGCCTGCAAAATATCCCAACGACCGCCGTAATTGGCGGCAATCGTCAGCGTAAGTCCTTTGCAATGCCCTGTTTTTTCTTCCGAGAAAGCCACCATCTCCTGAATGGAGCTATCGAATTTACCGAGATCACCAATCAAGCGTAAACGAATATCGTTTTCCGCTAAGCGATTGACTTCGCCACGTAAAGACTTTAAGAAGAGCTTCATTAAAAACCCTACTTCTTCAGGTGGACGGCGCCAATTTTCCGAACTAAAGGCGAATACCGTAAGGTATTCAACCCCCTGTCGACGACACGCTTCCACAACTTTTCGCACAGCCCCCAAACCCTCTGAGTGCCCTGCGACGCGTGGCATATGGCGCTTACTTGCCCAGCGGCCATTGCCATCCATGATGATGGCGACATGGCGCGGCACCGGTGTAATTTCCGGCACCTCGACTGTGGAGCTTTTGTGTTTAGCCATGCGCTGTATTGAAATAAGTCATCATCATGTCGGCGACTAGACCGTCATGATTTCCTTTTCTTTATCCACCACGATCTTGTCAATATCAACTACGGCCTTATCCGTCATCTTCTGAATTTCATCAGTGGCGCGACGCTCTTCGTCTTCTGAGATTTCCTTTTCTTTGGTGAGGCGCTTTTAATGCTCGTTCGCATCGCGGCGTAAATTGCGCACTGCAATCTTGGCATCTT
>JAUYRJ010000085.1 GCA_030696845.1 Polynucleobacter sp.
CCGAGCACACAGCTCGGGAATGCTTTTTTCAGTATCTTCATCAACAGGGATATCCACTCCAGCAAGGCGCGCTACCACGCCTTTCGCTGTATCAGCGGCAATCTGCACTTGCCGCGTGAAGTTCAGCATGTCGGGATATAAACGACATTGCAAAAGTGCGTTGGGGTCTAATTTTTTGCTATCAAGATGCGCTTGGGCTTTTTCAAGAATGGCGGATAAATTCGTCAGCGCGTTGGCAAGACGGGGAACGCTAGCCTGATACATGGAAATAGTCATAAAAGAGGGTTGATTCCGTTAATTGAACACGTCCTGAGCATACCCGACTTAAAATGACTTTTTTAATTAATTTGAGCCCCTCTCCATGGAATTATTACCCTGCATTGAAATTCAAACCTCTGAACAGCCGACGGCGTCCATTATTTGGCTTCACGGCCTTGGTGCCGATGGGAATGATTTTGCCTCGCTCGTGCCTCAACTCGACCTGAGTGGCTGCCCTGGCATTCGCTTTGTATTTCCCAGTGCGCCCAGTATGCCGGTTACCGTGAACGGTGGCTACGTCATGCCAGCCTGGTACGACATTATCGGCAGAAGCGATAGCGACCCGGAAGACGCGGCTGGAATTCATCGTTCCGCTATGGCTATCCATGCGCTAATAGAGCGAGAGGCAAGCCGCGGAATTGCCTATGACAAGATCGTCCTAGCTGGATTCTCCCAAGGCTGCGCCATGGTTCTGCATATCGGCCTGCGCTTCCCCCATCGCCTTGCAGGAATTATGGCTTTATCGGGCTACCTGCCCTTGGCACCATCTTTCCTCAGCGAACGCAGTCCCGCCAATCAAACAACGCCGATCTTTATGGCCCACGGTGATTGGGATGCCGTCATCATCCCGGAACGGAGCGAGCGATCACGGGATCTATTACAAGCTAATGGCTATGATGTGCAGTGGAAAAGTTATGCGATGGAGCACTCTGTACACCCTATCGAAGTAATCGATATGTGCCTTTTTTTACGGCGCGTACTCAATCAATAAATAGAAGATCTAAAAAAACCACCCGAGCTACTCGGGAGGTTTTAATTACCACTTCGCCTGAAGATATCGCTACACTGCAGATAAAAATGGTAAGGGGGTGATGGAGCTAGATTCATGTTGAGATGAATGGCTTTGACTTACTCCCCTCATTGCAAATCAAAACACCCTATCTTGCATTACGCTTAGTTTATGAGCGCCCTAGTAAAAAAATTACGATAAATAGCAATTTGCATCTGATTTAATTACTTCATTAATTCAATCGTTTAGTCTTGGGGTTTCTTCTTTGGTTTTGCAGCGATCAGCAGCAGTATGGTTCCAACTACGCCCGATACGAGCGAACCGCCAAGCACTCCCAGCTTGAGTTGCTGCGCGTAACTTGGATCGAGTTCAGCAAAAGCCAGTCCGCCTACAAACAAGCTCATCGTAAATCCAATGCCGCACAAAATACTTATGCCCAGTAGCTGCAACGTACTGGCTCCTGCAGGCGCCTTGACCCAGCCCAATCGAATCAATAAAGCGCTGACGCCAAACACACCAATGGTTTTACCAACAAAGAGCCCCAAAATAATCCCCAGCGGAATGGGCGCCATTAAGGTATCCAAGGTCACGCCAGCCAAAACAACACCAGCATTAGAAAAAGCAAACACGGGTAGTATCAAAAACGCTACCCACGGATGAAGGCCATGCTCTACCGATTCCAGCGGTGATCGTCCTTGACTATCGCGCATCGGGATTGCCAGCGCGGTGGCCACCCCCGCTAAAGTTGCATGCACGCCCGATTTCAGGACAAAAAGCCACATGATGATGCCAATCACAATATAAACATCCACCCGGGTTATTTTGAGGCGGTTTAAAACAAATAAGGCTAAACCGGCTGCAAATGCGCCCAAGAGCATCATGATCGATAGAGACGAGGTATAAAACAAGGCGATGATCACAATCGCTAGCAAATCATCGATGATGGCTACTGCCGTTAAAAACACTTTTAGTGACAGAGGCACCTTACTACCTAGCAACACCACGATGCCTAATGCGAACGCAATATCAGTCGCAGCGGGAATAGCCCACCCTTGTAAGGCTGCGGGATTGCCTTGATTAAAGGCGACGTAAATCAGCGCTGGTACTGCCATGCCACCAAGGGCGGATAGCGCTGGTAATGTAAGCTGCCCTGGGCCCGATAATTCACCGGCCAAAAACTCGCGCTTGATCTCTAGGCCCACTAAAAAGAAAAAAGCGGCCATCCATAAATCATTAACCCAGACAATTAAAGGCTTGGATAACACCAGACCGCTATCGCCACCAATCAAGACTTCGCCCGGAATCGACAAGAAGGCCTGATACAGATCGCCATAGCTTGAATTACTAATAATCAGAGCCGCAACCGCGGCTAAGGCCAAAATAATGCCGCCCGATGATTCTTTGGAGAAGAACTGAAAGAAGGATTTGTGATTTATCTTGCTACTCATGCGCTGTGTATTCCTAAAAGAGTGCTGCAATGCCCAATAGGGGCATGAATAGGACTAATGGTGAATCAGCTCATTTTATGGCGTACAACCATTAATCGAGCAATAGGCCATTTGGATACTTCACTCTACCGTACTTTTTTCAGCTTATAAACCCCTAAAGCCAAGTCAATACAGGCTTAAAAAAACATCGTGTTGGCATTGCGTATCTAAATACAGTGGTATTTCCTGTAATTACATGGGGGTATCAAACGAAAAAAAAACCGCCCAAAGGCGGCTGATTGGAATGCAAATCGAATCCTAGTCAAAATGAATGACGGTACGGATGGATTTACCCGCATGCATTAAATCGAAGGCTTCATTAATTCGCTCGAGTGGCATGGTGTGGGTCACAAAGGGTTCTAGACTGATCTCGCCGCGCATCGCTTGCTCGACCATTCCAGGTAATTGCGTACGCCCCTTAACGCCCCCAAATGCCGAACCGCGCCACACACGACCCGTCACCAACTGAAATGGGCGAGTACGGATTTCTTGACCCGCGCCAGCCACTCCAATAATGATGCTTTCGCCCCACCCTTTATGACAGCACTCTAGGGCCGAGCGCATCACATCGACATTACCAATGCACTCAAAACTAAAATCCACTCCGCCGTCGGTCATCTCCACAATGACCTCCTGAATGGGTTTATCGTAATCTTTTGGATTAATGCAATCGGTAGCGCCCATTACACGCGCTAAATCGTATTTAGAGGCATTGGTATCTATGCCGATAATTCGGCCAGCCTTCGCCAATTTTGCCCCCTGCACTACAGCCAGACCAATCCCGCCCAAGCCAAATACTGCGACGGTATCCCCTGGTTTTACTTTTGCCGTATTTTGCACCGCCCCAAGGCCCGTAGTAACACCACAGCCTAATAGGCATACCTGTTCGTGATTGGCAGCAGGGTTAATCTTGGCGAGTGATACCTCAGCCACCACGGTGTATTCACTAAAGGTGCTGGTACCCATGTAGTGATACAAGGGCTTGCCTTCAAATGAAAATCGGCTTGTGCCATCCGGCATGAGCCCTTTTCCTTGAGTGGCTCGAACCGCTTGGCATAAATTGGTTTTTCCAGATAAGCAAAATTTACACATCCTGCACTCAGCCGTGTAAAGCGGTATGACGTGATCGCCAACCGCGACACTGGTTACCCCCTCACCCACCTGCACCACCACCCCTGCGCCTTCGTGCCCCAGTACAGCAGGAAAGATCCCCTCGGGGTCGTCACCAGACAGCGTAAAGGCATCGGTATGGCATACCCCAGTATGGGTAATTTTGACTAAGACTTCACCCTTTTGCGGCGGCGCTACATCGATCTCCACTACCAGTAAGGCCTGCCCCGGACCAAACGCTACTGCTGCGCGTGACTTCATCTAATTTCTCCATGATTTTTTATATCTTGGCAGTATAGGCAAGTCGGGATAGCTCTGTCGACTGATTGCGATCCCCCGTGCTAATTTAAAAGTGTCAGTCAGGCAGTTAACACATAAATTTAATCTTATTCAAAAATTAGGAGTGGTAAGACAACTCTAATAGCTGTTTGGCGTAACCAACAAAGCGTGATCATTCATGCAGAAATCGATAGATCAAATGCCTAGAAAAAGGTGTTAGTTACAAACCTAGTTCGCTATACGACTATTGAATTAACAAATTACAAAGCGTTCAGGTATTAAATGGCGCTTAGCCCATTACTTTGCAGTGGTATCTGAAGTCCACTCAATCACCAATTGATAGGTCACCGCCAATAAAACCGGGCCCAAGAATGCGCCGATCACCCCGAAGGCAATCACTCCGCCCAATACACCCAAAAACACCACCACAAAGGGAAGGCGTGAACCCCGACTAATAATGAAGGGTTTAATAATGTTGTCGACCGTACTCACAACTAAAAAGCCCCAGGCCAATACAAAAATGGCCCAGCCCATTTGGTCTTGCTGAAAAAGCCATAAGGCCACCCCACCCCATACCAATGGCGGACCAATGGGCACAACCGATAAGAAAAATGTAATTAAGCCCAATAAGATCGACGATTGCATGCCGGCGATGGCAAATCCAATCGATGCGAGCACTCCTTGCGCCAAGGCAGTACCCAGTACGCCGTAAATAACACCATGAATGGTTTCACCGGCAACCGTAATCAAACTTTCACCACGCTCGCCGCTCAATCGTTTTGCCACAACCGAGAGCTTTTTAGATAAGGCACTGCCGTGATAAAAGAAAAAGAAGGTTAAAAATACCGAAAGCGCCATATCGAGCACGCCCTGCAGCGCAACTCGACCACTGGCCAGCGCAAATACTTGCAGAGGCGCAGCGAGTTTTTGCAACTCGGTGGTCAGGCGGGATTTGTCATGCACAAATTGCTGTAAGTATTTTTCAAGTTCGCCGCCAACGATTGGAATGGCTCCAGCCCATTCCAATACACGCTCTGGCAAGCCATCCTGAAAGGCGGCCATGATATTGGTATTGAGATCGCTGATATTGCCCGATAAGGCAATGGCGACTGCGGAGATAGGCCCCAGCAACACAACGGTCACCAAGAGCGTCATCAATACCGCAGTCACTAAGCGGTGATTGCCAAGCGCTTGATCGAGGCGCTTAAAAATACCCCATGTACTCGTTACTAAGATGACGGCCCAAGCCAGCGAAGTTAAAAAGGGCCAAATCACCAGCAAGCACCCAAGACCCAGCCCAAAGAGGGCTAGCAATACAGCGATGCGGTTGGATAGAAATGCATTCATGGTATTTCCCTTGATCTCGCTTCAGGACTTATGCCGGCGCCATGGATAAACAATGTACTTTGTATTGCAGTGATGGATGATTCGGAAATAGACACATCGCCTTGCTTAAATTATAGGCATACATTCCGATTCTG
Organism: Polynucleobacter sp.; assembly: GCA_030696845.1. GTDB lineage: Bacteria > Pseudomonadota > Gammaproteobacteria > Burkholderiales > Burkholderiaceae > Polynucleobacter. The sequence goes on from JAUYRJ010000085.1 coordinate 5,406, forward strand.
GTGCCAGTAACTGCATACGCCACTCATAATCAAGGTGTTGGAAGTGCTCCTTAGTAAATGTACTAGATGCACAATAAAGCCAAAGCAATACACTAATCTTGTTTAAGCGAATTGGGGATTGGTATGTGGTGGATTGCTCTTGCCGTGTGTATCGTTCTACTGGCTTTATATAAAAGTCCGGCACGTCTTTTTCTGCAGCGCCCTCTGAGCTACCTCATGATCCCCGCAATCGTATTGCTCTCCCTTGCCTGGAATCTGCGCGCCCACCTTCCGAGCGCCGCAACCGAAGGTTGGGTTGATTTATCGTTTCATTTCTTTGGTTCTTCCTTGCTCGTAGCCATGTTTGGACTTTGGCCGGCGCTCGTCATCCTCTTTTTTGTAGCGATGGTGGGTATTTTTATTGTCAGCGGTAATCTGACCGAGGCTGCTACCCACTATATTTTTGCCGGCGTACTCCCTGGCCTCGTGGCGTGCTTAGTGATGGATATGATTCGCCGCTTTATGCCAAAGCATTTATTTATTCTGATTTTAGGCAATGGTTACATGGCGGCATTTAGCGGCACCTTTGTTTGTGGCATGTTGATTTATGCCATTCAGCAACTGTTTGGGCTGCAATCCCTCAGCACAGTGGATCCCGTTGGCTGGATTATGGCTTTAATCATTTTGTCGTTTAGTGAAGGGTCGATGTCCGGCATGCTCCTCTCGATATTCTTAATCTATCGACCCAACTGGGTGCCGACCTACGACGAGAAGGCGTATCTAGGCAATAAGATCGCGGAACAGAGTAAATAAAAAAGGGCCGAAGCCCTTAATTTATTTACCATCTTGGCGGAGACGAGAGGATTCGAACCTCCGATCAGAGTTTTAGCCCCGATGCTCCCTTAGCAGGGGAGTGCCTTCGACCAGCTCGGCCACGTCTCCGTATTTCTTTACAGCCCACAGTTTAACGGATGCGTCGTCACTGTGGGATTTTCTTACTGTTGATCAAGCTCGAAGGCCTTATGCAAGGCGCGCACAGCCAATTCCATGTACTTTTCATCGATCACGACCGAGATTTTGATCTCGCTGGTGGAAATCATCAAAATGTTAATGCCCTCTTCCGATAAGGTGCGGAACATCTTGCTGGCAACGCCAACGTGCGAGCGCATGCCCACGCCCACTACCGATACTTTAGATACTTTGGGATCGCCAGCGATCTGCTTCGCATCAATGTGAGCCTGCACGGTATTTTTGAGCAAATCCATTGCTTTTTGGTAATCCGCGCGCGGTACGGTAAATGTAAAGTCCGTCTTGCCCTCAACCGATTGGTTCTGAATAATCATGTCCACGTCGATATTGGCATCCGCAATCGGACCCAGAATTTGATAAGCGATACCGGGGCGATCGGGTACACCTAAAACGGTAATTTTGGCCTCATCACGCGCAAAGGCGATGCCGGAAATAACGGCGGCTTCCATGGTGCTATCCTCTTCAAATGTTATTAAAGTACCCGACTTCATCTCCTGATCAAGGGGTATTAAAGGGTCTGTCAGCGATGACAACACCCGAGTTTTGACTTTGTATTTGCCAGCAAATTCCACTGAGCGAATTTGCAATACCTTAGAGCCAAGGCTGGCCATTTCCAGCATCTCTTCAAAGGTAATTTTGTCTAAACGGCGCGCATCTTCACATACCCGCGGATCGGTGGTGTACACCCCATCGACGTCGGTGTAAATCAAGCACTCATCCGCTTTTAAAGCGGCCGCCATCGCGACCGCAGAGGTATCAGAGCCGCCGCGACCCAAGGTCGTAATGTTGCCATTGGGGTCCACCCCCTGAAATCCCGTTACCACCACCGCACGGCCAGCATTCAGGTCGGCTGTGATTTTTTGATCATCGATACCCATAATGCGGGCTTTTGTGAAAGCCGAATCCGTATGGATAGTGACTTGCCAGCCGGCATAACTGACGGCATCAATGCCTTCTTTATGCAAAGCAAGGGCCAAAAGACCGGAGCTCACTTGCTCGCCTGTTGAAGCAATTTGATCAAGCTCGCGGGGATTGGCATTGGGATCGATTTCTTTTGCTAAACCGAGCAAGCGATTGGTTTCCCCCGACATGGCGGAAGGTACCACCACTACCTGGTGGCCTGCGCGCATCCACTTGGCAACGCGTTTAGCGACGTTTTGAATGCGCTCTACCGAGCCCATCGAGGTGCCACCATATTTATGAACGATTAGTGCCATAAGTTACGTAATAAAAGTAAGGTCAATGACCCAAAAAGGGCTTATTTTACAGGGTTTTGGGTATAACGCCAGCCTGGAGCGCACGCCACTCTGGCAAGACCCGCTTGCCTTTGGCCACCAAATGCGGGTAACTCACCCCAACACCAGCAACGGCGATCAGCTCCCCCTCAATGTAGAGCAAAGGCGCTTGCCGCTGCCATGGGGGAACCGCATGTTCTTGATAGAGGTTTTTGAGGGTTTTGCGAGGGCCATGCTCCGCGCACTGCAGGCGCTCTGACCCTGCCCTTTGCTTAAACTCAATCGCATGGGCTTTTTTTGCCTCTGCAACCCACTCGGCGGGCAAGCCGGGTTTTTTACTATTTCCGGAGATGGGCACAAAGACCCAATCGCCAGAGGCTGGGCTATTACCATCTTGGGTTGGACTCGTGTCCACCTGCAAGAGTCCGCGCCAGAGCCGAATGCGGCAGGCATCGTGCTCCCACTCCAGTTGCGCATCACTGCGCGCGTGTTGTAAATCCAGCCACCAGGCCTGTAATCGTTCAAAGGATGGCATGACTAAGCCTGCCGTCTTTAGCCAATACCGCAGCACATTGTTTGCGGCGGGACGATCGGATTGGGCTAATTCCAATAAGGGGGTCGAGCGCAGCATGCCCGTTTTTTTCTCCCAAATGCCCTTCGCATCAATCAAGGCTAGGCGATCCAATAATTGCTGCGCCTGCCCGAGTAAGTCGGCACTGCGCGCTAAATTAGCCGTAGCGCCAGGCTGAATAGCCTCTAACTTGGGAAGTACGGATTTACGAATGGCGTTACGCCGATACTTGCTGCTGCGATTGCTAGGATCTTCCACCCAAACTAATTCATGCTCGCGGGCATAAGCCTCTAACTCGGCACGACTGAGCTGCAGTAGCGGTCGCCAAAGGGTGATATTGGCTGAGCCGATCGCTCTGCTAACTGGCATACCCGACAAACCTGCCACGCCCGCACCTCGAAGCAATTGCAGCAATACCGTTTCTGCTTGATCGTTTTGATGGTGGGCCAGCAAGAGATCATCGACTGCGTAATAGTCGCAAAGCTCTACTAGGGCCTCGTAACGCGCTACCCGAGCGCGTGCCTCCATGTTGCCAGCCTCTGTTTGCGTATCCATGTGCAGCAAGCGAAAATCAAAAATAGCGCCGCATTGTTCGGCAAACGATTGGCAAAACAAAAGCCAATCATCGGCTGCTTTTTGTAAGCCGTGATGGATATGAAACGCATAAATCGCCGGCCGGGTTTTTTGAGCGGCATAGGCTTGCGCAATGGAATGCAGCAGCACTACTGAATCCAAACCCCCACTCAGCGCCACTCCAATTGCCTTGGGATCACCAATCGAAGCATACTGATCCGAATGGGGTAACTTGCTTGGCGAGCGCCCCTGTTCGGGCTTAGCCTTTGCTGTTGATTTCCTTGAACTTGCCATAGCTCATTAAGCGCTCATGGCGGCGCTCTAAAAGCGCATCCGTATCCATGGACTGAAATACCTTTAAAGACTCGGTCAAGGCTTTACGCATATTGACCATCATGGCTTCGTAATCGCGGTGCGCGCCACCGGCAGGCTCTGGAACAATCTTGTCAATCAAACCCAGCCCCTTTAAGCGCTGCGCCGTCAATGCCAATTGCTCAGCTGCTTCTGGCGCTTTGGCGGCAGTCTTCCATAAGATGGATGCGCAGCCCTCAGGGGAAATCACGGAATAGGTTGAGTTTTGCAGCATCAGCACCACATCGCCCATGGCAATGGCCAATGCGCCGCCAGAACCACCCTCACCAATGATGGTGGCAATAATCGGCACCGTGAGTTCGGCCTGGGTATACAGATTGTGGCCAATGGCTTCGGACTGATTGCGCTCTTCCGCATCGATACCCGGGAAAGCGCCAGGCGTATCGACAAAAGTGAATACCGGAATCTGAAACTTCTCGGCTAGGCGCATGAGGCGCATCGCTTTGCGATAACCCTCAGGACGACTCATACCAAAGTTACGCAACGCACGCTCTTTGGTGTCGCGCCCTTTTTGATGACCAATCACCATGCAGGGAGCAGTATTAAAACGGGCTAAGCCGCCGATGATGGATTGATCATCCGCAAACGCGCGATCACCATGCAACTCATGAAAATCCGTGAAAAGACCACTGACGTAATCGAGCGTATACGGCCTCTGCGGATGGCGGGCCACTTGCGAGACCTGCCACGGCGTGAGGTTCGCATAAATATCTTTAATCAGCTGCTGGCTTTTTTCAGAAAGGGTTTTAATCTCATCCGAAATATCGACCGAGGACTCATCCTGCACAAAGCGCAGTTCATCGATCTTTGATTCCAGTTCAGCAATGGATTGTTCAAAATCCAGGAAAGTCGTTTTCATAGGCTGATTTTAGTATTCCACGGGAATGGGGTCGATACTTCGCCACATATACCAAGTTGCTACGGTTCTCCAAGGAGCCCAATTTGCCGCCACCTCCCGCGCTTCATGGCGACTTACCGGCTCCCCACTAAAGTAATTCAAGGAAATGGCCTTAATTAGCCCAATATCGTCTAGGGGCAATATATCAGGTCGGATCATATTGAATATTAAGAACATTTCTGCAGTCCAGCGCCCAATCCCCCGGATCTCACTCAGCTCCCGAATCACGCTTTCATCGTCCATATCCTGCCACTGATTGGCATGCAAGCGACCCGAGGCAAAGTGATCGGCCAGATCCCGAATGTATTCCACTTTGCGTCCGGATAAGCCCGCTGCCCGCAACGACTCCGGGCTGGCCGCCAACACCCGGGCCGGCGTTACTTTTTTTCCCACCACGCCCAGTATCCGATCCCAGACGGCTTGGGCAGCGGATACCGAAATTTGCTGCCCCACGATCGCCCTAGCTAGGGTTGTAAAAGGGTCGCCGCGCGTGACCAAAAAGCCACTGCCGTATCGAGGGATTAATTTCTTGAGGATTCGGTCCTGCTTCATCAGTTCTTGGCAGGCCTGCTCCCAATATTCTGGGGCGGTCACACTTAAGGTCGGCTCACCTTGGTTGGGCTTAAGCTTGCGCTCAGCAGACTTGGCAATCGCCGCCCTTGCTTCTGGCTTTTTTATAGCGCTTGTTTTGCTTTTGGTCGCCGTTTTTATTGGCGGCTTTTTTACGCCCGTCGCCATTCGGTGAGCCCTCCGGGCTTGTCTTCCAGCACAATGCCTTGCTCTAGTAAGGCAGCCCGAATGCCATCAGCCTTCGCAAAGTCCTTTGCTTGTTTTGCGGCAAGCCGAGCGGCAATCTGCCCTTCAATCTCGGCAGCGCTCAATCCATCGCCAGTGCCCGCCTGTAAGAATGCAATTGGGTCGCGCTGCAGGAATCCCAAAATACCCGCCAAAGACAGCATCGTGGCGGCTAAATTGTGTAATTCAGCGTTCTGCCCGGCGTCGTGTTTACGGTTCATTTCACTTGCGAGATCAAAGAGCACGGCAATGGCTTCGGGCGTATTAAAGTCATCGTCCATCGCCGCGGCAAAGCGCTCGGTCCAGGCGTTCGAATCCAGCTTACTCGCCTGAAGATCAGCCGCCTTCACGTCTGCTTGCGCTAGCGCGGTGTAAAGGCGGGTTAGGCCGGTTCGCGCCTCGTCCAGTTGGGCGTCGCTGTAATTGATGGGGCTACGGTAATGGGCGCGCAACATGAAAAACCGAATCACCTCAGGGTCGTACTCGTTTAATACGTCCCGAATCAAAAAGAAATTACCCAAGGATTTGGACATCTTCTCTTCATTCACCCGAATATGGCCGTTGTGCATCCAGTAGTTCACCCAAGGCGCGTCGCCCTCACTACGCTCTTGCCCATACAGAGCGCCTTCGCTTTGCGCAATCTCGTTTTCATGATGGGGAAATTGCAAATCCGCACCGCCCCCATGAATATCAAAATGCTGACCGAGCAGCTCGCATGACATCGCGGAGCACTCGATATGCCATCCCGGTCTGCCTTCGCCCCAAGGGGATGTCCAGCGCGTATCGGCTGGCTCTTCGGCTTTAGCGCTTTTCCAGAGAACAAAGTCCAAGGGATCGCGTTTACCGCTACCAATCGCAACCCGCTCACCGGCATTGAGCTCATCCACACTCTTACCAGAGAGTTGACCATATCCCGGAAAGCGTCGTACCGCAAAGTTCACATCCCCATCTTCGGCTTGATAGGCAATGTCCCGCTCAATTAAGCGACCGATCATGCCTTGCATTTGCTCGATGAAATGCGTAGCGCGCGGCTCTTCATCTGGACGCATTAAACCCAGAGCGTCGGAGTCGGCGTGCATTGCTGCGATAAAGCGCTCGGTTAATGCGCCAATTGGCTCGGCATTCTCGATAGCGCGCTTAATAATTTTGTCATCAATGTCAGTAATGTTGCGGACATAGAGCACCTCATAGCCACTAGCACGCAACCAGCGCACCACCATGTCAAACACAATCATGACGCGGGCATGACCAATGTGGCAAAAATCGTAAACCGTCATGCCGCACACATACATCTTCACCTGACCTGCTACGCGTGGTTTGAAGGCCTGTTTAGATCGGCTTAGGGTGTTATAAATGTGCAGCATAGGGACTTAAAGGTGGGGCAAGTAGGATAAGGTGGTCCTGATTTGTTAGACTGAGCGCTGAGTATATCGAATGAGCCCATTCTTCACCCCTTTCTGTCTATCCATGATCGCTTCCGTCCCATTCCTGCAGGCACGCCCTGCTAGCACCTTACTTCAGGCAAAAAAAAGGGGTGGATTATGGGCATTGGTCTTATCGGCAATCCTTGCGCTTAACGGCACAGCCCACGCGCAGGCTTTTGGCAATCCAGCGACCGTTCAAGAGCAGCCCAGCACCGCGGTGACACCCTTTTTAGGTGGGTTTGGCCCCACCGACCCCCCGCGCCTCTCTCCTAGCGCGGGCTATGACCCACTGCCCCCAGAACTTTCCGAGACGGTTGCGTTGCCCTTTTTATCCTTTTTGATCATTGAGCCAGATCCGATTGTGCGTAACGGCATCCCCAGCGAGATCGAAAAACTGGTTAAAACCCAAAAGTACGCGGAAGCGATAGAGCGCATTGATGCGATATTAGCTAAGACCCCCCGCAATGTGCAGTTGCGTTTTGTCAAAGCCCGAATTCAGATTGAAATGCGCCAATACGCACCGGCGCAAAAAACCCTCACGGAAATCACGCAGCAATTTCCTGAGCTTGCCGAGCCTTATAACAATCTAGCTGCACTCGCTGCCAATCAAGGTCAGTGGATCGAGGCTCGCGACTATCTAGAGCTCGCCCTCAAACTCAAACCGACTTACGCCATCGCCTCAGCCAACTTGGGCGAAGTCTATACCCGCCTCGCTGCCAGGGCTTACCTGGATGCCGCTAAAGAGCGGACTAATCAACGTGAGTACCAACGCCGCGCGGCGGCACTGATCGGCATCTTAAAAACGCCCACCCCGAATTCAAAAAACGCAGTTCCTTCTTCAACCCTTAATCCGCAAGAAAGCAAATCCCAAAATGGCGCAAGTACTCCTCAAAACCAATAAAGGCGATATCACCCTCACCCTGGATGCAAGCAAAGCGCCCAAGACAGTTGCCAACTTTTTGGCCTATGTCAAAAGTGGTCATTACGATGGCACCATCTTTCACCGCGTGATTGATAACTTCATGATTCAGGGCGGCGGCATGGCCCCCGGCATGAAACAAAAGCCCACTCAAGCTGAAATCGAGAACGAGGCTAATAACGGTCTTAAAAATGTCAAAGGCTCCATCGCGATGGCGCGTACGAGCGAACCCCATTCTGCTAGCTCACAGTTTTTTATTAATGTGAATGACAATGATTTCTTAAATCACACCTCACCCACCGCGCAAGGCTGGGGATATGCGGTATTTGGCGCCGTAAGCGATGGCATGGATGTGGTTGACACCATTCGTAAAGTAAAAACAGGTAGCTCCGGCTTTCATCAAGACGTGCCCACCGAAGATGTCGTGATTGAAAAAGCCACTGTGCTCTCCGAATAAAAATCTGACTCGCGCTCTGTTGGTCGACCCTATGCCCCCTAAGCAGGCCAGTGCATTTCTGATCTCGGACGTGCACCTCACGCCGTCCATGCCCCTGACGGCGCAACGTTTTTTTGATTTTTGCGAGAAGGAAGCGCCGGAAGTGGAGGCGGTTTTTATTCTGGGTGACTTATTCGAGTATTGGGTGGGGGATGACGCCAACACACTATCGCCCTTTCATCACGAAGTAAAAAATGCCCTAGCCACTCTGTCAACGCGCGTTAAAACCTATTACATGCATGGCAATCGCGATTTCTTGATTGGGGGCGCCTTCTTGCAAAAGGTAGGATTCACTCTGTTGCCCGACCCGACGAAGGTCATCATTGCCGATGATGAATATATTCTCAGTCATGGCGATGGCTTATGCACCGCAGATATTGGGTATCAGATTTACCGTAAATGGACACGCAAGCCTTGGGTACAAAGCCTGTTCTTACGCATGCCCTTAGGGTGGCGCCATGCCATCGCTGAGCGCCTACGCCAAAATAGCACCGCCCAATACCACCGGAATAAATACCTTAATGCGAACGAAGCCAATGTGAAGGCAAACGTCACGCTAGAAGCCTGCGCCACCGTGGTCCAGACGCAATCGGTGAACAAGCTGATTCATGGGCACACCCATCTGCCTGCGCGGCACCATGAGACATACGGCGACCAAGAGTGGCAACGCTGGGTATTATCCGACTGGGATCTAGATCATCCCGAAGTGCGACTACCCAGGGCCAGCGCGCTGCGTATCGACGGGAATGGTGTGCGTTACCTTGACCTCATTAAAGCCTAAACGCAACAACACCAACGTAAGGCGTTAAGCCCTACTATACTTACTCAGGTTTTGCGCTAGCTGGGCAAAGATGCGCGGATTGCCTGCCATGATTTCACCGCTTTGTAAAAAGTTTTCTTCGCCGCGATAGGTTCCAACTAAGCCACCCGCCTCCGTAATAAGTAAGGCGCCGGCAGCCATATCCCAGGGCTTTAAGCCGCTTTCAAAAAAACCATCGTAACGACCCGCGGCCACGTAGGCTAAATCCAGTGAAGCCGCTCCAGGGCGACGCAATCCGGCGCACTGGCGCGTCATGTCGGCAAAGATCTTGAGGTAGGTTTCTAAATCTTGGTCTTCACGATAAGGAAAACCGGTACCAACTAGACCATTTGCTAAACGGGTTTCCGTAGCAACCCGCAAGCGCCGACGATCTAAATAAGCGCCACTACCGCGCGTCGCGGTAAAGAGCTCATCGCGGTTGGGGTCGTAGACTACCGCTTGCTGTGTCACACCATTGACCGCTAGCGCAATCGATACCGCGTATTGCGGAAAGCCATGAATGAAATTCGTAGTACCGTCCAAAGGATCAATAATCCAAATCGACTCGGCTCCAGAATTATGTTCACCCGTTTCTTCTGCCAAAAAACCGTGGGATGGGTATGCGTCACTGAGGGTTTCGATAATCGCCTCTTCCGCAGCTTTGTCCACCTCGGTGACAAAATCATTATGTTGTTTACGATCAACCTGAAGCCGCTCTAAATTCAGAGAGGCCCGATTAATAACATTTCCGGCACGACGCGCAGCCTTGATGGCCACATTCAACATGGGGTGCATAAATAGTGGTGGACAAATTAAATAAGAACAAACTCGTGGACAATACCGAGCTAACAGCTTGATTCTAAACGATCCCATTGCAAGTGCATAGAAAGATAATTTGTATATGAATAGCTCCCACCCTAAAACCGGCATGATGCAGGCCGCAAGTACGCTCGTGCGCGTCATTTTGGTGGAGACTAGCCACCCTGGAAATGTAGGCTCTAGCGCCAGAGCCATGAAAACCATGGGCCTTAGCGACTTACGCATGGTCAATCCGAAAATGGCGGGAATGGCAAACCACCCCGAGGCAATTGCCTTAGCCAGTGGCGCCATCGATGTCCTAGAACAAAGCCAAGAAAGCGCTTCGCTTGCCGATGCCGTGACTGGTTGCCCATTGGTTTTAGGGCTTACTAGCCGAGATCGGGAGTTCGGGCCTCCCGCCCTGAGTTGGACGCAGGCTCGTGAGCGTGTTCTGCGCACTATTGGCGCAGGGCAATCGGTTGCGCTCATGTTTGGCCCTGAGCGCACCGGCCTAGACAATGCTCATCTGGCTTTATGTACGCACCGCGTTTGGCTGGACGCCAATCCAGAGTACCCTTCACTCAACCTAGCGCAAGCCGTGATGGTATGCGCCTTTGGGCTGCGCGAGGCACTTACTCATGAGTCATCGATCGCCAACGATGATTCCACCACAAACAAAGACTTGGCAGACCCAGCGGCGGTCGCTGCCATGCTAGAGCATTTGCGCCTTGGACTGGAAGCAATTGGGTATTTGGACCCAGCCCACCCTAAAAAACTCATGGCGCGCCTAGCTGCGCTATTTGGTAGAGCGGAGCTGCATGCCGAGGAAATAGACCTGCTGCGCGGCATTGCTAAACAGATGCTTCTGAGAAAATAAGCACTTCCCAGTAAACTGAGCATATGTTTAAAGCCCTATTCGACGAAGTCGACTCCATTATTGCCCGTGACCCCGCCGCCCGGCACCGCCTTGAGGTGATGACCTGCTACCCTGGCCTGCATGCGGTTTGGCTCCACCGGGTTGCCCATTTTTTATGGAAGAGCGGTTTACAGTGGGTTGCGCGCTTTTGGTCGATGCTCACCCGACTTCTCACTGGGATTGAGATTCATCCGGGCGCCAAAATTGGTCGCCGGGTTTTTTTAGACCACGGCTTAGGTATTGTGATTGGCGAAACCACAGAGATTGGTGATGATTGCACCATCTACCAAGGAGTCACCTTGGGTGGCACTTCTTTGTACAAGGGCGTAAAGCGTCACCCCACTTTAGGCAAAGGCGTGGTAATTAGTGCTGGAGCCAAAGTATTAGGCGGCTTTACAGTAGGCGATGGTGCGCGCGTGGGATCAAACGCCGTGGTGCTGAAAGAGATTCCGCCTGGGGCTACCGCAGTCGGGGTTCCTGCGCGGATTTTGCATCCCGATCTGCCGGCCAGTGATCGCGGCACTGACGTGAATGACAAGAAAGCGTATTTTTCAGCCTACGGCATTACGCCCAATGTCGATGATCCGGTGTCCATGGCCCTAAAGGGCTTAATTGATGCCACGCTTGAACAAGAGGCGAAGATAAAAGAACTGGAGCGTATTGTCGCCAAACTAAGCGGAGCTCCGATTAAATCCAACGCAAACGCAGAGCTCAAGACAAGCGAAGGAACGGAGCCTAAACGCGATCTGGATACGATCAAGCAGTGGCTAAAGGAGTGAGCCCAACTCGCGCGGCTTAGTGCAGTGTGCGCGGCCCTGGTTTAGCGGAATCCACTGCTGCATCGATGAGTTGATCCAAGTCTTCATCCTCCTCATCGTCGTTTGGCATACCAAAAAGACCGCTATCTATCCCATCCGGGTGGCGATTGGCGATCTCCTCTTCTGTTGCGGCGCGAACATCCTCCACCTGCAACCAAAAGCGCAAAGCCATCCCCGCTAGAGGATGATTACCATCGAGCACCACTTGGTTGTCCGCCACATCCGTCACGGTATAGATCAGTGAGGGCATATCGTCATCGCTGCCATCCGCATCACTGGGAATAATCTCGCCATGCTCATCCAGAGCTTCAGGGATGCCTTCAAACTGCATGCCAATTTCTAAGGGCTCCGGAAAGCGCACACGCGGCTCAATCTTTAACAGCTCGGGATCATACTCCCCAAAGGCATCACCTGGCTCGAGCTGAATGGTGGTTTCATATCCAATCTCATGGCCGTCGAGCATACTTTCAATTTTGGGGAAAGTCCCTTCATAGCCGCCATGAAGGTATACCATCGGAGAATCGGGTTCCTCGATGAGGTTATTTTGCGCATCGGTTAATTTATAACGTAGGGATACGATGGTATTTTTTTCGATTTTCATGCGCGTTTGACTAACAAGCTAATTTTTCAGTTTGAACTACTTAATGACATCATTTTACTTGAGCAAACCCTACGAGCCCCCTACTCCGCCTAGCCCGCTACCCATAAAAGAGCCTTGGGCGCTGCTCGGCGGCATCAGCCCCGAAGCATTTATGGAGGGCTATTGGCACAAAAACCCCTTACTTGTGCGCGCTGCCATTCCCGCTTTTGCCCTCGCCAAAGCAGCCGGCGAGCCGCTCGATAGCCCCATTCCCGCCAAAGCGCTTTATGCCCTTGCTGCCCAAGAAAACAGTGAATCGCGCTTAATACAGAGTAAGCCCTGGACGCTAAGCCAGGGGCCTTTTTCCCCGAAAACACTGCCGCCCATTACTCGGCCCGACTGGACCTTACTACTTCAAGGCGTGGATGGTTTGCATCCCGCAGCGAAAACCGTCCTCTCTTGGTTTCGATTTATTCCTGATGCGCGCCTTGATGACCTCATGATCAGCATTGCTGGGCCAGGCGGTGGCGTGGGCCCGCACTTTGACTCCTATGATGTGTTTTTAATCCAGATGTCGGGGCGTCGGCACTGGAAAATCGCCGCGCAATCGGACCTCAGCCTCAAACCCGGGCTTCCCCTAAAGATTCTTAAGAACTTCAAGCCCACTGAAGAGTGGATCTTAGAGCCTGGCGATATGCTGTATTTGCCACCCCACATGGCGCATGAAGGTATTGCACTGGATGCCGGGTGCCAAACGTGGTCGGTAGGCTTTCGGGCGGCCAGTTACCGTGAATTAATTCAGGAAGGCTTATGGCGTCTAGCAGAATCCCTGGAAGACATGCCGGCACTGGGCGAGCATTACCAGGACCCCTACCAAAAGGCAACACACGTGCCAGATGCGCTACCCTCTGAACTCATTAAACAAGTTGAGGCTCGCATTAAAGAGCTCAAACTGGGCTCAGTAGACAATATCCTCCCCGGCATCACCGCCTACTTAAGCGAGCCCAAGCCCCATGCCGTATTTTGCAGCCCGAATTCCCCTCTTTCCTCCAAGGCATTTGCCGCCCATCTGAAAACGAGTGGCATAAAACTGCATCCCTTATCCCGCTCAGTCCGCCTTGGGAATACGGTCTTTTGTAATGGCGAAAACCAAACCGAGGGGCAGAGCCTAGCCATCCAACTCTGCTGGAACGTCTTATCCGAACGGCAATCCCTTCCAGCGCTCGGCCCTCTCAACACCAAAAAGCTGGACCTCATTGGCCGTGGAGACAATACCTTGTATGAAGCGTATTTATCAGGATGGCTAATACTTGCGTAAAAAAACCAGGGATCGCTATAATGAAAGCTGAATTTTGTACGGGGTAACCCGTACTGTTTTCATTATGTTGCATGGTTAACCATAATTGATTTGAATCTTTAAAGGAAATAACAAATGAAGAAGTCACTTGCACTCGTACTCGCAGCATTGTTCGCCGTATCTTTGGCTGCTTGCGGTAAAAAAGAAGAAGCTAAGCCAGCTGCTGCACCTGCACCTGCTGCCGCTCCTGCTGCTGATAACGCTGCTCCTGCTACTCCAGCCGCTCCTGCTGCTGATAACGCAGCTCCTGCTGCTCCAGCCGCACCTGCTGCTAAGTAATCTTCTTCTGAAGAAAAAAAAGCCGCTGAATAGCGGCTTTTTTTACGTCTGGGCTTTCCAGCCCAAACCCGCCCTTATTTAATCAACTGCTCATCCAATAGGGTCAGTAATTTAAATCCGGCAGGGGTATTTTCTGGGGTGCCGTCATCGCTCTGAACGTAAACCTGAGTGAGGGTTTCACTGCTGCGCTTGAGTACTACCCGATAGCGTTTTGCCTTCAGGCTCGAGTCGTCTTTGCTACTGAAGAGATTACTAAAGAACCCCTTAGTCTCGCCAACCTCTTTGGGATTTACGTAACGCACAAAGTAGATGCCTTTGGAGCGATCGCGATCTTCCACGGTGAAGTTGGAACGGTCAAGCGCCAAACCCACATCACGCCATGCGCGATCAAAGCTAGAGCTCATATCAATGCGGGCGGTGTTATTGCCTTCCTGCACAAACTTCGCCTTTGGAGTTTTAGGGGCTAAAGTAGCTGCCGCAACTTGCGCTTTGGCGGAATCTTGCGAGACGCCCAAGCGCTCCATTAAGCGCGCTAAAAAGACGGCCTCTAATTCAGGGTCATTGGGTCGCGGAGTCCAAATGGTTGAGATACAGGAACCCGTGCTATCGGATACGCACTTTTCGAGCGCGCCACGTTGCGTGATGTAGACCTCAGTAACGCCAGGCGATGGAACTTCTAAACGCGTTTTGTACTTATCGCGCTCACCCGTATCGTAGAGTGAATCAATGAGCTTGCCCAAGGTCGAGCGAATAAAGTCTTGTGGAATTTTGGAGCGATTCTCAGCCCAATCGGTTTCCATAATGCCGGTAGAAGGCGAATCGACTACCAACAAGAATCCGTTCTCTTGCCAAAAATCTTTAATTAAAGGGTAGAGCTCTGGAGCAGGCTTATCGACAACCAACCAACGCTTCTCGCCATCACGCGCAATGCGCATCCCTGGAATACCGGTCAACACATTTTGACGGGTTTGACCAATCTTTTTTACCGAGGCGTTGTACTCCGACATGGTCGCTGTACCGTCTTGGACAATATAGCGGCGGTCGGCTTGGGCTGTAATTAAATCGGGAGGCAGAGTGAGATTGGGACCGCGAACAGCACCAGCGGCTTTGTAGTCCACCGTATCGTTTTTAGTAACCGATCCACATGCTAGCAAGCCACATGCGGTGACGGCAATCGCCGCACGTCGGGAAAGCAGTGCTACGTTTTTCATAATAGTCCGGCTTGTTTTAATGCTTTTTTGAGAGGCTCGCGTAATGCAGGGCTCAGCGGCGTTAGTGGCAACCGAATGCCCGCCGTTACTTTACCCATCTCATGCAGAGCCCATTTCACAGGAATAGGATTTGCTTCTGTAAACATCGCCTTATGCACGGCGAGCAACTGATACTGAATTGAACGCGCTTTAGCAACATTATCGGACATGGCAGCAACACACAATTCATGCATCAATCGGGGGGCAATATTGGCCGTAACGGAAATATTTCCCTTACCGCCCATGAGCATTAAGAGAATGGCACTTAAGTCATCGCCCGAGAACACCGCAAAATCATCGTGCCCTGCTGCCTTCAGATCCGCCAACAAAAGACTGCCGCGCTCTAAATTACCGGTAGCATCTTTGATGCCCACGATACCGGGCACACCCGCTAAACGCACTGTTGTTTCGCCGGCCAAATCCGCAACCGTTCGTCCGGGTACGTTATATAAGATCACCGGTAAGTCGACTTTTTCAGCAATCGTTTTGAAGTGCTGGTACATGCCTTCTTGAGTAGGCTTGTTGTAATACGGCACCACCTGCAAACTCGCATCCGCCCCTACTTTTTTTGCAAATTCGGTTAACTCGATTGCCTCTAAAGTAGAGTTGCCGCCGGTGCCCGCAATCACGGGAATACGGCCATTAATATGATCCACGGTCACCCGAATTAATTCGCAGTGCTCCTCAACCGAAACGGTAGGTGATTCGCCGCTCGTTCCAACAATCACTATCCCATCCGTACCTTCGGCCACATGCCAATCCAGCAGTTTTTTAAGGGCGGGATAGTCCAAGCCTCCGTCTTCATGCATCGGAGTGACGATAGCCACCATACTGCCCTGCATTAGCTTGGAATTTGGCTTTGCATTGCCGGTAAGATGGGATTGGGGGTGGATCGAGCTCATCCTTTAAATTGTAACGGATGGCGCTCTTTCGGCTCACCCTTTACCGCGCATAAACGCTGAATCATTGCCGGCTTTGGCTGAGGCTGGTAAAGGTCCTCGTACGCAAGGACAGTTAAGTCATGACGCAGCGCAAAATTCAGCAATTCCCCTTTTTGCAGCAGGAAATCCGGATTGCTAGGCTTGCCAATCTCAGCATTGCCATGTGCAAAGGTTTCGTAGAGCAAAATCCCCCCTTCTGCGAGTAAAGCGGGCAATGCATCCAAATAGGGTCGGTACAGGTAGTTCGTCACAACAATCGCATCCACTAAACCGAGTCGATCCGGCAAAAGCGGCCAATTAACCCCCTCCAGATCCTGCTCGTGGGTGGTGATCGGTAAATTGCCGGCTGCGCCCTTCAGCAAACCCAATGCCTCAGCATCCCGATCAATCGCTAGAACGGTAAACCCCTGCTGGGCCAAAAAGAGGCTATGGCGACCCGATCCTGCTGCGATATCCAGGACGGCTCCACCTGTTTTGATCCATGGAGCAAAACGAACCACCCAAGGGGATGGGTTCGCGATTGCCTGATGGGCATTCAAACCCGCAGCCTCAGTCATGCGGCCTAATCATAAGCGAGGCCCATCGCCTCTCGCACATCGCGCATGGTTTCTTGGGCGACTTTACGCGCCTTATCGCTGCCATCGGCAATGATTGATCGCAATAAGCTAGGATCATCCAGGTATTTTTGAGCGCGCTCAAACATCGGCTGCTGCTCGCGCAAGATGCTATCAATAACGGGTTGCTTACACTCAAGGCAGCCAATGCCAGCTGATTTACAACCTTTTTCGGCCCACTCCTGCGTTGCTTGATCAGAGTAGACCAAATGCAATTGCCAAAGGGGGCAACGTGCGGGGTCGCCCGCATCGGTTCTGCGCACCCGCGCTGGATCGGTTGGCATTGTCTTAATCGACTTCTCCACCACTGCTGGCTCTTCCCGAATACCGATCGTGTTGCCGTAAGACTTAGACATCTTTTGCCCATCTAAACCCGGCATCCGCGATGCCTTAGTTAACAGCGCCTGAGGTTCTGGCAGGATGATCTTGCGAGAGCCCTCTAAAAAACCAAAGAGGCGCTCACGGTCAGCCATGGATAAGCTTTGCGCTTCTTGAAGCAGGGCCTTCGCCTCCTCAATCGCCTCATCGTCGCCGCGCTCTTGATAGGCAATGCGGTACTCCGTATACATTTTGGCGCGCTTGCTGCCCAGCTTTTTGACTGCCTCAAGGGCCTTTTCTTCAAAGCCCGGTTCGCGGCCATACAAATAATTAAAGCGACGCGCCACTTCCCGCGTCATTTCCACATGCGGAACTTGGTCTTCACCCACCGGCACATGCTGCGCACGGTAAATCAAGATGTCCGCCGCTTGCAATAGCGGGTAGCCTAAAAAGCCATAAGTCTGCAAGTCTTTCTCTTTCAGCTTCTCAATCTGGTCTTTATAGGTAGGAACACGCTCAAGCCAGCCCAAAGGAGTGCCCATCGATAACAATAAAAAGAGTTCGGCATGCTCCGGCACCCGGCTTTGAATGAATAAAGTAGCCTGATTAGGATCAACGCCCGCAGCCAACCAATCAATCACCATCTCCCATACGGAAGGCTCAATCACATCGGGGGTTTCGTAATGGGTTGTCAGCGCATGCCAATCGGCCACAAAGAAAAAACAGGGGTACTCGGATTGCAACTGGACCCAATTTTTTAAAACGCCATGGTAATGACCTAGGTGCAAGTGACCAGTTGGTCTCATTCCGGAAAGTACGCGCTCAGCAAACATCGTGGTTAGGCCTCATGGGGGCATTCAATAAAAGAAAAGAGTAAGTCTAGTGGAATACGGACCAGACGGGGGTAAGGTGATCGGGGAGGTGTGGCAATTTACCCAAATCAATATAGCTCTCGCGAGGATCATGAAAATCGGACCCGCGTGATGCCATAAAGCCATAATGCTCCGCCGCCTTACTGTATGTTTGGTATTGAGCGGGACTATGGCTACCAGTAACCACCTCAATAGCAAGACCTCCCAGGTCTTTAAAATGCTTAAACAGTTCATCGAGTTGCATCGCCGATAACTTATAGCGGCCCGGATGCGCGATCACGGCAACGCCTCCTGCCGATTTAATCCAAGTCACCGCCTCATCTAAACTGGCCCACTGATGGGGAACATAGCCCGGCTTGTGTTCGATCAAGTAACTCTTAAACACCTGTTCAGTATCGCGGCAAACGCCCTGCTCAACCAAAAAGCGCGCAAAGTGGGTACGCGAAATGAGTTCGGGATTACCGGCATAGTGCAGCGCACCTTCAAAGCTGCCCGCAATGCCTGCTTGCGTTAATTGATCGGCCATCATTTTGGCGCGAAGTTGACGCCCCTCGCGCGTGCGGCGCAAACCTTCCAAGATGCCGATGTGAGCCGCATCGATTCCAAGACCCACGATATGAATGGTATGACCCATCCAGGTGACTGAGATTTCCACGCCAGAGAGGTAATCCATACCCAAATCGCTCGCGGCTTGTTTTGCCCTAGCCTGCCCACCCAATTCATCATGGTCGGTCAGGGCCCACAGGTGCACGCCATTTTCAAAAGCACGCAATGCAAGCGTTTCAGGTGTTAGGGTGCCATCCGAGACAACGGAATGGCAATGCAAATCGGCGTTCAGCACAAAAGGGGTAGACATGCCCTTATTTTAGGTCAAGCCCGCATGAACCACACGTCGAGGCGCATCCAAATAGACGCGAGACTGCATTTCAACGAGGCGGGAGACGGTTCTAGAGAACTCCCCCACAATCTGACCTTCGGTATAAAGCTGGTCGGCAGGGAGCTCAGCCGACATAATCAGCTTGATTTTATGGTCGTACAAGACGTCAATCAGCCAAATAAAGCGTCGCGCCTCATTGGTCATTCTAGGCGGCATATAAGGTACGCCCGATAAAAATACCGTATGAAATTGGTTGGCGATCTCTAAATAATCGTTTTGAGAACGAGGCCCCATACAAAGAGTTTTGAAATCAAACCAAACGACCCCGCCCGCGCGGTGCATCGGCCGAATTTCCCGAGATTCGATTTTGAGTACTGGATTTTTTTCTTCCGGCTCTTTGCCCACCACCGAACGAAAGGTTTGCATCATCATCACATCATTGACGGATGTGAGCGGCTGAAAATAGGCCTGTACTTGCGCCATTTGCATCTGGCGATAATCATTGCCTGCATCGACATTCAAAATATCCAGCTTGCTTTCCAATAACGTAATCGCAGGTAACAAACGGTCCCGATGTAGGCCGTTAGGATACAGTTGATCCGGTCTGTAATTGGATGTCATGATGAACTGCACACGATCCTCAAATAGCGCTGTCAGCAAGCGATACAAGATCATTGCATCGGCAATATCATTAATATGAAATTCATCAAAACAAATTAAGCGATAACGCTGAGCAATGCGCTTGGATAATTCATCCAATGGGTCGGCCAGCCCAGAGAGTTCGTGCAATTCACGATGCACTTCGCGCATGAACTCATGAAAATGAATTCGTATTTTCTTTTCGAGTGGGGATGCCGCATAAAAGCAGTCCATTAAAAATGATTTGCCACGGCCAACACCGCCCCAAAGGTAAACACCTCTAGGGAGTGCTGGATGGAATAACTTTTTGGCAAGGGCGTTGCTACGTTTCTCCTTGTAAGCAACCCATTCATCCTCACAGCGCTGCAAGCGCTCAATGGCTCGTTCCTGCGCGGGATCCGATTGATACCCGCGCGACTCCAGTTCTTTGCGGTAAAACTCGAGCGCGCTCAAATTACATATTTAATGCGCGTTGATCCGTTGCCAGCGCCGCCTCACGCATCACCTCCGATAAACTCGGATGGGGATGGCAAATACGGGCAATGTCTTCTGCCGCCGCTTTAAACTCCATTGCCACTGCTGCTTCCGCAATGAGATCAGACGCATTCGGACCAATAATATGAACACCTAAGATCTCATCGGTTTTCGCATCAGCCAAGAACTTCACAAAACCGTCGGCGCGATCCATCCCTAATGCGCGGCCATTGGCGGCAAATGGAAACTGGCCTGCTTTATAGGCAATGCCGGCCTCTTTAAGCTGTTGCTCTGTTTTGCCAACCCACGCAATTTCTGGATCGGTATAGATCACCCATGGAATGCAGTTGTAATCGATATGCGGTTTTTGACCCGCAATGATTTCAGCCACCAAGACACCCTCGTCCTCTGCTTTATGAGCCAGCATCGGACCGCGCACCACATCTCCAACGGCAAATACGCCAGGCGCTGCGGTGGCGCAAGTATGGTCATCGACCGGAATAAAGCCGCGCTCATCCACTTTCAGACCGATTGATTCCAAATTGAGCTTGTCGGTATTAGGCACGCGCCCCACCGAAACAATGAGTCGGTCGCACTCTAGCGTTTGCGGCTTTCCCTCGGCATCGTGATACTGAACTACCACGCCCTTTTTGTCCGCCTTCACTTCGCCAATCTTGACACCGGTATTAATCTTCAGACCCTGTTTGATAAAAATCTTTTGCGCTTCTTTTGCTATGCCTTGGTCACATGCACCCAAAAAGGATGGCAAGGCCTCGAGCACGGTAACCTCCGAACCAACGCGCCGCCAAACCGAACCCAGCTCTAAACCAATCACTCCCGCGCCGATAACGCCCAAACGCTTGGGTATCGAATTGAACTTCAGACCGCCAATGTTGTCGCAAATCAGCACATTGTCCACCGGGATATTGGGCAAATGGCGCGCTTTAGAACCGGTGGCAATAATGACATGCTTAGCCGACACTGTTCCAGCATCCTTACCATCAATCTGAATTTGATATCCATCAGCGCCCTTGCCGACAAACGAAGCATGGCCTTTTAATGTCGTGATTTTATTTTTACGGAATAGAAACTGAATACCCGCCGTCATCTTGGTGACGATCGCATCCTTACGGGCTAGCATCTTGTTCGAATCCAGCTTTACCGATCCAACCGTAATGCCATGGCTATCGAGATGGTGGCTGACTTTTTCGTACTCCTCCGAAGACGCCAACAAGGCTTTCGATGGAATACAGCCGACATTTAAACAGGTGCCGCCCAAGCGAGGCTCACCCTTAGGATCGTCGTAGGCGTTCGATTCTGCGCAAGCAACCTTGAAGCCCAATTGCGCCGCACGAATGGCGGCGATGTAACCCCCTGGACCCGCGCCGATGACGAGTACATCAAATACTTGGCTCATGTGCGCGCTCCTTATAGGTCAAGCAGGAGACGTGAAGGATCTTCTAAGGCTTCCTTCATGGCAACTAAACCAAGCACCGCTTCGCGACCGTCAATAATGCGATGATCGTAGGACAATGCCAAATAATTAATGGGGCGGATTACGATCTGACCGTCTTCCACAACCGCACGCTCTTTTGTGGCGTGAATACCCAAAATCGCGGATTGCGGTGGATTAATAATCGGGGTGGAGAGCATGGAACCAAATACACCGCCGTTTGAAATCGAGAAGGTGCCGCCGGTCAATTCTTCAATGGAGAGTTTGCCATCACGCGCTTTGGCGCCATATTCGGCAATTTTCTTTTCAATATCGGCGAGATTCATTTGATCCACATCGCGCAGAATCGGCACCACCAAACCGCGAGGCGAGCTCACCGCAATACCAATATCAAAGTAGCCGTGATACACAATGTCGTTCCCATCCACCGAAGCGTTTAGTAGCGGGAACTTTTTGAGCGCATGCGTGGCGGCCTTCACAAAGAATGACATAAAGCCCAATTTCACGCCGTGGGTCTTTTCAAATACGTCCTTGTACTTATTGCGCATCGCAATCACAGGCCCCATATTGACCTCGTTAAAGGTGGTCAAGATGGCGTTATTCGCCTGAGACTCGAGTAAACGCTCCGCAATTCGGGCGCGCAAACGGCTCATTGGAACGCGCTCTTCAGGGCGATCGCCCATCGGCACAGAAACCGCTGGCAATGCAGGTGAAGCGGATTTCGCAGGCTTTGCACCGCCCGCAACCGCTCCAATCACATCACCCTTGGTAATACGGCCATCACGACCCGTACCTGCCACTTGCGCTGCACTTAAATTATTTTCTGCCATCATTTTTGCGGCAGATGGGGCGGCAGATGCGCCCGCCATCGGAGCTGCAGCTGGCTTTGCGGCACTTGCCACCGCAATCGCTGGAGCAGAAGTGGCTGACGCAGTCGCAGTGCTATCAATTTTGGCGATGACTTGATCGGCAACAACGGTGCCGCCATCAGCAACGACGATATCGACCAGCACCCCTGCGGATGGCGAAGGCACCTCGAGCACGACTTTATCGGTCTCAATCTCAATCAAAATTTCATCCTGACCTACTGCTTCGCCTACTTTTTTCTTCCACTGCAATAAGGTTGCTTCAGCAACGGACTCGGACAACTGGGGAACTTTAACTTCAAAAATAGCCATGATTCTTCCTGGTGAATGTGTTGTATTGGATTTGCGGCACCTTACTTCGTAACCACATACCCTTTAAGTTTGGCAAAGGCCGCGTTAATGAGCGATTTCTGTTGTTCTTGGTGAAGATGCGCATAGCCCACCGCGGGCGACGCGGATGCGGGACGTCCGGCATACGCCATCTTCATTCCCTCGCTCATGTTTTCCAAGATATTGTGCTGAATAAAGAACCATGCACCTTGGTTTTGCGGCTCGTCCTGACACCACACCACCTCTTCCAATGCGGGGTACTTTTTCATCTCAGTAGAAATGGCTTTATGCGGGAATGGATAGAGTTGCTCCAAACGAATAATCGCCACATCGCCAATGGATTTATCCGCGCGCGCCTTGGCCAAATCGTAATAGACCTTACCAGAGCAAATAATGAGACGGGTGACTTTCTTTGCGTCAATCGCCTCGTCGCGCTCACCGATAACAGTTTGAAATGCGCCTTTGGTAAATTCAATCAATGGGGAAGCCGCTTCCTTGTTGCGCAGCAGCGATTTGGGCGTCATCAAAATGAGGGGCTTACGGAACTGACGAATCATTTGGCGACGCAGAACGTGAAAGATCTGCGATGCCGTGGTGGGTTGCACCACCTGCATATTGGTATCAGCACACAATTGCATGAAGCGCTCGAGGCGAGCAGAAGAATGCTCTGGGCCCTGACCTTCATAGCCATGCGGCAACATCATCACCAGACCATTAGCGCGGCCCCACTTCACCTCACCCGAGGCGATAAATTGATCAATGACGACTTGCGCACCATTGGCAAAATCGCCAAACTGCGCCTCCCAAATGGTGAGGGTATTGGGTTCTGCGGCGGCATACCCGTATTCAAAACCCAGCACCGCCTCTTCCGACAAAATGGAATCAATGACGGTAAACGGAGCTTGATCCTTAGCAACGTGCTGCAGCGGTACATAGGTGCCGGTATCCCACTTCTCACGATTCTGATTATGCAAAACCGCATGACGGTGGGTAAAGGTGCCTCGACCACTATCCTCGCCTGAGAGGCGAACAGGGTAGCCGCTCGCCACGAGTGAGGCAAATGCCATGTGCTCGCCCATGCCCCAATCGATGTTAGCCTCACCGCGACCCATGGCCGCCCGATCATTTAATACTTTTTCAACCAAGGGGTGAACCTTGAGCTCGCTTGGTACGGTGCTAATTTTTTCAGCAAGGCGCTTCCACTCCGTCAACGGTATCGCCGTATCAGCACTATCCGTCCATTTTTTATTGAGGAACGGCGCCCAATCCACTGCGAACTTGCCCTTGAAATTACTCAGAACGGGATCGGATGTTTGAACGCCCTCGTCCATTGCAGCGCGATACTCCTTGACCATGAGCTCACCGGTTCCAGGTGGAACCACGCCTTGCGCTTCTAACTTTTCAGCATAGAGCTTACGGGTGCCTGGATGGGCGCCAATAATTTTGTACATTAAGGGCTGCGTCATCGCCGGCGAGTCTTGCTCGTTGTGTCCTAATTTGCGGAAACACACAATATCAATCGCAACGTCTTTCTTAAACTGACTGCGGAACTCTACCGCAAGGCGGGTTGCCAATACCACCGCCTCAGGATCGTCGCCATTCACATGCAATACTGGCGCATCAATCACTTTCATGATGTCGGTACAGTACAGGCTTGAGCGCAAGTCGCGCGGATCCGATGTGGTGAAGCCAATCTGATTGTTAATGACGATATGCACGGTACCGCCTGTGGAATAACCACGCACTTCGGCCATTGCCAAGGTCTCCTGCATGACGCCTTGGCCCGCAATCGCAGCATCGCCATGAACCAAAACAGGTAGTACCTGATCGCCCAATAAGTCGCCACGGCGCTCCATTCGTGCGCGCGCGGAACCCTCCACAACGGGGTTGACGATCTCTAAATGCGATGGATTAAATGCCAGCGATAAATGCACGGGGCCGCCTGGCGTAGAGATATCGCTAGAGAAACCTTGGTGGTATTTCACATCACCCGCAGGTAAATCTTCGGGGGCTTTATGTTCGAATTCGGCAAAGAGATCTTTTGGCATTTTGCCAAGCACGTTCACCAGTACATTGAGACGACCACGGTGCGCCATGCCAATCACAATCTCTTGCACGCCACGTGTGCCCGCATCCCGAATTAATTCGTCCATACAGGCAATGAAGCTTTCACCGCCTTCCAGTGAGAACCGCTTTTGACCCACATACTTTGCCGACAGGTAGCGCTCCAAGCCTTCAGCAGCAGTCACGCGATCTAAAATTTGGCGCTTTTCTTCAACATTAAAATGGGGCGTAGAGCGGATGGACTCCAGTTTTTCCTGCCACCACTTCTTCATGGTCTGGTCGGCAATAAACATGTACTCAGCACCAATCGTGCCGCAATAGGTTTCGCGTAACGCTTGGAGCAAATCACGCAGCGACATATCCGACTTGCCGAAGAAGGTATTACTGGTATTGAACACAATATCCATGTCCGCATCAGTAAAGCCGTAAAACGCGGGATTGAGTTCAGGAATGTCGGGGCGCTCGGTGCGCTTTAATGGGTCGATATTGGCCCAGCGATTACCGACGTTGCGGTAAGCGGCGATTAACTGCTGGACGGCGACGCGTTTGCGCCCCATCTCGGAGTCCACGGAGTCGGTTACTGTCCGAATTGGTCCCTGCTTCGCGCGCTCAGCAAACGAGGCCACAATCGGAGCATGGGCAATATCGGGTCCATTTGAACCATCCACTGCGGGGACTTGGTTAACATTGTCAAAATAGTCTCGCCAATGATCCGCTACAGAAGTGGGATCAAGCAAGTAAGATTCGTAGAGCTCTTCTACATAGGGGGCGTTTCCGCCAAAGAGGTAAGAACTACCCCTTGAGGACTGCATCATGATACTCACCTTTCATCGGGTTTCCCGAAAAAAACTGTGGATTAAACCGTCTGCGCGAAGGCCTTACCTTCTAGCAGATTGATCATTGCTAACTCAATTACAGCGTTAGGTTAACACGAATAATCAACTCGTTAGAAAGTGCTTTCCCTAATATCCGGATATCGTGTAGCGCTTTCCGACTGGCAAATAGGATTTTTCCTACGGCTCTTTCATCAACTCCCGACAGATTCTGTTTGAAATGCTTTTTATGCTTTAACTCTCTGTTAATCGAGTAAATGAAGGAAAAATGAAAGCAATTACCCCCGACCAGGAATACCTTAGCACCCGACAAAGTGCCAAAATCCTTAATGTCTCCCTTGGGACCGTCCAAAAAATGGTTGAACTTGGCGAATTAATTGCATGGAAAACCCGTGGCGGGCATCGTCGCATCCTAGCAAGCTCTCTTGAACAGCAACTGCGCCGCCGAGCCCTTGCGATGCGACAAAAATCTAGCCAACATTGCCTGTTAATGGGTATCTTTCGCCGTACAGAAAATAGCTTAGCACTCTCAGATGCCATGGCGCACTGGCGACTTAAAGTCGATATGGAGATATCACTCGATAGTCTGGAGGGATTAATGCAGGCAGTTTCGATTTCGCCTGATTTAATTTTTCTTGATGCACTCATTCCCCCAGTAGAACAAGTGCATTTAATCCATTATTTAAGCAAAAACACACGAACCCAGCGCATCCCCATCCTGGTCGATGAAGGATTTATTCAGCTGCACCCTGGAGTGTTGCAGCTGGCAGGTGAAAATGCGGGGGTATTAAAACCCCTGCCAAACGAAACGCAAGCACTGGAGGCCGAGGAAATGGTCATTACTGAAAACCCCCTCATACTCGGCTACCCAGCAACAACCCCATCAGAAAATATCAATGCAATAAACCGGGATCGATTTGATTCACTCGAATCCGTATTTATTGAGGGGCTTGGGCGTAAATACGAATGGAGTAGCCACGCAGCAAACTAGAGCTAAACCAAGCAAAAGGCCGTCATCTAGACGGCCTTAATTTTAATAAATATAATTAATTCAATTAGATAGAAAAAACACTTCGATCTTTACCTTCAATCCATTTTGGTGCTTTGCCTCGGCCAGTCCAGGTTTCACCGGTTACCGGGTCGCGGTACTTTGGAGCCACCTTGCCGCTTGGGCCGCGTGCGCTGGCTTTTCGGCTAAATAGGTCGGACGCCTCTAATCCGTACTGCTCAATAATGGCTTTAGCTTTAGCAATACCATCCGCCTTCTCACGCTGAATCGCTTCTTTAATCTGTTTATCGAGCTGCTCGCGCTGAGCGAGTAATTCCTGATAGGACGGCATATTAAATGATTCTCCGATTGAATGTTTTTTATAAGATATAAAAGTTAATCGCATATCATGCTTGTGCATATTATAAGCATAATCAGGATTAAATCCAATAAATCACTCTATTTGGCTTATTAATTAATATGGTGTGAATAATTCGAATTTAGTATATTTACCGCTTTAGGATAATAGATTTTGCGGAATAGTTATAAATGTTAATATCTATTTAATTACCATATAAATAATAAATAACTTATTTAAATGGTAATGGGATGATCCCATTAATGGCGCATCATAAAGCTGCCCAAGGCTTTAGCGGTAACAACACCAGCCTCGTTGATCACCTCACCCTCGCAGTAATTAATGGTCTTACCAGCCTTGAGGAGCTTGCCCTCAATAATCAGTTTACCGGTCGAGGGGCGCATGAAGCTGACCGTCATATCCACCGTGACCATGCCCTTCGCATCAGGATGCGCACTGCGCGCAGCCGCAGCCATCGCAAAATCGAGCAAAGTCATGCTGAGGCCGCCATGCCCCACCTGAAAGCTATTCAAATGCTCTGGCCGCAGATCAAGGCAAATCCGAGACTTACCGTTCTCAGCGAATTCAGGGACTACGCCAATGAAATCCAAAAAAGGGATGGTTAAGCCAAAATAGGACGTGGGCTGGCGTTCAGAGTTGCTCATGGGCGGGCTCTTTCAAAATCGTGCGGATAAAAAAGGGGGATCAAGGGAAATTCAAAATCATGGTCGGGGCGAGAGGATTTGAACCTCCGACCACTTGCACCCCATGCAAGTACGCTACCAGGCTGCGCTACGCCCCGACGAAAACTAAAATTGTATCAGCTGCTTATTTAGCGAATAGCCGATCAGGCTGGGCCATGGCTTTGAACTCAATAGCGTTACCCGACGGATCCAAGAAGAACATGGTGGCCTGCTCGCCAACCTCCCCTTTAAATCGGATATAGGGCTCAATAATGAACTCAATCCCTGCTGCCTTGAGCTTATCTGCCATTGCCTCCCATTCAGGCATAGACAACACAATACCAAAATGGCGGACAGGCACTTTTTTGCCATCCACATCGGAATACGCGTCATTTAGCGCCTCGCCTTCGGCAAGGTGCGCAACGATCTGGTGACCAAATAAATTAAAGTCAATCCACTCATCCGAGCTACGACCCTCAGGGCATCCCAGCAATGCCCCATAAAAAGCGCGGGCTTTTTCTAAGTTGTCGACCGGAAAGGCCAAATGAAATGGGTGCATACAGCTCTCCTAAAAGAATATGATTATTTTACTGGGACAGGATTTTTAGAACGGCTTCAAGCTCATCCCGAAGTTTCAGTTCGCCGCGAGCCTCTTCAAGGCGATTGCGGGCGCCGCTAATCGTAAAGCCCTCTTCATACAACAGCGCTCGAATCTTGCGGATCAAGACCACCTCATGATGCTGATAGTAGCGGCGGTTGCCGCGGCGTTTTTGTGGGCGAAGTTGCGCAAACTCCTGCTCCCAATAACGCAAAACATGCGAGCGAACACCGCATAGCTCTGCTACTTCGCCAATGGTGAAATAACGCTTTGATGGAATGGGTGGCAGCTGGGAGCCCAGCAATACCAACCCTGAATCAATCTCGGTTTTCTCGAGCATGTGACTCAACAGCATCCTTGAGTTTTTGACTGGCATGGAATGTGACCACGCGTCGAGCTGCAATCGGAATCATTTCCCCGGTCTTAGGATTACGACCAGGGCGCGCCGACTTATTACGCAATTGAAAATTACCAAAGCCCGATATCTTGACCTCCGTACCACCTTCTAAAGAAACGCCAATGCGATCAAAAAACGCATCGATCATATCCTTGGCTTCTCGCTTATTTAAACCTACCTGATCAAACAAGGCTTCTGATAATTCGTTTTTAGTAACAGTCTGACTGGTTTCATTCATGATGGGCTCTTATTTTTTTCAAACGAATCGAACTATTATGACGATTCCCAAAAGCAGTGTAGCAATATTTTTTAACGCAGCCGCGCATCACAGCACTTTTGTAGTGCGCCGAGCAATGCTGCAATCGCAGCATCCACTTGTGCATCTTGCAATGTTTCATTAGCGTTTTGTAATGTAATCCGAAACGCTAGGCTTTTTTCATCCGCCGCCATACTACTGCTGCCGGCTACCGGCCGGAAATCATCAAAGACATCTATCTGGCGAACCAAAGCTTGCCCAGCAGCGCTCATTGCATCCAGCATTGTTTGCGCTGCGACGGACTGCTTGACGACAACGGCAAGATCACGCTGCACTGCAGGGAATTTACTGATCTCCGTCGGCAATGGCAAACCGATCTCGGCAAGCACATCCCAATCGCACTCGAACAACACCGGCGCATGCGGTAATTCATAGGCTTGTTGCAATGCCGGATGCAATTCACCTATCCAGCCCGCCTCAATCGTTTTTTTACCCAATCGAAAGGCAATTTTTGCAGACCGCCCAGGGTGTAGCGCCGGATGAATAGCCGCGCTGCTGATAAAAACTAAAGGCGCAAAGATTCGCTCGAGATCCCCTTTGACATCAAAGAAGTCAACTGGCCTACTTTTGCCAGCCCACTGCTCCGGCAGTGCTGAGCCATAGGCTAAACCGCCTATGCGACGCGGCTGATCGTAGCCTGCCACTATCCCTGAAGAATCGACTTGCGCGCCGCTACGCATGAATACACGCCCAACTTCAAATAAACGCACCCGATTACTGCCGCGATTTAAATTAGCGCGCAAATTACCCAATAAACCACCCCATAAGGTACTGCGCATTACGGCATATTGATTGGCAATAGGATTTTGTA
The DNA here is from genome assembly GCA_030696845.1 of Polynucleobacter sp. GTDB lineage: Bacteria > Pseudomonadota > Gammaproteobacteria > Burkholderiales > Burkholderiaceae > Polynucleobacter. Next base: position 34,926 of record JAUYRJ010000085.1, read on the forward strand.
CGCGAATGATCTTGCTTTCATCGCCCTGATGCATTGACAGGCGGGCTTCGCTATCGGCGTCTGTAAAGCCAAAGTTCACGGCCTCTTGATAGCCCTCTTGCGCCAATGCATGACGAAGCCGGTGGATACTGCGACGAGCCTCCAAGGGGGCGCTCATCTTTAATGCAGCTACAGGAGGGTGATCTGGAATATTTTCAAAACCGTAGAGGCGAGCCACCTCCTCAATCAAATCTTCTTCAATTTCAATATCGAAGCGATAGCTTGGTGGGTTGACGGTAAAAGTCGATGAATGGACTTCATCACCCTCTTTCACCGTAAACTCAAAGCCCAACTTTGTAAACACATCACTGACAATTTGAGCATTAAGGGGGATGCCAATCACATCGATCGCGCGTTGCAAGCGTAAAGTCACTGGCTTGCGCTCGGGCAATCCCGTAATTTGATCTGAAATCGGCCCCGCCTGACCACCACATACCTCAAGGATTAGAGAAGATAAATACTCAAGGTGAGTTACGGTTGCGGCAGGATCAACACCGCGCTCAAAACGATGGCCCGCATCCGTTGTGAAGTTAAAGCGTCGTGCGCGACCTTGAATCGCAGCCGGCCACCAAAATGCAGCCTCAACATAAATATTGACGGTGTTATCGCTGACAGCGGTGGTATTTCCACCCATAATCCCAGCAAGACTAACTGGCCCCGTACTGTCGGCAACTACGCCAACGCCTTGAGCTAACTGGTTTGTTAACTCACCCTGCACAATCGGATTAAGTACTTGCTCATTTAATAAGGCAATCTGCTCACCTGGCTTTGCCCAGCGCACATGCAAATCACCCCGCAGTTGATCGAGATCAAACACGTGAGTCGGCTGACCCATCTCTAACATTACGTAATTCGATAGATCAACTAAAGGCGAAATGCTCCGCTGACCAGCGTGACGTAAGCGCTGCACGATCCAGTCTGGTGTTTTGGCTTTTGGATTGACGCCACGAATCACGCGGCCGGCAAAACGCCCGCATAAATCGGGGGCATCAATGTGCACAGGCAGCCTATCGCTAATACTGGCTACTGGGGCCTTCCACGTCGGGCCGCACAGGGCTGCGCCGGTAATCGCCGATACCTCACGCGCCAAACCAGTTAGCGATAAGCAGTCCGCTTTATTCGGTGTGAGTTTGATGATGTAGATCTGATCATCCAGACCAAGGTACTCACGAATATTGCTACCGACTGGCGCATCCAGTGGTAACTCGAGAATGCCCTCATGGTCTTCGCCCAGGCCCAGCTCGCGTCCTGAGCAAAGCATGCCTTGACTCTCAACACCGCGCAGCTTGCCGACCTTAATCTGAAATGGCTTGCCGCCCACTTCCGCAGGCGGAAGCAATGCGCCAACTAGGGCGCACGGAATCTTGATCCCAGCACGGGCATTTGGGGCGCCACATACAATTTGCAACTCACTACCTGTGCCCGCGTTCACTTTGCATACCCGCAAGCGATCCGCATCGGGATGCTGTTCTGCCGATAGAATTTCAGCGACTACGACTTGGGTGAACGGCGGCGCAACGGGATACTGCTCCTCCACCTCGAGTCCGGCCATGGTCATCGCGTGACCAAGGGCCTCGCTATCCAGAGCGGGATTAACATACTGACGGAGCCAGGATTCAGAGAATTGCATGGGCTAGATCAATTTCAGTATTGAAGCGTTAAGCGGGAAACTGCGCTAAAAAGCGCAAATCATTTTCAAAAAAGAGACGTAAATCATCCACGCCATAGCGGAGCATCGTCATGCGCTCGAGGCCAGAACCGAATGCGAAGCCGGTATAGCGCTCAGGATCAATACCCATATTACGTAATACATTCGGATGCACTTGCCCGGCCCCCGAAATTTCTAACCAGCGACCCGCCAACTTGCCGCTACCAAAGGCCATATCAATTTCGGCCGACGGCTCAGTAAAGGGGAAATAAGATGGCCTAAAGCGTACTTGCAGCGCATCGGTCTCAAAAAAGGTTCTGAGAAAATCGGTATAGACACCCTTGAGATCGGCAAACGAGACTTTCTCGTCAATCCAAAGCCCTTCCACCTGATGAAACATGGGTGAATGCGTAGCATCGCTGTCAACGCGATAGGTTCTGCCCGGCGCAATCACTTTAATTGGCGGCATGACTGCAGCGCCAGCATACTTTTTAACGTGCTCACTAGCGTAACGCACCTGAATTGGGCTGGTGTGGGTACGCAGCAATAAGGGCTTGCCTAAGGAGTCATGGCCGTCAACATAAAACGTATCTTGCATTGATCGCGCAGGGTGATTCTCGGGGCTATTTAAAGCGGTGAAGTTAAACCAATCGGTTTCGATCTCCGGACCATCAGCAACATCAAACCCGATCGAATGAAAGATAGCCTCAACCCGCTCCCATGTGCGCATAACGGGATGCAGGCTACCTACAGCCTGCCCGCGGCCAGGTAAAGAAACATCGATCGACTCGGCCGCAAGGCGCTCTTGCAGAACGGCATTAGCCAGCGCTTGGCGACGCTCTTGAAGCGCTGCCTCTACCGCTGTTTTCACTTGATTAATTTGCGCACCAGCACTCTTGCGCTCGTCAGGCGACATCCCTCCGAGCGCTTTTAAACGCTCAGTGAGAACACCTGATTTACCGAGATACCTGGCTTTCGCGTCCTCCAAGGCTGCTGCATCGGCGGCCTTGGTGAAATCGCGTTTGGCATCCTCGACAATGTGGTCGAGAGAAACCATCTCAGCTTGTAATTAAGCTGCGGCGTTTACGACGGACTTGATCCGCGTAACCAAAGCGGCAAACGCCTCTTTGTCCATGATTGCCATATCGGAAAGCACTTTGCGATCGAGTTCGATCTCCGCCTTCTTCATGCCATTCATAAATACGCTATAGGTCATATCGTGCTCGCGAACGGCCGCATTAATACGGGCAATCCACAATGCGCGAAATACACGCTTTTTATTACGGCGATCGCGGTAGGCATATTGCCCGGCACGCATAACCGCTTCTTTAGCGATACGGAATACATTTTTACGACGTCCGCGATAGCCAGTTGCGGCATCGGTGACTTTCTTATGACGGGCTCTTGCTGTAACCCCACGTTTGACTCTTGGCATTGAATTCTCCTAAATTAGTCTGAGGTTAAGCGTACGGAAGCATTGAGCGAATCGACTTAACGTCTGCTTTCGCCACTTCGGTTGAGCCACGCAAGTGACGCTTATTCTTGGTTGTTTTCTTGGTGAGGATGTGGCGTTTGAAAGCCTGACCTCGCTTGATCGATCCGCCTGCGCGAACCGTGAAGCGCTTTTTGGCGCTACTCTTACTCTTCATTTTGGGCATGAAGTTCCCCTTCTTTCATTCGCGCTACTTAGGTGATAACCGACGGTTATTCTTCCTGTACCTAGAAACGCTTCTCACTGCCAGTGCCTAATGGCACCTCCCTACAAAAAACGACTTAAGCCTTTACCTTGCGAATGGGCGCTAATACCATCACCATTTGCCGGCCTTCCATCTTGGGGAACTGTTCAACCTGGCCATGCTCTTGCAAGTCCAACTTCAAACGCTCCAACATCCGTACTCCGATTTCTTGATGGGCCATTTCACGACCCCGAAACCGCAGCGTAATCTTCGTCTTGTCACCGTCTTCCAAAAAGCGGATTAGATTGCGTAGTTTGACACCGTAGTCACCATCATCGGTGCCAGGACGGAATTTGACTTCCTTCACCTGAATCACCTTTTGCTTCAGCTTGGCTTCATGCTGACGCTTGGCTTCTTGGTACTTAAACTTACCAAAGTCCATTAAGCGGACTACCGGCGGCACTGCAGTCGGAGCAATTTCAACCAAATCGGTTTCTTTCTCTTCTGCCAAAGCCAGGGCTTCGTTCAATTTAACTACACCGAGGGCTTCCCCATCGATTCCAACCAAACGCACCTCGGGAGCAGTAATTTCCCGATTAATGCGCTGCAATTTTTCAGTAGCGATCTTCTAATTCCTCTATCAAAAACAATAAAAACCGTCACCCCCTAGCTTAATTCAGCTCGGGACCGACCTTCTGGGATATATCCTGCTGGAGTCGGGCAACGAATGCGTCTAAAGGCATTACGCCTAGATCCACTCCGCCACGGGCACGAACGGCTACCGTATTACTTTCGCGCTCTTTATCGCCAACTACGAGCAAATAAGGGAGCTTTTGCAATGCGTGCTCGCGTATTTTATACGTAATTTTCTCATTCCGCAAATCTGCGTCTACCCTAAACCCTTGTTTTTTCAGCATTTGCTGGATTTCTTGGGCGTAAGCAGCTGAATTTTCGGAAATATTAAGGACCACCGCCTGTGTTGGAGCGAGCCAAACCGGCATATTTCCAGCGTGATTTTCAATCAAAATACCAATGAAACGCTCCAAAGAGCCCACGATCGCTCGGTGCAGCATCACGGGAACTTTGCGGGTATTGTCTTCGGCAACGTATTCCGCCCCTAGGCGAGCCGGCATCGAAAAATCCACCTGCATCGTGCCGCACTGCCATGAGCGACCAATCGAGTCTTTGAGGTGGTATTCGATTTTGGGACCATAAAACGCACCTTCGCCGGGCAATTCTTCCCAGGTTTGGCCAGATGCCCGCAGAGCACCGCGTAATGCCTCTTCAGCCTTATCCCAAATAGCATCATCGCCAACCCGCTTGGCGGGGCGCAAAGCCAATTTAACCGCAACCTCCGTAAAGCCAAAATCAGTGTAGACCGCTCGAACCGCCCTATCAAAGCTAGCCACTTCCGGCTGAATTTGATCCTCAGTACAGAAGATATGACCATCGTCTTGGGTAAAACCACGAACCCGCATGAGGCCATGCAAGGCGCCGGACGGCTCATTGCGATGGCATTGGCCAAACTCACCAAAGCGCAACGGCAATTCGCGGTAGCTATGCAACCCAGAATTAAAGATCTGCACATGCCCCGGGCAATTCATGGGCTTAAGCGCATACGAGCGATTCTCCGACTCGGTCGTGAACATATTTTCTTTGTAATTGTCCCAGTGGCCTGACTTTTCCCATAGGCCCCGATCCAAAATCTGTGGTGCTTTGACTTCCTGATAGCCCTCATCCTGATAAACCTTGCGCATGTATTGCTCAACGGTTTGCCAGATTGACCAGCCTTTTGGATGCCAAAATACAAGGCCTGGGGCCTCATCCTGAAAATGGAATAAATCCAGATGGCGGCCTAAACGCCGATGATCGCGCTTTTCGGCCTCTTCGAGCATGTGCAGATAGGCATCCTGATCCTCTTTTTTCAGCCATGCGGTACCGTAAATACGCTGCAACATCTCATTATTGCTATCGCCACGCCAATAGGCTCCAGCAAGCTTCATAAGCTTAAAAACTTTGAGCTTGCCGGTAGATGGGACATGCGGACCGCGGCAGAGATCAGTAAATTTACCTTCGGTATAAAGGGAAACGTCTTCCCCCTGCGGAATACTGGCAATGATCTCGGCTTTGTAGTGCTCGCCTTGATCCTTGAAAAATTGCACGGCTTCATCACGCGGCATCACGGTACGCGTTACTGGCTCATCTTTCTTGGCGAGCTCAGCCATGCGCTTCTCCAACGCCGCTAAATCGTCTGGGGTGAATGGCCGATGAAAGGAAAAGTCGTAATAGAAGCCATTTTCAATCACTGGTCCAATCGTAACTTGCGCCTCAGGAAACAACTCCTTTACAGCGTAAGCCAACAAATGTGCAGTGGAATGACGCACGATTTCAAGCGCTTCTGGGCTTTTATCGGTAATGATGGCCAATTGACTGTCACGCTCAATCACAAAACTGGTATCTACCATGCGCCCATCGACAACACCGGCAAGGGCTGCCTTAGCTAGGCCACTTCCTATGCTTTGTGCAACGTCCATGACACGCACCGGAGCTTCAAACTCGCGTTTTGATCCGTCCGGCAGAGTGAC